>NZ_JACJRY010000046.1:0-47097 GCF_014697485.1 Anabaena sp. FACHB-83 | reverse complement strand
GGTCAAAAATTTTGAAAGAACTTTGGAGAATGCGACGACTAAAATTCATCTCTGTTTTGTCAGACTTATGCTCAAACGGTTAGCTACTTCATAGATCCCAAATGGGTTCTATAAGCACCAGCCGCCGCGCTACTAATAGTAATTTCATTTCGCTGGGCAATCTGTGTACGTACAAAGTACAGGATGCCCCGGCGGTTGTTTCTGAAGAATAGCTTTACTTCATCAGTACTAGGACTAGCCCCAAAAACATTGGTGAAGTCAGCCAGGCTAGTAACCTGAGTGGGGGTGTTGAAACTACCAGACGCACCAGAGCCAATCATGTATACGTGGCTGTGGCTGGCGATTTCTAAATTTCTGTATCCTTGGGCACTTTCACTTACCTTAACGCCCGGAGAAAGGAAGTTAGCAAAAACATTAACCATTATTTTTACGGTTCGATATTTATAGTGTTGTCGAGCTTGAACGTTGTGTTATTGGTGCGGTCAAAACCTTGCTCTGCCTTATGTACCTTAATGGAGATGTCGTTAACTACTGGCTCATCTCCTAAATCAAAGTAGCCGGGGGAGGTGAGGTCTGAGGTGTCCGCCAGCGTGGTAACCCTAAACGTGGCATCAAAGCTGAAGTTAGCACTCAATAACCAATCTTTAGATTCATCCTCTGTATTAGAGATGGTTACAGTGTCTGGTTCTTGGTAAGGAGTAAACTGTGTAAAGTCTGGGCTTGGTCTTCTGATGAGCGCCAGGACTTGAATATTAGCCACCACAGCTTCCACAGCTTTAAATGGCAGGGAGTTAATTGGCTGGTCACCGTTGAATATCCACGTAACGCGGTAAGGGAAGCGCACGCTGGCAACCACGCCGTTATTACCTTCCCTAACAGAAACTAACTCCTGCAAAGGTAACTCTATTGCCGTATTAGCAAAAATGTTGAAGCCACCACGGTTGTAGTAAAGTACATCCGGCACATCCATATCCCATCGGTAGATAGGGATGTTTGCATCAACGAAAGCTCTAATAGCCTCGCGGGCGGTGATAATATTCATCTCTTATCAGTCTCCTGCCTCAGCACCAAAAGCCACCTAGTAGGGTCATTGTCCGACAGGTAGATTAAGTTATGGAAATAACCATTAATGGTCTTAGTAGTTGGGTTTATATACGAAATTGCCCCGCCTGAAGTAAGTGGGGGGTCTATCATATATATTGTTTTTAATGACCCAACGGTAAGGAAGAAGTTTTTAGGATAGGTGCGGGGGATTTCAACCTGCGTGTCACTTGCGGCAATAAACACCTGATCAACACCCTCAGACGCTACCTGTAGGTTAACCAGCCGGGGCGCGACGTTAGTAATGTACGGCTTAGGCGTGATTAAGTGGTCTGTTATAACTGAGGTTTTGGCAATATGGTTGTTTACAATTTGGCGTACCAGCAGGTTCTTACGCTGTGGTAAGCCTAATTTTGTTTCTATTTGTCCAACCTTTGCCTCAACCTCAGCGAGTTTACTATAAAGAGTCATATATGCTTCTTAACTCCTGCCTCAGCCTTTGCTCAGCCATTGGTATGGTTTTGCCGTAGAGCCCGACGCGGCGTGAAACGATATCGGCATAAGGCACATTATTAGTAATAAACAACTCCCGGCGCTGAGGCGTGGCAGTCCAACCATCACGCATCCTTCCACTACGTACCGGAGTTGCAGATTTAAACCTATTCTGCGCCCAGTCTGCTGTGTTTTCTATCGCTTGCGTGATGGATTTATTGGTGATATCACGCTCAAAGATTTTGCCCCTGAACGTGACACTAGATGAAATCATCTTTGTTACCAGTAGGAGATGTTTGTGTAATCGCCGGGGAGGTAGCGATTCTTTAACAGAGTAATGCCGAGGATGCTGGCCAGTTCCTTCAATAAGTTAAGCCCGGACAACCTCAACTGCTTTGTGTGATAAGCATAGTTAAGCTTAGTACCCCGGCTCTCTGTTACATAGTTATCTTCTCTAACCTGAACCAACTGAGCATCAATAGTGTCAAGCTGGGAAAGGATTTCTGCCACGCGGTCAACCACAGACTGGGTGAAATCAAGCTGCAATTGTGATCTGGTTAATGATTGAAATTGAGCGTATCCACACAGTAGTTCAATACGCTCAATCTGGTCTTGACTGAGTACAGCCATATTATCAGGTGATGTCCGCTAATTGTGCGAGGTCTTTGGGACGGTTGAAAACCTGCAACTGGGGTTTGATGTAAACTGTGTAGCGCAGAGCGTCAGGGTTGTCGCTCGGAAGCTGCTCGAAGCAGAACTGGAACCCTTCTTGAGCCTGAGAGTTGCTTTGCCCGTAGGTATGTAAGAAGATATCGCGCTCATCAACCCAGAATAATCGGTTGGCTGGGCAATATGGGTCTTGGATGATCGGACGACCAGCGTAGGCTACACCCGTGTAACCTAAGTCAACAGTCATGGAAGGAATTGCAGCCGGTTGGACGTTAGCCTGTGCAGCAAACAATGCCTTATAAGTAGCTACGATGGCTGGAGTGGTATAAATTGCGGTGAAATTACCACCACGGTTATATATACCTACCTCCATACCTGTGAGTAGAGCTAAAGTGAGGGCGCGGTTTGTACCCGCGTTAGCACTGCGGAAGCTTGCCCAGCTTGTGTAGGTGGCGCTGTTAATGTTGGCATAAGTTGCAGCTGTGACAGCTTCTTGCAGTCCTACAACACCACCGTTGGCGGCTAAACCTGTACCAGTGTATATCTGTGTTTGAAGTGTTTCCAGACAGATTCTAATACCACTTCTGATGTCAGCAGTGAATAAATCGCGTAGAACTCCTTTACCGGCGGAGGCGGCCTCAGCAATCAACTCCTTTTGAATACTAAAGGAGTGCCGGATTCTATTCTCTCCGATCGCTAGAGTAGCAGGTACGTAAGTATCAGCACTGAATGCAGAAATAGACGCGCTAGTAGCTTCACCAGTTGCAGTTGCACCACCAGCATTAACATTCCATTTAATTTGGCGTTGGCGCGCAACACGTATATTACCAGCTGCACGGAGTCTGTCGAGCATCGGATACATATCCAATGGAGTTGAAGCCACCTCCTCCTGAACTAGAAGCTGAAGTGCATCAACTGGGGAAATAATCGTTGCCATATTTGTCTATGTAAAGTTTGAAAAAGCTTGGGGATTACTAAAAGCTTGAACCAGTAAATCTTCAGCTTTTGGTGATTCACTGGTAGCTGGGATGGGCTTACTCTCGGTAGCACCACTCCCGTTTATGCCAGAAGGAGGCACGAATAACTTGCCATCATCAGTCTTTAGGAAATCACTGAGAACAGTGGCTAATGGCTTCACGCCAACAGTGGGAGATTCTACATACCACACGCCGCTATCTTGCTTCAAAGCATCTCCATACTCTGTAAGGATTAACTTTTGGAGAATGCCGGGGGAGAGAGCTTTTAATTGTCCGATCGCCTCAGCAACCCCAGACCGCTTCATTGCATCAAGTGCTTGTCTATCTTTGGCAGCTAATTGCTCTTGCATATCTGACAACTGCTGCTTCAAAGACTTAAGGGTTAACGATTCCTTCTCAGGTTCTTCTTGGGTAGCAGGCGCGGGCTGCGAAAGCTTCTTAATCTCTTTGGTTAAGCTTGCGGCTAGACCTTGGTTAGCTGTGGTAATCTGTTGGGTGAGTTCAGCTTTAACTGCTTCGATTTGCTGACTAACTAAAGCTGTGATTTCTTCTGGTGTCATTGTTTAATTTATCCATTTAAATATATGGTTTCCGTTTTGCCCTACGGTACGGGTATCTGGTTTGTGGCTTATCCAGTTGCCCCTATAAATGT
The DNA here is from genome assembly GCF_014697485.1 of Anabaena sp. FACHB-83. Lineage (NCBI taxonomy): Bacteria > Bacillati > Cyanobacteriota > Cyanophyceae > Nostocales > Nostocaceae > Anabaena > Anabaena sp. FACHB-83. Next base: position 43,266 of record NZ_JACJRY010000046.1, on the reverse strand, counting down.
GGAAAACCAAAAATCAGGCGGGGGAAGTGATTCTTGCCTCAATCTCAGCATTAATTACCTGTTGCTGTTCTGCGGACAAGTTGCCTACCAGCAGTGAGACAAGCTGGCTATAAACCAACTTGTATGCTGTGGGTGGTAAATTATTAGCAAGCGTGGCAAAATCAATGCCTGATAATTCAGTTACTTTGGTAATGAGTGATTCCAACGTGTCAGTCTCAAAGTTTTGGAATCCCGTGACAGATATAAGTTCTGGATTAGCAATACCAGCTGACTTGGCAACCATCTGTAATAGAATCTGGTAGCCTTGCGTCAGGATTGAACCATACTGTCTCAAGATGGCTTCTTGCTTAACAAAGTCCATTGCCTTGGATTCACCAGATTGCCGGACGGCTTCATTAGTAGTTGAGCCACCGCCGAGGCTAACCAAATCACGCACCTCATCCTTAATAGACTGCAAGGTGTTGTTGATATGCTCAATAATGCCACCGTTCGGTTCGTTCCACTTGAAGTCTTCTAGTTCAAGGACGTGCTGCAAACCTGTCTTTATAGGTTCTACATCAGAGTAGGTTTCATCTAAATCCTGATCTGGAATCTGAACCTTCTTATATGTGCGCTGGAAGTAAGCCAACGTCAGCATGTCGTGTCTGGTGTGTTCGGTTTTTAAGTGTTCCAGGGCTTTGGGATAAGCTTGATCGGCAACCCAAAGCGTATCAGGTATCTCCAGCTTGATAACTGGAATCTCGCCTAAACCGTGCAGAACTTCAGGCTGCAAAGCCACGGGCGTATCATCGTTAACACCTTTGCCATTTAGCTCTTCAATCTCTCCACCCCTAAGCTTAACTACAGCAGAGTATGTAGCAATGCTGGTGTTGTCAATAAATACCCAGCGCGCGATTGTCTGTGGTTCTTTGGTGGGGTCGGGCTGCGCGGTAACTATCTGCCTAATCTTTATCCATTGCAGTTTACCAGCTTCCTCATGCCAGTTAGTTACCTGGAAGGGAGAATAAGCAACAACGTAAGGTCTTAATCCTAATGATTGTTCTTGCGCTCTGTTGAGTGGAGTAGCCGAGGCGCGTGGCTTATCAACGTGCAGGTAAATCTTCTTAAACTTGAGCAACTCTGCAAAAACATAAGATAGTAAATCACGTTCCGATCGCCCGGCACGGTCTGTATCTTCCCTAAACTCTTCCCAGAATGGTTCCTCACCAATACCTGACACACTAAGCGCGGCGCTTGATAACTTGGCTACTTGTTGATTGATTGCAGAACCAAGCAAGTTTAAATAGTTGTACTTGCGGCGGCGGGCTTCATAGACCACATTTTCTTCACCAGGACGCTGTGGTAGAAACTCCTCAATATTTTTCTCTAATTTATGACCGCCAGCCGTTAATAGGTCAATGCGGCGCAGCGTATCAGCAGTGTACAAGTATTCTTCATGGCAGGATTCTAATACCTTGAAGGTTAAACTAACTGGATAAGGCATATTAATATAAATTACGTTTTTGAATAGCGGCGTATAAGGTTGCAAGGACGTACATACTCGCATCTACAAGGTGGTCTTGTTGACCATCGGCTGGTTCATTAAGTATGTTTCCATTACGATCTTGCTTACGGTGGTAGGACTGGAATTGGTCTATCAGCGTGCGTTCTGAAGACTTAATAAATAGGTTGTCTTGATAGAATAGGTTGTTTGCTATCTGGCAACGCTCAACTACACCAATAGCCCGGCGGTCAACGCTAACCGCTTTCTCCATACCTCTAATATCTTGCTTCCGTCCATACTCACGGGCTGATTTAATAGAAGCCGGGCGGTCATCAGGCATGTAGCAGCGGAAGACATTGTATTTATTACAGTATTGGGCCAGCCGGGACATAAAGTCATCTTGAGTGATTGCTTGTCCGCTGGTATTAAGCCACGAATCCACTATATAGAATTTTCCATAGTCCTTAGACAGCCCTACAACCACGATGCCGGGATTGACATCACCCCAATCTACACCACAGTAGTAAGTAAGTTCGGCAGGGAAGTTGTTGATTAGATGTCTGTCATGTAGCTGGTCAAATATCTGACCCTCAAAATCTTCCCAGCCAGCTTTAAATTCTTGATTGTAAATCTTAGGTGGGAGGTTGCGTTTCGCTTCCCTTAGTTTAGCGATCGGAAAGAAAGGATTATCCCTCGTGCAAAAATGATAGTAAGCCCATTCTTCACTGGACAGGGCATCAAGGTGAAAATTATATAACGGGTGTGCCTTACCTTTTGGTGTTGCAGTTAGTATTGAGCTAGAGCCGGGGGTGTCACTAAGCGCGGGCAACAACACATCAGTCCATACACTTGGCTTTACATCCTGCCATTCATCACCAGCAACGTAATAGACCTTCAAGCCACGCATGGAGTCACCATTATCATCATTAGCGCCACGCACCAAGATGTCTGGTTTATTGCCCTTCAGTACTATGCGATTCTCACTACGGTTGATTGAATCTACAAATGGTGCATCTGACAATAAGTTAATCAGCGGGCGCCAGAAGATTTGCTTTGCCTGTTTTAACGTAGGCATTGTAATTAGTACAACCGGGGGTGAGGCGGGGTCATAGTGCTGGTCAAAGGATATAGCACGCTCTATTGTTCTGGTGAGCTGTAATCTGGACTTACCCCACCTTCTTCCGCAGACCAACAGCTTAAATGGCTTTGGATCTAAGAAAACCTGCATCTGTGAAGCGTGCAGGCTTAAATCAAAGGTCTTCGTCTTCTGGGGTGAGATCATCGTCTTGTTGTGGCGGGGGCGTGGCGGTGCCAATAACTAGTTGTACGCTGGGCGCTTCCTGTGCGATATTAAACTCTTCCTTAATAAGCTTAATGGCGGCAACCGCAGCAGCTTCGTGTCCATTATTGATTGAGTTCTCTACAATGCGTTCTAGTTGCTGGATGCGGTGAATCCTGTGTGAAATCTTAAAAAAACAACAATCTTTAGCTATCTGTAAGCAAAGATTGTCGTCGTTTTTTAGCCTCTCAATGATTGGCTTTATTTTCTCTTTAGCGGTAAGAAATTGCTTATAGGTTAGTTCTAATTGGAATTGCTCTTTAATGAGCTTGGTAATCTGCGGTCGAGTAAGGCTAGGATTTAGTACATAGTGAAGTGCCATGAAGTCGTACTCTGCCGACGTTAGGCATCTATTTCTTTCCATGAGTAACGGGGCTGAGGTAACTGAAGGTAATTTAAGCTCCTAATATAGTGGAAAACCAAATAGCTAAAGTAACTTCAGTATGATTTCACTGAGATTTTCTAAAGCCAGGCGCAATTCATTCGCTTGCCACTCATCTACTTTTAAGGTGCTAGAGGTTAATACATAGCAATCTACTATATATTGATATGCCTCATCACTTGGGCGATACTCTTGGGTAATTACAGCCCGGTGCAGATATGAAAGCTTATCAAGAGCTGCATACATATCATCGGCGCATAGAACACCCCATAAGCTGTTGCTTGGATGTAGTAAAACCAGGGGCAACGCCAAGCGACTTAAATCAGTGAAATAATCAAGCGTACCAGCAAAGTACTGAACGAGGCATTCATTTAAATCGGCTACGTTGATATAGCACGATCTGGTTAAAGGTGGATTGATCGTAGGCATTTTCTAATTCTCCTCGTGCGCTAATGGCACCTGCAATTAATTTGGCATTATCACGTTTAATGTTTTGATTTAACTTGTGTTCTACAAAAGCCGGGCGGGCGTTCCCTCTGCCTTCTGCCACCAAGTTAAATAGGTTTTGGCTGTACCATTCTTGAATAATCTGTTTATTCCTCTTGGAAACTGATCTACTAGCCAGGTACTCTTCAATTACCGGGCAGAGATTATTGTTTCTACCTTTTCGGTACCCAAAGTGACGGCGGAACCAATATTCAATAGTTTGGGGTTTGAGGTTGTGGCGGCGGGCGATAGCCGCAATAGACTCACCTCTTAAGTGAGCTTTGAATAATTCTTCTTTATTTATGGTGGTTATCATTGCTTTATATGGCTATATATCTATATTGTAATATATTTATCAATAAAATAGAAACAGCGCCCGCGCTACAAATTAAGTACATATACGCAGGATTTTAAGGCATTATTTCCTTTTGTGCCTTGCTGGGAATAGATAGTATTAAGGTATGAAACGTTAATCGAACAAAGGACGAATGTAATGGTTGAGGCAATTATGATTGGGTATGCCGTAAGTATGACCGCACACGTAGCATACAACTTGGGCAAAGCAATAGCTGAGGAAGATAATTCTAAATCTGAAAGTGACAATAAATCTAATTCTGAGGGCTCTAAGGATGCAAAGTAAGATCGAGATTTCCTTACCTGCCGAGCTACTGAAGGAAGTTAAGGCGGAGGCAGCACGCAGCGGGCGAACAATGGACAAACTAATACGCGCTAGTATCAGGGTTTATCTCTACAACAAAAATCTATAGTAACCAAATATATTTAATTACTCACAAATAGCCCCCGGCGTAATGCTGGGGGTTTTATTTTAATAACGTTCGGTATTTAAATAATGTTTTCTGCAGTACTCATCCCGGACTCGTATAGACTCCTCTAACCCACAGAACAGCCCAAGGTATTTGCCATTTACCGATACTTGATATCTGTTTTTCTTTAAGCTTATGAATTTACCATAAGGTGAGCGTTTCCTACTGGTTGGATTTGGTGTAGGTGCCAGGGCGCTCTCCGCGTATGTTAAGGACAAGTTTTTGGATCTGGCACCCTCTTTCTTTATTACATATTTATCCCTGTGAATAGCAGCTTCCTCTTCAGTTTTGAAAGTGCCCAGGTATAAACCTTTGTAGTAAGCACTCCATCTACCATATGAGTTTTGTACTCCTAAGTATTCTGATTTTTGTTGAACACGGGGAAGGCGGGATTTAGGTCTTGGCATCGGCACAGCACGCCAAGGGAAATTAGTAGTGAGATTTGCCTTGCGGGCGTGGTAATCATAGTGCAGTGCAGCTTCTAGGTCACTATTGAAGAATCCTAAATGCCTATCATTAATTACGGCTTCCCAGGCGTTGTATTGTATGTTCCAGTTGACTCCTTTGAACTGGTGGTGAGGGGTTGGTTGTTTATTTTTCATACTCGAAAAGTAATATATAATCTTATATTTTTACCTATGTAAAAAGAATAAATATACCAAACCAAGAAAAACAGGTAAGTGTTTATTGGCAATTTGTATTGTATGATTCTAACTTAGGAATTAAACAGGAGGTCAGCCGTGCGTAAGAGGCTTTCTAAGTTATGGGAAACAGTCGATGGTATTTTTGGTTGTTTTATCTTAGCTTTAAAGTTTTTTGCAATTACCATAGTTATTAGTAAGTCGATAGTATTTATTTTTCCTTTTGCAGAAGTATTCGGGTTATGGTTGGTTGGAACTGTAGCTGTGGTTTTGGCAGTTTCGTTCTATTTAACTATTACTAATAAGAGTTAATTAGCGCGTTTGGAGAGAGTCTGGTGATGTGTCATCAATCGGAGTTTAAAGTGGAGTTTCAATTGTTCGTAAATCGATTGGAGAAGGATATAAAAGGAATCTGGGATGCTTATAACGGTATAGAATCTGAGGAAAAGAGGGGAAAATTAAATCCAAGGCCAGCATTAGGCTCAAGTTGGATTAACAGTCAAGACCCTAATTCTAGTTACTACATTCAATACCAAGCCAAGGAAGTATTAAACAGGTACGGCATAAACGATAGTTGGGTGTTGGAGTGGGTAAGTGAAATAATTTTAGTAGCTAGGAACTCACCAACTAAAAATATAGTAGGGTTTGGAAGAGTGGGTACTTATGAAGAGGTTTTGGAAGTAGTCAGGGCTTGGGAACATTACTTTAATAAAGCCAATAAATTAAACCCCTAGTGATTAGCGTTGATGCCCCCAATGGCGGGGGCGTGAGCTTAAATTATAAGGGTTTAGATAAAAGATACAGGTTCAGTTTCAACCGAGGATTTTGGTTCCTTGAATGGTTTCTCAGACAAGCATCCCTGAACACCACTTCTTTCACTTGCTTTAGCAGAAATCTCCGCCAGCTTATATTCTAAGTTGCTGTCATCATCTACCAGGGCAATGAAACCATCGTGCATATTTAGCGAGATGTGAATACCATAATCCTTGGCAATAACTTCTGCTTCAGTGATGAATCTTGCCTCTGCACCTTGCAGTAAAAACGGAACTACTTCTCTAATAAGATTTCCACCTTTCAAGCCATCGATGTTATCTACACAGCCCATCTTGTTCCTGCAACTTGGCTTGCCGAGATTCTTATCCAATTGAGATTTTTGAACTGAATTTCTAATTAGCCAAGCCGGGGCGGCGACTTTACCAGCGACAGCAAGATTGATGTGTTTGTGCCATGCACTAATATCATTTATTAAAGGTAAGCAATGGCTGTACCAACGCGCGAATGCCTCATAAGCTTTAGAAAATGTATTGTACAAACTGAATAAGATATCTCTAATTGCGGAAGGGCGTACTGGCTTTTTATCTATGAATTTAGCTTTCCAAGCTTCTTCCCATTCAGTGCGGAGTTTATCACTTGGTGCGGTAACAGCAGCACCCATAAGGTAAGCATGTAAGCAATCTTTAAACGTCTTTACTCTTGCGTCGGAATCCGCATCAGGGAAGCAAGCCGCCGCGTGAACTTTCTTGGCGTTAGGATCATCAATGTAATTCTTAAGCCAAGCGGATTCCAGACCATCTTCCTTGAGCAATTGGTAAGCGATTTTGCTCTGTGCTGATACCATATCGAAGTTGCGATACTCGGTGAAGTAGAATGCAACGTCTTGCAGCTCACGAGGTAAGTTCTGGAAGCCTCCTCGGTACATTGTGATTCTTCCTGATTTTTGAGGTGAATAAGCCGGGCGAATCATAGCCATACCGTTTGGTAAATTAACAGCCCCAGCATCAACAGTTGCAGCCTTATAGGAATTAAAAGCAGATATAAATCTCTCTTTCTCTTTAAGCTTGGCAGTGCGTTGCTCCTCAGTATCCTCCGGCATAGCCTTGTATTTATATCTCCATTCCTTAAGAGCTTTACAGAGAAGTACTTTAGGGAATACGTTTGTGGTATTGCTATTGAATTTAATGTGGTTGTGCTGCAACTCGGCTATCTTCTGCCCATCCAATGTGTATTCACTGCGGGGAGCATCTTTAGCTTTGCGTTGCTTCATTAAGTCGTAGCGATCGGAATGCAACTCTACATCATCTGATAGTAAATCTTCAAGCGTAAGCTCTATAATGCGTTCCTGGATTTCAAATGGGATGCGATAACGTTTACTCTTTTCGCCTGGGATATAATCTTCTTGACACTCTAAAAGCCCGGCAGCGATGAGGTTTTTCTTGCCTTCCTTTGCGCCGGGGCACTTATCAGCAATGAAATCTCTACAAATTGGAACAAAGTAGTTTGCATCGTGGTATGTGTGAACCGTGCAGGCATTTAGCATGTGCAAGTAAAATCTAAGGCTGTCGTGATTCACACGAAGCGGCTCTAACAATGAATTGATGTATATAGCTACAGATTTGGTGCAGGCATATGTAGAAGCCATGTAAGCTGTGCCAAGGTAGTTGCGTTGCTTCTCATTACCTTTAACACCTCTCCTACGAAGCTTCATTATATATAAGTTACTTAGGTCTTTAGCCGGGGCGGGTGCAGCAACTTCATCATCTATATATATAGATGCAATTTCCTTGCCGAATGCTCTCTCAAGGTGGTTGATTGCTTGGGCCAGCTTCGCATTAGTCTTAGCTTTGTTCTCTACTGCTTCCCAGCCATCATCTGTAAGAGCAGCAAGTCCTTCTAAGGCTTCACGTAACTCTGGAGGGAACAGATTTAAGTATGGTATAGGTGGCTCCGCAACTGGTTGGGATTGCTCTGTTGCTATTTCTGCTTGAACTGGCTCTAGTGCGGCTTGTGGAGGCTCTACAGTAGCTTCTGGAGAGGCTTCTAAGAGTGCAGTTACATTAGCACCAACAGTATTAATACGTTCGAGATATTCAGGTACTAAGCCTTGCAAAATATCGAGACTGATTCTCTCATCCCAACCTATTTGCTGTTCGAGGGAAAAGGTGAGAGAAGTTAGACTAGCAACCTTCTTACACAGTTCATTGCTTCTGTATGAGAAGATTTCAAGCTTTTGTCTGTTGCGGGCGCGCTCTGCTAGGTAACTGATGTCTGTCTTGATGTCCCAGCCTTCCTGGGCTGATAGACATATCCATTGAAGCTCAGCGAGTTTGTTGAGGATCGAATGAAGCTGCTCCTGGATCTTGATGGATAATTCTTGGGTGGTTTGTACTGAAGCGGTGTTTTGTGTTATCATAGTTATATATGTAGGAAAGAAATTTTGTGTTATTGATTCCTTCTTGGCGGTGGGCGCTGGGGAGGAAATTTATTTTTGGGGGAAAATCGCAGTGGGTGGGACTTCCTATTTCTATACTAGCACAATACCAAAGAGTACGGTAGATATAAAGCCGCGTTTATGTTAGGGTATTACGCTTAATTTTTACCCTGCCAGGGAACAAGGGCTAACTAACCTATTACGGGTTTGCTGCTTCGCAGAAATATGGGACTGATTTCTAATTGCCGAAAAAGCTGAAATCAAAATTTTGCAGCTTCGCGGGGGCTCGCTCCTGTCCTGTTGGGTGGCTGGTTGGGTGGTTCTCTGCTTGGTGGTGGCTGGTTCTCCCTTCCCCTGGTGTGGGTGGTGCCCTCCGCCCTCTGGGCTTCCTCCTTCCCTGCTGCTTTCCCCTCCCTTGCCTCTCTTTATAAGTGGTAAGTACAGCCTCTACAAGCCATACATAGCAAGGGTTTCCAGCGTTCAATTTTTCGTCACCGGGAGAACTAAATTGAGTACATTTACTCACCCAAAAACCCCTCCAAGTTTTCCTTATCTAGCTCGATATCAGCGAGGTGCGCCCGTGGTTTATTATTTAATTCTGGTTTGAAAGCGCGTATGTAATAGTCTTCTAAAGCAGCCAATCTTGACTCCTGGCACCTCAGCCAAGCCAGGTATACGCCTTTGATAAAAACTATTTCATCCATCCGCTGATGACGTTGCCAGCGCCTCCGCAGATCAACCGTAGCCCCAATATATAAAAGGATATCGCCGCCTGGGTAAGGCATGTACACAAAGTACACGCAGCTTACGTTGGGGAAGTTCGCGCGTGCGCTTAAAGGCATTTGCCCGTCAAAAACAATATCCACTGCACCTTGATTACTAAGATGTAGTGGATACTAGCACGTTAACGTGTGCATTGGGTAGGATATTTATAGTTGATGGAGAAAAAATATTATGAGTACAAGATATGTAGGCAAGCTTGGTACCAGCGATAATCAGCGCCCGGTTGCGGTGAAGTTGCCGCCGCTTATGAACGAAAAGCTCAAACAATTACCCAATAAATCTGATTTCCTACGCAGGGTGATAGCTGAGGGGATGCAGCGCGCCGGTATGTTCACCGAAGAGGAAATATTACACCTGGTAAGTATTGGTGTATTGGATAAAAAATAAAGATTTCAAAATACCTATTGACAATTGCACAGTTCGCTGACTTGTGATACAATGGTACTATGAACAGCATAAATGCGCGACACTACCAATGCCGCACATTTAAAAATCCTTCTTATTAGTCTTTGACGGTCGCTGTTTATCTGTCCCTCATTTCTGAGGAATCTTCTAACTTACCCCAATCAACTGGAGTTTTTAATGTATACAGACAGTTTAGCACGTTCCGCACAATTTACTCAAACATTAGCAAATCAAATCTATCAATCGGCCGAGCAGTTCCCTGTAAGCTTCGATGATGCCTGGGTATGGCTCGGTTACAGCCGCAAGGACAACGCCAAATTAAACTTTTCCAAGTGCCAGTTCATTGAAGGTATTGACTATATAGTTCTCCTGAAGTCTCAGGAAAACCCCTATGGGGGTAGGCCTGCTGAGGATATTTATCTCGCTGCCGAGTGCTTAAAGCGGTGGGCCATGAGAGCTGGCACCACACAGGGCGAACAGGTAAGGAGCTACTTCCTGGAGTGTGAAAGAGTAGCCAAAGCTGCAATATCCCAACCCCAGCCCCAACTCCCAGGTAACTTTATAGAAGCTCTTGAATTTCTATTAGCTAGTGAGAAGCAGAAGCTTGCACTATCAGCCAAAGTTGAAGAACAAGAGGCTGAGATTGCTGTGCTGACGCCAAAGGCGGAAATCCATGATTTGCTTATTGAAGCCGCAGATAAAACATTTGATCTAAGCTCTGCCGCTAAACTAATGGGCTTTAAAGATTTAGGTCAAAAACGACTATTCAGCTTGCTGCGCGACCTTGATATCCTGATGTGGAATAACACACCTTTCCAGCAATATATGGAAAGTGGTTACTTCGTTGTTAAGGAATCACATAGTTGGGATGGTCGTCACATTTCATTGCAGCCACGACTCACACAAAAAGGATTAAGTTGGTTGACTCGTAAACTAATCAACCTCGGATATGAACAACGTGAGGCATCAGCATAATGGCAAGCACACGCGCTTATAGCGTAAGAATCCCTGATGGATTGATGGAGGAGTTCAATATTAATAGAGCAAAATTAGGCTTTAATCGCACAGATGCACTCCTCTCAGCAATCGCACTTTTCAATATTTACGTCACCTTAACAGAAACGCAGGAGCATCAATAATGAAAGTTCTTAAATTATCTTTCAATCCAGATAACTACATTATTAAGTTAGACCCCAATTATGAGCGCAACTTCCTCACTTTCTCAGGTGATGAACAAGAAGAAAATACCATTGAGTGGATAGGTAATGAAATCCCTCCATTGCCTGCCAGAAGAAGCCGCAAGCCCTCCCCGCTAGGCAAATACATCTATCCTGCCAGAGATAAATTCATGGTGCGTATATGGGATGAAGAAGCCCACCATTACGGCACGTTTGAGAAACTTGAAGAAGCTGTAGCAATTAGGGATTTAGCTTTGAAAGCACACCACCCACACTTATTGGAAAAGCTTTATTAGGCTTTACTGCCTCGCTATTTTTGATCAGACTGAATGTATAAACAAACCCCAACAAAGGATAACCACAATGCCTAAAACAACTGAACAACTTATTTCACCTGCTTCTGATTTTATGTATGCTTTAGAAGCGTACGGTACAGATGGGAAACGCATACCTGTAGGTGGTGTAATATTAGTAGCCGATAAAGAAGGTGCTGTACACCTACTCATCGAGACACCGGATATTAAAAAAGAGCTGAAAGAGAATCAAAAGATTAAAGCTCTTGCCGCGTTAGGTATTGATAGAGTTTGCTATATGAATTTTAATTTCCTTCTAAATACTGAAGAATTTTTCACTAGAAAATAACCAGATAAATAGTTCTGTATGAGCTCACGCCCTGGCACCACGCCGGGGTTTTTTATTGTCTATAAACGCCTCGTATAAGCTCCACCTTTATAGGTTGAAGAGTACCAAAAGATATTCATATGAAATTGGCTGAAAAATGGGGGTAAAAAGGGGTGTTTTTCCCTTTGTATTGCTATTTAGTGTAGTTACAATATAGATAGGTACAGATGAGCACGGCTAGAAATAGATGAATACAGTTGAGTAAATCTATTTGTCCCACTCCATCCATACCTATTCGTACCTATCCGTATCTATATATGATTCAAATAGAAGGTAATTCAGAAATAGATGTTTTATTAAGTCGACAGGAGGTTGCCAGGCAACTAGGCATCACTACCTCAGTGCTACACACGCTTTTAAACATAGTCTCTTTATATGTCCCTAGATTTAAGAGACTTCGCACAAAAGACAACACAGGTGTAAGCCGCAAGCGCCCGTTAACTGCGTGGGATGTTGAGCCCCTAAGAAAAGCACTAAATACTTACCGCTTGCATGGCAAAGTACAGACCCGCGTTTTAATCTCACAAGACCCAGACCTATACAACAACTAATTTAAGGAGAATCCAAAATGAAAGTATTTGAAGCCGCTGAGTATCTATCTTTATCCACTGGACAAGAAGTTAGCCCCAAGCAACTACTTGTTGAAGTTCAAACCAAGTTTCCTGGTCTTGATCTTTCTATTAATAGCGAACTACCTGAAGACTTTGTAGAACAAGTCGAGATGTTAGCCAACAAAGTTCAAGATAATAAGACTGCATCAAACAACAACGCACAAGCCCCTGCGGGCGGTATGGGAATGGCTACTGCTAGTAACGGAATAGAAGCTGTTAATAATGCCAAAGGGTCTGCTCTAGGCATCATTGATTGTGTGCAACAAGCATTATCAGAAAGTGATATCTTCCAAGCCGTGCAACTCGGACTGACTGATGGACTAGCTTACGTTAATACTTACCGCACTGCAAAAGAAAAAACCATTGCGAAAGCCTTTGACTCTATGGGTCATGAGACAGAATTAGCAACAGACGAGATAACTGCAAGACGTGAAGCTGAGTTAATCAAATTTGCTGAGGAGGGACAGCGCCGCCTGGGGGAGTGGTCAGTCAAAGCACACAACTCGCGTATGCGCCGACAACAGGCATTCGCAGAACTAGAAGCATATCTAGAAATCCTGTAGAGAAGTACCTCAGACGTAACGGCGTGCGCCTCAGTTTCTTTGCTGCTATTGGTTTATGCGTCCTTGGCAGCCTGGACAACATCAATCAAAATATGCGCGCCGCTTCAATCCTAAGAGAAGAAGTTTCTAGAAACTCACTAGTAGAGATGAAGATGCAAGCATCTAATGATCATGCCCAGGCACAAGCCGAAATCGCAAACCAACGTTACGCCGCCGGGTGCTTTATGGTTGATGGATTATTAATTCAAGGGAAGCCAATCTATGACCCCAAGACTCGTAAAGCCTTAGCCCGTGGCGTTGTGGTTTGTGACCGCTATGGCAACACCGGACGTTTAATACCAGCTGATTTTGACAAAGATGGCAAATTAAATGCCGTCGTGGGAGAGGTAGCATTCACGGGCAATCCCCCCATCGACGGCGTTGATACCAAACAGGTTAGGTACATACGATGAAGAAACAAGGTTCATTCACTGTAAGTTTCGTAAGCACTCTCTATTGGATTTTATTCGCGGTAGGTTTATATTTTGGCTACATGAATGTTCTTCCTTATAAATCAGCCGTCGAAGCCCTAACTACTGGTGGTATTTCTATTCTAACATTTCTACAAAATATACCTATAATAGGGGTTTTGTTCGGGCTTCTATCATTAGGCATTAACTGGATTCTAGGTTTTTTGTTGTGGGCTGCCTTGCAAACGATCCAATTATTTCCTATTGTTTTGCGACGTGATAAACGTTTTATGCGGGCAATTATTACAGCCGCAGATAGTCACAATAAATATCAGATTAGAGACACAGATGACCCCACACTTAAAATGCTCAAGCGGTGGTACAACAATTTCCCAGTGTTAACCATCAGTAGAGCACGTTTCGCCGCGTTATTCGCCTACGCTATTGACTTCTGTGTTTGTATTATTGTTTATCCCCCGGTTAATGGCAACTTCAATAGGCTTTGGTTCATTCTTACCACCGGGCAGATAAGCAAGATTAACTGGAACAACATTGTTCTGTTGTTGTTAACTATATTTGTTGTTGAGTTGATCGTGAGGCTCCTGTTCTGGTTAAACCAAGTAAAGTATTACCTCATGTTTGCCAAGCAAGAAGCTTAATTCATATAAACAGCCCTAGCAACTGCCGGGGCTTAACTAATTAAAGGAACTATTATGAACAGAGATTATTTTGAAGAGCTAACAGATGAAGAATGGCGAGCTCTTGCCTCAGAAGAAGTAGATGACAAAGGCTCACAATTGCTAGTTATTGGTGGGATTGTTGCTGGTATAGGTGTTGCGTCCTTGACAGCATTTCCCCCGGCTGGCTTTATAACAACAGGCTGGTTATTATATGAAGGCTGGAAGCGCACTGCTCAGACTAATCGTAATGAACAAGCCATTAAGCGTGGATTAATCGCCCATGTGCTAAAAGGCGACAAGTTGAAACACTATGAAGCACAGTATGGTACTGATGCTGTTGCTGGACAGATAGAGGCTGCATTAGAGCAGGGATACAACGCAACACCAGACGCTGAGGAATTACTCGACAGTGCGCCTATGCCTACCGCCCCTGCTAATACTGCCCCCAGCAACACCGACTGGGTACAAAATCTAGTTAAGCAAACTGCCCTGATTTGGGGCAACCAAGGCGGCGGTAAATCCTGGCTGGCTCGTTATGTCGTTAAACAGAAAAAACAGGCAGGCTACCGAGTTATCGTGCTTGACCCTGACAGTAATAAAGCTGAATGGCAGGGGGTTGAAAGTTATCACTCTTGGGAAGACATCGAGCAACAAATCCGCGATTATGTTGAAGAATTGGAACAACGGTTAAAAACCTTTAACAACTCCTCTTATAGCGAGGAGCAATGGCGGAAGAAACTTTGGAGTGAGGGGAAAGCAACATCCCTAATTTGTGAGGAAGCCACCACATACGGCGACTTCATTAAAGATAAAGTATTACTTGAGAAGTTTGGCAAGCTGGCTCTGACCAAAAGCCGCAAACAGGAAATGCCTTTGACAATAGTTAGCCACAATAACACGCAAAGCTGCATGTTTGGTATTAAGGGGCTTTACAACCTAGTTAGTAAGATGTTGCAGGTGCAGTGTTTAGCTGAGGTTGACGTGGCAACATTGCAGCCCCGGTCAACTGGCACCGCATCAATAAAGCTTGACAGTAGTAATGAATGGATTCCCGTTACACTGCCAAAAATAGATGAAAAGATTATTCAGTTTTAAACCACCCCACAAATGACAAAAACCGCCCCATTACTGAGGCGGTTTCTTTATGTCCTATGAACTGTCCTAAGATTTGCTGGTTTTACCCTCAAAGCCGCCCACAGCCTCAATTTAGGCTCTTGAATGACTATAGCAGTTCTTACTTGCTTGTAATACAGTTGGAACCCCACCCTGCATTTGCTGACGCAAACGCTCCCCTCCCCGCAAGCGGGGAGGGGTTGGGGGTGGGGTTGAAATGTACCTCATCCAACCGAGAACCGCTATATAGCGGGAATAATTCAAAATTCCAATTTCGGAGACTTAAATGCAAAGTTTCTCAAGTGTGTGCTGAGAGTTGCAGCAGAATAATTTATACCAGAAATTCCACAGTACATTTAAACCCTAAATGCAATCAGACAGGGTTAATAGAATAGAGCGACATCATCTAGCGCGTATGAAATTCCACGACTGTTTGTGAAATTTTGATGTCATAGTTACCAAAGAAATCGTGACCAAGTAAGCCGATACCTGCTTTAGATGCGATCGCCACTTCCAGATTATTTGCTACAATTCCACCCGCAGAGATAGACTGAACTTTGCCTGTAGAAAATTGTACTTGGCTACCATCAGCAGTTTGCGCTTGCAGTGTACCTGTGGGTTTAACTTGCAAAGCATTAGCCATTGCTTGGGTAATCAAAGTTCCGTTAGCACCTGTATCGACAATCATTTCAAAGGTTTTTTGGTTATTAAAGGTGACATCAATCACCGGAGTTCTACCAAAGTGACGTTTGATAGGTATCCGAAAAACCTTACCCCCAGAAGTTGCGTTGATTTTCTGAGCATCACTGCAAAGCTTGGTTAACTCCACCGTCATTCCAGAAGCAGTCACCATAAAACAAGTACCTTTATCTTCCGCTACTGCCCGGTGTGTAAATGCTGATAATATCAGCGTTGGCATTACTACAATCAACGCCACGTTAATATTAGTAATTGCCCGTTTCCAAGCGCAGTTCATTTGAGGATATTCTCCGATTGTTTATTAATATGAAAAATAAATTCTTTATTAAAATTTTAGATTGATGGTTTTAGTTACTAAATTTTACTGATTCCTCAATAAGTTTGCTGGTAAAATCCAGTATTTTTCAGGATTTATTAATGTGCAAAATATGAGTTTTTCACCTAATAAATCTATATTATCGAGATTGAGGAACAGCTAACTTAAAGATTAAATGAAGAGTCCATAAATCTACTGAGGTGATATTTAAAGCTAAACACAAGAATTTGTGATGGCGTGGATAGCAGTAGCGATCGCATTTCCCACAGCCACCTCTTTCTGTTCTAAAACTACCCTCTCATCAACGGTGCGTTGAGCTACCACACCACAAACAGCCGCCGCCGCAAATTTATACACACCCGCCATTTTGAACAATGTGCCGCATTCCATTTCGTAGTTCAAAATATTCAACCGCCGATACTCTTCCGTAATTCCCCGGAGCGATCGCATTAAATAGGGATTGGCTGAATCAGCGCGTTCCTGTCCTTCATAAAAAGTATCAACAGATGCCGTAATTCCTAAATAATGCTCAAATCCTAACTCTTGTGCAGCCTTGACTAAAGCCACGGTCAAAAACGGATCAGCCGCCGCCGGATATTCTATAGGTGCAATGTCATTAGCTGCACCTTGACGACACAAAGCCGCACTACTAATGACAATACTGCCGACTGGTACATGGGGTTGAATTGAGCCACAAGTCCCGATGCGAATAATTTGCCGGATTCCCACCTGTACCAATTCATTCACCACAATGCTTAAAGAAGGCGCACCCATCCCACTAGTTGCCGCTAAGATGGGGCGATGATTGGGTAAATAGCCTGAATAACTATCAAGTCCGCGATTTTGGGATAATAAACGCACATCTTGGAAATAATTTTCGGCAATCAGACGGCTGCGATCGCGATCGCCAGATAATAAAGCAATCTCAGGCGGCGATGTCCCTAAATCCTCTTGCCCAAAACCAATGTGATAAAAGCGTTTGTTTGTCATATAGCAGTCCGATTTGATTTTTGAACAAATACGTAGGGTGTGTTAGCGACAGCGTAACGCACCTACAGTTACGGCTTAATGCCTCCGCAGACTTTAAAAGTAATCAGCACAAAAAACCCCCGAATTTGATCAGGGGCTAAGAGTTCATAAAATTACTAACTTGATGCAATTACCTGTGATCAAAAGCTGAGAGTTACCCCCAGACAACTGGGGACTGTCAATCAATTACGATGATTGTTACTGTAGCGAACCCTTGTACCTGCCCAGAGTAACTTTTCGCGCAGTGTTTGATAGTAGGAATTGTTTTCGCGTAAGACAATAAATTTAGCTCGACACTCAGCCATTCGCACATCAACGCGATGTCCAGGCCAAATGGAAGTAGATAACACCCCATCCATCCACAATTTAGTACTTAAATCGTAATCGCCCAAAGGCCAAATACTCACCACCACCCCAGGCGGTAACACCAAGGGACGGCTAGAAAGACTCATCGGACAAATGGGAGTAATGGTGACAGCTTCCATCCCGTCGTGCATGATGGGGCCACTTGCCGAAACAGTGTAACCAGTAGAACCTGTAGGAGTAGAAATAATCAACCCGTCTCCTACATACTGATCGACTACTTCACCATCAATTTCCATTTCGAGGATAGAGGTGATCATGCGATCGGCAGAAGCGGGTTTAACACAAAATTCATTTAATGCTAGGTAGCGTTCGGTGACTGGTTCTAAATTCGTGCGATGACCTTCATACACTGCGGCTTGTAGCATCATTCGCCGTTGAATGGCATAACGATCCTCAAACAGCCGATCCCATACTTTTTCTGTATCTTGAAATTCATCTACAGACTCGGTTAAAAAGCCCAGATGACCGCCCACATTCACGCCAAGAATGGGGATACCAGCTGGGGCTAAATGTCTGGCACTAGTTAAAACAGTACCATCACCACCGAGTACTAAAGCCATGTCAATTGGTTGATTAGACGATGCCAAAAATACCGGGTAAGGGTTATCTTTTGGCCCGCTAGGCCCCATCAGTACATGACAACCGCGATTTTCTAGCTGCTTGGCACAAATTTCTGCCCAGCGTTTACTTTGAGAATCTCGCGCCTTATAAGCAATGATTACCTGCTTGAGTTGCACGCACAATTACCATTTCAGGAGATTAAACTGCTCCATATCGACGGTATCACGGTTGCGATAAATGGCCAAAACGATCGCCAAACCTACCGCCGCTTCGGCAGCAGCCACAGTAATGACAAATACGGTAAATACTTGGCCTTTAATTAATGTTGAGTCAAGAAAGTTGGAAAATGCCATTAAATTCAAATTAACAGCATTTAGCAGTAGCTCAATTGACATCAGCACCCGCACAGCATTACGACTGGTAATTAAACCATAAATGCCGATACAAAACAAAGCGGCGGCCAGTAATAAAAAGTACTGAAGTTGCATGAATCCTAGTATTCCTTGTAAAGTTTGCTGGCTGTAAATCTTTTGTTGAGGTTGGGTGTAAGGGTGTAAGGGTGTTGAATATTTACACCCTTACACCCCTGTACCCTTGGCCTAAACCATGATTTCTCGTTGTCATGGAAAATTTACTCTTGGCTGTCTCTACCTGCTGATACAAGTTCTCTGGGGCGTTCTGGCAAAGTTAGAACAGTTGATTGTGAAACTTGATCTGGCAGATACTCACGTCGCGCCAAAATAATTGCGCCTACCATTGCCATCAGCAACAAAATAGAAGCCAACTCAAAGGGTAATAAAAAGTCGCTGAAGAAATGCTCACCAATCAACACTATCGAACTTTCACCAGCTACGGGTGTAGTGGAGTATGCCCAAGGTGTTGCCAAAACCATTGCACTCAACAAGCCAAATAGCCCAATACTAACTACACCTGTGAGTACTTTCCGCACGCCAGCACTGGGAAATGGGGCAAAATCTTGGCGCTTGTTCACCAACATAATGGCGAACAAAATTAACACGTTAACCGCCCCAACATAAATCAGCACTTGGGCTGCGGCTACAAAGTCCGCATTCAGCAACAGGTACATTCCCGCAATGCTGATAAATACGCCTCCTAGCAAAAAGGCAGAATAAACAATGCTGGAAGACAACACTACACCCAGTGCTGCGCCAATCAGCATTACTGCTAGTACACCAAACGAAATAATCTGTACACCTTCCGCTAGATTCACTTTTTTATCCTCAGTCAAACAATTTTGGATTTTAGATTTGCGATTTTAGATTGATGATTTTAGATTTTTTCTGTTGAACCCTTATAGAGTAATTTCCCTACCGTAAGCACTTGCCATTGAGTGATCTGGGGGCTTGAACGGAAAATAATCCAAAATCCAAAATCCAAAATTTAAAATCTAAAATTGGTATGGTCATTGGTCATTAGTAAAAGACAAAGAACAAATGACTTATGACATTTATTTTTCTGCAAGGTCTTCTGGACGTGCGCCAGCGCGGGGTGCATCTGCGGGGACACCGTGGGGTTCAAGTACGCCTTTGGGTAGATAAACCAGTTCGCGTAGCGGTGTCACCATTGGATCATTAGTGACTTTGTAAGGCAGACGGCCGAGAGCTACACTGTCATAGTTCAGTTCATGGCGATCGTAGGTGGAAAGTTCGTATTCTTCTGTCATCGATAGACAGTTGGTGGGACAGTATTCCACACAGTTACCACAGAAGATACAAACCCCAAAGTCGATGCTGTAGTGTTTGAGCTTTTTCTTTTTGCTACCTTTGTCAAATTCCCAGTCAACTACAGGTAAGTTAATGGGACATACACGTACACAGACTTCGCAGGCGATACATTTATCAAATTCATAGTGAATCCTACCGCGAAACCTTTCGCCAGGAATGAGTTTCTCGTAAGGGTACTGTACGGTAATGGGTCGCCGCCGCATGTGGTCGAAGGTAACAGATAGCCCCTGACCGATGTAACGACCAGCTTGTACTGCTTCTTTGGCGTAATCACCAACTTGCTTCAGGAACTTTAGCATTGTGTTTCACTCTCTCTTTTTTGTCATTTGTCCTTTGTCATTGATCTTTGGTCATTTGTTCTTTGCTAATGACCAATGACTAATGACAATTGACTATCCACCAAAAGCGACGGGAAAGGCTAATTTCAGGGCGGCGGTTAATAGAAGATTCACCAAACCCACGGGTAATAAAAACTTCCATCCTAAATCTAAGAGTTGGTCAATGCGTACACGGGGTACTGTCCAGCGCAATAGGATGGCGAGGAAGACTAGGAAGTAGGCTTTGAGTACGGTCATTGTAATACCCACACCGGCAGTGACTACTTGTAAGACAGGATTAGTTTCACTGACACCTAACAAACTAGCGATGGTGTTGATGGGAAAGGGAAAATCCCAACCGCCTAAATATAAAACTGATACCAATAAAGCAGAAAGCACTAAGTTAACGTAGGAACTGAGGTAGAACAAAGCAAATTTCATGCCTGAGTACTCAGTTTGATAACCTGCTACGAGTTCTTCTTCTGCTTCGGGTAAGTCGAAGGGTAAGCGTTCACATTCTGCTAAAGCAGCAATCCAAAAGATGAGAAAGCCGACTGGTTGTCGCCAAATATTCCAGCCGAGGATACCGTAACCAGATTGTTGATTGACGATATCAACTGTGCTGAGGCTGTTAGACATCATAGCGATCGCCAGCACACTCAGCGCCAAGGGAATTTCATAACTAATAGATTGCGCTGCTGCTCGCAAGCCCCCTAAGAGGGAGTATTTATTATTGGATGCGTAGCCTGCCATTAACAAGCCAATTGGCTGAATGCTAGACAAGGCAATCCACAAAAAGACTCCCATACCCACGTTAGTAATTACAATATTCTGTCCAAATGGCACAATCAAATAAGACAGAAATACTGGCAGTACCACAATGATGGGGCCGAGAGTAAATAACCAGGGGTCAGCTTTACCTGGTACAATGTCTTCCTTAAACACCAGCTTTAAACCATCGGCAACTGGAGCAAGTAAGCCAAAAGCCCCAATAAATTCAGGGCCGATTCGCTGCTGTGCTGCTGCTGAAATCTTTCTTTCCAGCCACACACACACTAATACACCCACTGTTGCCCCAATCAGCATCAGGATCATTGGCAACGGCATCCAAAGTGCTTTGGCTGTGCCGTCTGATAGTCCTAAATCCGTTAGGGATTTAATAAACGTTCCTTGAAGGTCAATTCCTGAATTCATGTTTCCGCTCTTTAAGTCAGTTGAGGTATGAAGTGTGTAGACACCCTTTGGGTGGCTTCCCGGAGGGTAGTATGAAGTATGAAGTATGAATTTTCTACTTCAAACTTCAGCCTTCAGCCTTTCTGAGATGACTCCTGATTGAAGATTTATTGCCATATTCCCATGCCTAGTATATCGTTGCATGGTTTTCAGTCCCTGTAGCTATACAAGAACTTCTGCTTATAGGTAGGATTGAGATTTGCTATAGGGAGTAGGGAGTGGGGATTGAGTACTAGTAGTCCACCAACCCAATATTGCTGTGTAGACCCTGTAAGGGAGCAGGGGAGCAGGGGAGCAGGGGGGAATGAAGGTACTCTCTCCCCTGCCCCTCTGCCCCTCTGCCCCTCTGCCAGCCACCACACAAAGTTCTCTTGGCAGACTACTAGACAACTCTTTTCTAGTCTCTAGTCCCTAGCCCCTAGCCTCTAGCATAAGCAAACATCAAAAAACTGCCGCTTCCATGCTGGCAACGGTTATTTGCTGCTTATAGGATTTCTGATTCCCGAAATTGGGGGTTGATGCTGATATTTTTACTTGTAGGTAGGTGCTTGCTGAACGGACACACGGCTAGTTAACGTTGTTCGAGCGGGGTGTAAGGAACTTCGTGTTTACCGTTGTAAACCTGGGTGGGACGGAAAATCCGGTTTTCTGCTAGTTGTTCTTTCCAGTGAGCTAACCAACCAGCAACGCGGGCGATCGCAAATATTGGTGTAAACAAGTCTGTAGGAATGCCCATTTTCCTGTACACCAAACCAGAGTAAAAGTCAACATTGGGGTAGATGCCTTTATGACCGAGTTTTTCCTCAACTACCCGTTCCATTTCTTGGGCAATTTCGTAGTATTTATCTCCCCCGAACTTGTCAAACAGTTGCTCGGCAAGGTCTTGGAGAATGATGGCGCGTGGGTCTTTAACTTTGTAGACGCGATGTCCAAAGCCCATCAGTTTTTGTTTGTTTTGTAGGCGATCCTCAACATAAGGACGGACTTTTTCTACAGAACCGATTTCTTCCAACATCTGAATTACTTCTTCGTTGGCTCCACCGTGTAAAGGGCCGCCCAAGGTTCCCACAGCACTAGCAACTACAGCATAAGGGTCAGTCAAGGTTGAAGCTGTTACCCTAGCACTAAAGGTCGAAGCATTCATTGTATGCTCAACATGCAGAATTAAGCAGATGTCAAAGATTTTTGCCGCTAAAGCATCCGGTTCTTTCTCGTTGAGCATGTAGAGAAAATTGGCGGAATAATCTAAGTCATCGCGGGGTTTTACAGGGTCATTACCCTTACGCATTAACTGGAATGCAGCCACCATTGTGGGGATAGTTGCTATCAAGCGCACAACTGAATCCCGAATGTAGGCAGGGTTATGTAAATCGCGTAGGGAGTAAAACAAGCCTAACGCCGCCGCCGAGGCTTGCAGAGCATCCATTGGATGACCGCTTTCCGGGAAGGATTTCATCATGTCCCGAATCCGGTATTTAATCCGCCTGTGGAGGCGAACTTCTTCCTCAAATGCTTTGAGTTCTTCTTTACTTGGCAATTCGCCCCAGATCAGGAGATAAGCAGTTTCGAGAAAGGTACTTTTGGCGGCTAACTCCTCAATCCGGATGCCACGATATTCTAGTATTCCCTTCTGCCCATCCACGTAGCTGATACTCGATTGGGCTGCGGGAATGCCTTCTAAACCGGGCTTGTATTCGCACACCATCATGGCAACACCATTTGCTTTGTGAAATATTCGATCACGCTAACTTACCAGAAATTATTTTCGCCATAACAGTAGTCGCTATCACAACAATTCTTCGAGAAGAGTTGAAAAACTGTTATAGCAAGTACTTGGGTGGTGTCAACCAGAACATTTGACTACGACCCACAACAGTTCCTGCTTCTGGCAGTTTTACTCCGATCATACCTGCTTTTTTCAAGACTAAGCAGCCTTTTACCTCTCCCCAAAGAAGAATTTCTGCCCAGTTGCTTAAATCAGGTTCATGACCAACCAAGGCAAGTTGGATATTTGGCGAATAATTTTTCGGTTCTAACCAGTAAACTAACCAATTGGAAAAATGACCACCAGGAGCGAGGTGAGAAGATTCTTCTAATTGTGAACTGAGTCCGGTGGCGACAAGAATTTCTGCTGTTTGACGAGCGCGGACTAAGGGACTGGTGACAATTAAATTAAACTGCAAATCTAGCCGGAGTAGACGCTGGGCGACTTTCTCGGTTTTTTGCCTGCCTTCTTTGGTGAGTTGTCGTTCCTCATCTTTAATGCCAGCTTGTCGCTCTTGGGCGATGCCATGACGAATCAGATACAGTTCCACAATAATAGCCCTGATTGCTGAGTTAGGATTTACGCCTGATGTTATTTAACATATCCTAATTATTCTTGAATACTACAGGTGCAGTAGTGTTGGCGATCGCATTTGTGCCTACCTACTAAACATACTTTCCCAATAATTTGATGCCTAATCAATTTCCCATTCTAATCTCAAGGTTTCCAACTTAGGATTTTTAACACTCAATTGCTTGCATTCTTCCAAAAATTCCTTCACCTGTTCTTGAGTCAAACTTAAACCCCCATCTTGGAGATTATGAATAAAAGTCAGCACATCAGCAGTTGTCAAATATGAACTTATTTCTTCTAACAAAATCGCATTATTGACTTCTCGACAAACCAACTCAATATCAGATGAAGTAAATCGGATACTTTTCTCAGCTAACATTTCAAAATTAACTGATTGCTCTACATTGAGTTGTGATAGATAATGCTTAAATATTTCGACTCTCTCTGCTTGGCTTGGAGGGAAAATCGGCACTTTCCAATCTAATCTGCCAGAACGTTTTAAGGCATTATCAATGCCACTTAAATAATTAGTAGCAGCAATGACAATGACATCACTATTTTTAATATTATTTAGTTCAATCAATAATTGATTGATAGTGGCTCTTTGGTCAGTATGGGAGTTTTCATCATTACGATTGAAACCAATACTATCTAATTCATCGATGAATAATACAGAAGGAGCTTTTTTCTTAGCTTGGACAAAAATATCACGAATATTTTTCTGGCTTTGACCTATCCATACACTAATAATATCAGCCGGAGAAAACTTAAAGAAATATCGCCCTGACTCATTAGCAAAAGCATTAGCTAATAATGTTTTACCACATCCAGGTAATCCATAAAACAAAATGCCCCCAATTGCGCCTTTATGCCCTTTAGATTGTAATTTGAGTAGTTTATTGAGTTTTTCTTTTTCTTCATTGAGACCTTTGACTTGGCTAAAGTCAAGTTTGACTTGTTTAGTAACTGGGCTGATTTGTCTTGTGGCTTGTCTTTTAACTTTATATTCAAAGGTTGGATAATCAATGGTATCAAACGCCACAGGGACTAATTGATGTTTTTCATAATCTGGTGTCATCACTATAGTTTTAAAGTTGGCACCATAGTATTCTGAGAGTCTATACTCTAAAATCTCTTTGGTTTTTTTGAGTTGATAGTAATTGCGAGCAATTTCAAATCCAGGGACGACTAACCAAACACTCTCTAAATTATTTGGCCATACCTGAGATTTCCGCAAAATTCTCTTAATCATATCAAAAAAGAGATTATTATCGGAGAACTCGTTATATTTGAGAGTTTCTATTTCGACCACAATTTTATTTTTAATATATACTTCTACTTTTTCAGTTTGATATTCTTCATATTCGTATTCTTCCTCATCTTCTTTATTATCTTCATCTTGAGAAGTTAATTCAACTTCACAGCCAATGTGTGATAATTCATATCCAAGACTTTCTAGGGTTTTGATCGCAAAATACTTCAGGTAGATATATTCAGTACTTTCTTGTTGCCACTTTAGATGATAAAGATGTTCAGGCTTCATCTTGAGTAACAATTGTGATTCAGCTTGAATTTGAGCTTTTTGCAGTTCTAAGAAATAGTTGAGGAGAGATACATCATCTTCTTCTGTTTGATAATAAGGCAGTTCTAATAATAAACGGAAGTGAGCTAAAATCTCTTCCTTTCGCTCAATGGCAGCTTCATGAGAATATTTACATCTGAGGGTAAAAGTAAAGGGAATTTTACTAGCAACTGTATCTACTAAATGTCCTAAGCTATCTTCTTTTTGCTGGGCTTGAATTTCCAACACTGATGGACAGTGGAATAGAATAAATGATTGTGTAGAATTATACTTATTTAGAGATAAAGATATAGATTCAAACTGCTCATCAAATTTTTCCGAATCTAGTAACTCTAAGCCAGTGTCACCTAAGATGACACTTGTCATTGTTGAACGATAGAAGTGAAATATATTAGCGCCTTTGATAGAACTTTCTTTATCATTTTCGCAATCATCATCAGAGTCAATAATATTAGTTGTAAACTGGCGTACAGAAGAACTGGCAACCTCGCTTGAACCTTGATATTGAAATTTTCTAATCAGTTCATAATTGAAAATTTTGACAACGATATCAGAAAAGAAATCGACATCTTGAGGAACAAGAAAAATCCCCATAGGTTGATTAGAATCTAAACAAGCTTGAAAACGTTCGTATTCTTGCTCAGAGCCGAAGTCAAATAAATAGTAAAAGAAATCATGTTTAACTTGAATAGTTTCTTTCAGCTTTTGCGAAATTGCTGCTGAATTGAATTTTTCATCACTAATTTCTATACCTTTGAGAGAAATATCTATTTTTGTATCTAAAGGAATATATAAATCAAAAGCAGGTTCAGCATATAATCCTACACTTTCCAGAGCAGTATTAAAATCATCAATGAATGCCTGACTTCTGCGTTGATAGCCAAACTGTTCCATGATGGTTTTCACTCGTAAGCTTTTTTTTGCTTTACCAGTTCTTTGTAGTTCATTTTTAATCGAGCTTAAGTAGGCTGTATATAACATTCTGTTTCCTGACAATCACCAGATATATTCTTCCCAAAATGATATATACAGTAACTTTCGCCATCATTTCTGAAGAGATTTCGTCAAACGCTACCATAAATAATCATGTACCACCCATCGCTACAACCAGGTTGTACATAATTAAGCGGAGGTGAAATTGTGTGGCAAGTTAGCAAGCAACAGCAAAATATTAGGTGGAATCTGACGGAAAATCTAGCTGGATATCTTTTTCTTGCACCTACGCTGTTGGTTTTGGGTACTTTTGTTGTGTTACCCATTCTCTACGCCGTCTTTCTTTCGCTACATAAAGTACAGCTTCTCGGCGGGATTGAATATCAGTTCATCGGCTTTCGCAATTTCAGCCGCTTAGTTGAAGATGAACGAGTTTGGATAGCTTTGAAAAATACGGCTGAATATGTGGTTATTGTTGTACCGTCACAAACAATTTTGGCTTTAGTTTTGGCGGTAACTCTCAATTCTGGGATTCGGGGAAAAAATTGGTGGCGTATCCTTTATTTTTTACCCACAGTGACTTCTTCCGCAGTGCTGACGCTAATTTTTATGTGGATTTATAACACGGATGGGCTACTGAATGATGTTTTGGCTTTTATGGGTTTACCTACTTATAACTGGTTGGGTGATCCAAATGTGGCACTCAAAGGCATCATGATTATGAATATTTGGTCAACTGCGCCGTTTTATATGGTGATTTATTTGGCGGCGTTGCAAGATATCCCCCAAAAATTATACGAGGCGGCGGAACTGGATGGGGCAAATACTTGGCAGCAGTTTATCTATATCACTATTCCCATACTCCAGCCTGTAACCTTTTTTGTTGTGGCTATTGGCATAATTGGGACTTTTCAGTTATTTGACCAATCTTATATTTTCTCTGGTGGGACTGGCGGGCCGAATAATGCAACTCTGACTTTAGTGTTATTGATTTACCAAGCTGTATTTCGTAATTTACAGATGGGTTATGCTGCTGCGATCGCATTTTTACTGGCATTAGTCATCATCACCATAACTTTAATCCAACGGCGTTTATTTGGAGGCGAAAAAATGTGACTATAATTCCTCGCATTCCTTGGCTCAAATTATTGTTATACATGGTGTTGACACTGTATGCCGTTATTACCCTAATCCCGTTTCTCTGGGCGTTGTCAGCGTCATTTAAACCACTATCAGAGATTGTCAATGGCGGTCATAATTTTATCCCCAAAAATTTTACTTTAGATAATTACACGCAAATATTTTTACAAGAACCCTTATTTTGGCGTTGGTTATTCAACAGTGTGTTTATTGCTGTTAGCGTCACGCTCTTAAACTTGATATTCAACTCAATGGCTGGTTATGCCTTAGCTAGACTGCGCTTTGTTGGGAAAAATTTCTGGTTCTTTTTAATTTTGGCAATTTTAGCAGTACCAGCGCAAATTACCTTGATTCCCACATTTTTGATTTTAAAGGCGATCGCTTGGCTAAATTCTTATCAAGGTATGATTGTGCCGGGGATGGTAAACGCTACTTTTATCTTTATGATGCGGCAATTTTTCGTTAACTTTCCCAGGGAACTAGAAGAAGCCGCGCAATTAGATGGCTTAAATACCTGGGGAATTTTTAGATATATTGTTTTACCTTTAGCCAAACCAGCACTCGCAGCCCAAGCTGTTTTTGTCTTTATGGGTAGTTGGAATAATTTCTTGCTACCTGTCGTGATTTTATTTGACCCCGAAATGTTTACCTTACCTTTAGGCTTAAACACATTTAAAGGTCTATACATCAGCTATTGGAACTACATCATGGCAGCTTCGATGATTTTTACCCTACCAGCTTTAGGTATATATGCTTTCCTCAACCGCTACTTTATTCAAAGCGCCACCTTTACAGGCGGGAAAGGATAACCTGAGTCAATATACTCATAACTGTCTCCCTTGTCTCCCCTGTCCCCCTATCTCCCAAACATCCTCACCCTGCTCCAAATTTTGGGCAACAAATTGCACTCCTAACGTGATATTGGTATTACAGCGACTTAATCTCTATTTGTTAGTTAACCAAACATTATGGGTTTTGCAGGTCTACCGATCGCAGAGATAGCAACACACTACAGTATGACTGTGGGGCAAGTGTTTTCTCTGGATAACCAATTGAGAACTGCCTATAAATGCCACAAGGCTCATTGGGCGTTAGAAAATGCAAAAGCAATTATGGCGCAAACATCGTCTGAAATTCACCAGCAAGATATTAGCGACTCGGTGAGTGATACCAGAGTCACCTTGTGGGCGATTTCAGGCTGGAGCGAATTTTTAACAACATATAACAACCGTTAGCGACACAGAGATTGAGTATCGCATTATTTAGCTGTGTTGAGCGTCAAAATTTTTAAGGGGAAACATGTTTAGAAGATTAATTGGCGTTGTTGTGGTTACTGTTTTACTGACATTTCAGTTGATGGTCGGTGCTGCTTCAGCAGTGGAACTAGACGAAGCTACCAGAACAGTGCCATTAAATGACAAGGGTGATACCGTTGTTCTTAGCCTCAAACAAGTTAAAGAAGGCAAACGTTTATTTCAATACGCTTGCGCTCAATGTCATGTAGGTGGCGTTACCAAAACCAACCAAAACGTAGGTCTAGAACCAGAAGCACTAGCATTGGCTACACCAAACCGCAACAACATTGAAGGTTTGGTAGATTACATAAAAAATCCCACCACTTATGACGGGGAAGAGGAAATCTCTGAATTACACCCCAGTCTCAAGAGTGCAGATATTTTCACAACAATGCGAAATCTGACCGAAGACGATTTGGTAGCCATAGCTGGTCACATCCTCCTGCAACCTAAAGTCGTAGGTACCAAGTGGGGCGGTGGCAAAATATATTACTAAACCTCAGTCATAATTGCTGAGTATTGGGGAATTAGATACTGGGAAGAAACAAGCATGTAAGGATGAAGGATGAAGTATGAAATTTTACTTCTACTCTTTAAGCTTAATTCTGCAATCTTGATACTTCACAGTGACTAATTCCCAATCTCTATAATTTTTTAAGAATTAAAACTGATTTTTGGGATTTTTTTACTTGACGGAAAGGCTATTTAGTGTATAGAAATCAGAGTTATTTCTGATTTTGAGATTGCTGAATATTAATTTATGACCCGATAAATAAAATAAATTGGATCTACGACATATTGTCAAACTTTGGCGTTGATTTTATTTAAAATGAGATAGGGACTATAAAACCATCTGTTAGGAGAAAGTCATGAAATTGATTGCGGCAAGTCTGAGACGCTTGAGCCTAGCTGTGTTGACCATGATTTTAGTTGTCAGCAGCTTTGCTATTTTTACACCTTCAGCCTCTGCTGAAACCCACCAAATCAAGTTGGGTAGCGATAAAGGAATGCTGGCATTTGAACCCAGCAAGGTAACAGTGAAGCCCGGCGATACAATTGAATGGGTAAACAACAAAGTTCCTCCCCATAACGTTGTCTTTGATGCGGCTCTCAACCCTGCTAAGAGTGCAGATTTAGCTAAATCTCTGTCTCACAAACAGATGTTAATGAGTCCTGGTCAAACACAAACAACCACCATCCCAGCTGATGCACCTGCTGGTGATTACACCTTCTATTGCGAACCCCATCGTGGTGCCGGTATGGTTGGCCACATCATTGTTCAATAGTAGAAATAGCACTGGCGAAACTAGATAATTTTCTAGCTCTTCAGGAAAATTGACAAACTAAGAAACGCCACAGCCTGGCGCATACAACAAATCAACTAATAGCGGTGACGAGTTTGATTTCCACCCAAAATGCTCAACAGCGCCCAGCGATGTTTAGAGATTGACTCGTCACCGCTAATTTTATTTAAATGTAAAACTGATAAAATGTAGCAGTCAAAGTATAGATGAGAACTCTATTTAGGCGCTAGAGTCTGGAGAATAACTTGAGAAGACTGTTATTAATTTTATTTCTAGCGATCGCGCTCTTCCAATTAACATTTACTTATCCAGCACTAGCCGCCGAAACTTCCAACGGTGCCAAAATCTTTAGTGCCAATTGCGCTTCTTGTCACATAGGTGGCGGTAATATTCTCGTTTCCGAAAAAACCTTAAACAAAGAAGCACTATCAAAATACTTGGCAGACTATAACACCGACTCCCTTCAGGCAATTATTCATCAAATCCAAAATGGCAAAAATGCCATGCCATCCTTCAAAAACAAGTTAACACCTGAAGAAATTTTGGATGTCGCTGCTTACGTCTTTCAAAAAGCCGAACAAGGTTGGTAGATGTGAAAAAGAGGCTAGGGACTAGTACAACAAGGCAAAAGTAGAAAGAAAGAGTTTTTATACCACAAGATTTTTACTCTAGGAATTAAAATCTTTGCCTTTTACCTTTTGCCTTTTGCTTTTTACCTACACATTAGCCTGTTGACGCTGATAAAGAGACCAATACAAACCCTTCTGCTGTAAAAGTTGCGTGTGAGTACCCCTTTCCGCAATTACGCCTTTCTCCATTACCAAAATTAAATCAGCCCGCTTAAGTGGTGCAAAGCGATGAGCAATCAAAAACACTGTGCGATTTTCGGAAACTTTTTGGAGGTTTTGGAGTACTTGTTGTTCGGTTTCACTATCTAAAGCACTTGTCGCTTCATCCAAAATTAAAATTGGAGCATCGGATAAAAACAAGCGTGCTAAAGCAATCCTTTGGCGCTGTCCACCAGATAAAGCTGTACCTCTCTCTCCCACATTCGTCTCATAACCGAATGGCAATTGACTGATAAAATCATGGGCTACAGCTAATCTCGCAGCTTCTACTACCTGTTCCGCCGTAATATTGGGATTGCCCAAGGTAATATTTTCTAAAATCGAACCATTAAACAAAAAGTCCTCTTGCAAAACAACGCTAATTTGTTGCCTTAGTGATGCCAAATCAGCACTCTTAATATCAAAACCATCAATTAAGATGCGTCCCGATTCAATTTGATACAATCGCTGCAACAGCTTGGACAGGGTACTTTTACCCGAACCACTACGTCCGACTATGCCAATAAACTGCCCTGGCTGGACATCAAACGTAATGCCGCGTAACACTGGTTCAGTATGGGCTTGGTAACGGAAAAATACCTGTTCAAAATTTACTTGCCCTTTTAATGCGGGTAAAACTAATCCTGTGCCTGGTTCAGCTTCTGGGGCTGTGTTGAGAATATCACCAATTCTATCGACAGAGAGTAATACTTGTTGGAGATTTTGCCACAGTTGTACCAACCGCAATAGTGGTGCTGTCACCCGTCCCGATAACATTTGAAAAGCTACCAACTGACCAATTGTTAATTGTTGGTCAATTACCAATTTTGCGCCCACCCAAAGAATCAGTAAAGTCGAAAAATTCGTGAGAAAGTCACCAATATTACTACTGATATTTGATGTAGTCGAGGCTTTGAAACCAGTACGAATAAATCGGGCAAATAAACCTTCCCAACGTTCCCGCGCCACTGGTTCAGCCGCATGGGCTTTCACAGAATGAATGCCTGTAATTGTCTCTACCAAAAACGATTGACTGTCTGCACTGCGGTTAAAGGTTTCGTTTAGCCAGTTGCGTAAAATTGGCGTGGAAACAATTGTTAAAGTGGCAAACAATGGCAACACTGCCAAAGCGACAAAAGTTAAAGGGATGTTGTAGTAAAACATCAATGCCAAATAAACAACGGCAAAGATGCTGTCGAGAATTACTGTTAAAGCTGTACCTGTGAGAAATTGCCGGATTTGTTCGAGTTCTTGAACACGGGCAACAGTATCACCCACCCGCCGCGATTCAAAGTAAGCTAACGGCAAGCGCATCAGGTGGCGAAATAGCTGCGCCGACAAGCTTAAATCTAAGCGCCTAGCTGTATGGGTAAAGATGAAGAGGCGTAAAGTACCCAGCATCGCCTCAAAGCAAGCAATTAACAATAAAGCTATAGCCATCACATCCAAGGTGGGCAAGCTTTCTTGCACCATCACCTTATCGATGATGACTTGAGTAATGAGGGGTGTACCTAACCCAAACAGTTGTAATGTTAAGGATGCCAGTAAAACTTCCCCTAATAATCCCTTGTATTTCCAGACAGCCGGAATAAACCAACTGAGGTTGAACTTTTCATGTTTATTAATCAGTTCTACTTGCCACAGTTGCCCATCCCATACAGCTTCGACAATTGATTGGGGCAGAGTTTCACAGATTTGCCCTGGATTTAAGGGATTCGCCACAATTAAGCGGGAGCCTTTGATGGCGTAAACCACTACCCAACTTGCTTGGGATTGATTTTCGTTTTGCCATAACATCAAAGCCGGAAAGGAAAGTTTGGGTAGTTCTTCCCAACTCACTTGGAGTCGTCGCAATACTAGTCCGAGTTTTTCGCCAGCTTCGACGATTTGTTTGGGGTTTTGTCCGCGCAGTTGGCGCTGTACCCATTCTAGTTGCACTGGGTTGTCTAGGTGTTGCGCCACCATTGTCAGACAGGCGGCGGCGGTATTACCGTGGGCAATAAAAGGATAATTGGAGTTATCTGGAGTGCGGTTGAGTAATTCTTGGAGAGTTGGCGGCTGAGTTTCGGGACTAATAGTTGTGGCTGGTAGGGGCAGTTGTGGTTCGAGGCTGGGTTGGGGTTCAGAATTGCTGGGTGCGGCGGCGGCTGGGAAACCAGAGAAGAACTGTTCAATTTCGGGAGTGCTAAATTCTGTCCACAGCGAACTGTCCCAACAAGCCACGATGACTTCTTTACTGGCGGCTATGGCTTTGCAGTCTAATGCGATTTTGTAGAGGTCGCCGAACCAATCTCCTGTTTGTAAAGCAGCGATCGCTTTGCTATCTTGTTCTTGTCTGAGCCTGACTTTACCTGAGACTATGTAGTATTGGTAGCCGCGTTTTTGCGTTGACCAGATTTTTTCTCCTAATTGGTAACGATGGATAACTAACTGATTACGTAATCTGGCTTGTTGTTCGCTACTTAGCCAACATAAAGGCCCTTGCTGCCAAGGTATTTCTGCTATAGCGTTGATTTCTAAAGATTCATGATCCAGATTTGTTAACCCATCTGTAATTTCACTGTTAGCTTTTGAATTTTCTCTGCTAGCCATTTTTCAAATAACTCATTTTGTAATGCTTGTTGGAGTTGAGTATCTTCTAAAGACGCTGGCAGAAATTGTTCGACTCGAAACAAACCATAACGTCCTTCTAGTTCTATTGGCCCCACCAATTGTCCAGAACTAGCAACATCAATCGCTGCCCGCAATGTATCTGGCATGGTGCCACGGCTGATTGCTCCCATCATGCCGTTCATTATGCGATCGTCTGTTAGGGAATATTCTCTGGCTAGTTGTTCAAAGTTGGCTCCTTCTTCGATTTGGGTTCTGAGTTCTTCGCAAAGTTCTTGATTATCAACAATAATGCGAGAAATGACGACGCGATCTAAATAAATTTTTCTTTCAATAAAGTATTCGGGAATGTGAGGTTGTGTAACTAATGTTTTAAGTTTTTCTAATTTGAAACCTAATGTAATTGATCTATGAAATGTTTCATAATCTGTACCATTTGTTTGTAACCATTCTTGAAAAGTTTGGGGTTGCGTGAGTTGATTTTTTAAACGAAAGTCAATAACTGCTTGTTCGGTTAAGGCTGGATTGATATCTAAATCATCTCTAGTTTGGATTTCTTGCTCAATCACATACTGCCGGAGAATGTCGCCAATCAACTGGGATAATTTGCCGGAAGCTTGGAGATATTTTACTGCCTGTGTGATTGGGAGTGGATGATCATTTATTGACAGAAATGATAAAGATTCCATGAAATAACTCAAGAAAAACAGCTAAAAGTTCATAATTCCGAGAGATGGGAAACAAGATTCAGACCGATTGAGTGGCTGAAAGTTAGACAGAGACTACAATTCCCCATTCAAAATCTCAAATCCAAAATAGTATTGAAGAAGGCAGTGGTTCGGCTTCGCTCACCAACCGGAGGCAGGAGGCAGATTCAACCCGCCTCTCATCTTTCGTGTAACATCCCATAGGGGAGACCGCCAAATCTCAGATGATGGCGGGAGACTTAAACTCAAATGGGCGTGGCAAAAAGGCTTTACCTTTGATTAAAAATCTGCCCTTTTGCCTTTTTCCTTGTTGTACTAGCCGATCGCAATTTTCCACAACCAAGCAAAAATTATGGCAGCGATCGCACCAATTAATGTATTTAAAATATTGACCAGTTCATTTGTTAGCCAAGCATATTTAGATTGCAGTGTGGCTCCAATGACACTTTCTAAATTGGTAGCAATGAACGCTGCGAAGATGCACCAAACAACCCCTAATAAGTCTATTAATCCTACTGCCCAGCCTACCAAGGCGATCGCGATCGATGCCACCACACCCGCTAAGGTTCCTTCTAAACTAACTGCGCCTTCTGTACCACGGGGGACTGGTTGGAGTGTGGTAATCAAAAAAGTCCTTTGCCCATAAGCTTTCCCTACTTCGCTGGCGGATGTATCAGATAGCTTGGTGCTAAAACTTGCCACATAGCCCAACAACAGCAAAGATACAGGATTGGGAACTAAAGATTGGGGATCAGATATCAACCATCCCGAATTGATTACCCCTACACCCAAAGCACATAACGCCGCCGTTAAGGCTGAACCCCAGACATTTTCCGGGCCTCTGGCACCAGAACGCTTTTCGGCTATACCTTGGGCTTCTTTCTCTGCCATACCGATGCGCGTCACGCCTGAACCCACTAGGAAATAAAATCCCACTACTAAGTATCCTTGCCAACCCAACGTTCCCCAAACGATGACACCCAATATCCCAGCATGAAATATACCTGCTGGAGTCAGCAGCTTTTTAGGAGCGATCGCAACTAAACCCAATAAAACGGTGTTTAATCCTACTCCCACTAACCAGGGATTCGCAGAGTCAAGTAAAGGTAACATTAGCAGTGAATCACAAGTAATGTTGTCATTGCCAGCATACCAACAGAATAGCTAATTTTAAACCTGAGATGTTATACCTCATTCTGTAATTCTAAAAGTGCATAGATTCTCTTACTTTTACTATTAGGGAGAGAAAAAACAGGCAAGATTTTGAGCGAAAACAGGGGCTAGAGGCGAGAGGTTAGAGGCTAGTACAACAAGGCAAAAGTCAAAAGGCAAAAGTCAAAAGAAAGAATAACGATACCACAAGCCTTTTAGCAATTTCTTATGGTCACTGAGCGTACTTGTACTGAGCGCAGCCGAAGTAGCCGAAGTGTGGTCTGTTTATTTACGCCGACCTGTATTAGTAAATCATATTGAGGACTTACGCCTTACTTACCATTTTCTTGTTCCAGTCCATAAATATCGCTAACAGCATATAAGTAACAGCAATATAAAACTGTGTTCCAATTAACCACAAACAAGTTTTCAGGGCATAAATTGTAGATAGCAACTACAAACAATGCCTGTTATGAATAAACCTATATTTCATTTAGCTTTTCCTGTGAGTGATATCCAACAGGCAAAAGCCTATTATGTCGATGGTTTGGGCTGTATTCCGGGACGGGAAAACCCCCATGCTTTGATTCTCAATCTTTACGGACATCAACTGGTAGCACACACTACCAAGGAACCTTTAACAAGACAACGGACGATATATCCTAGACACTTTGGTTTAATCTTTCCCCAAGAAAGTGACTGGGAAAGTTTGTTAACAACAGCATACAAGCACCAACTATTTTTTCGAGAAGAAGCTAAAAATCGCTTTGTGGGTTCGCCTTTAGAACATCGGACTTTCTTTTTAGAAGATCCTTTTTATAATTTGCTGGAGTTTAAATATTACCGCTACCCAGAGGCGATTTTTGGGAGTTATGAGGAGTATACCCAAATTGGCGATCGCTCTTAAATTAGGACTTACGTATGAAAACGAAAATTCAAGGTTTGGTTCAGGGTGTAAGGGTGTAAGGGTGTAGGTATTCAAAACCACCCTTACACCCTATACCCTTTCACCCCTAAACCCAGTCTCCACCGACAATTTTTGTGAGTAATTCCTAATTGGTTCGGCTAAGGCTGTGGCGACGGCGGCTAAACTCCTAGAATCAGTTAACATCCAAGGATGAGATGCTGCGGGGATAATTACCTCTGTACCTACGGGCATTTGGGAACTGTTGGCTGGGACAATCATCAAATCATAAGGTGTCCAAATAGATGTAAAGTTCAACTGCTTTAACATCACAGCATCAGAATTTAAATCCTTGAGGAATTTACTGTGAGTACGCATTTGTACACAACCAGGCCGCCAAGAACCATAAGCAATATAAGTTCCATGATGAGGTGATGAGATAGTAATCAAGCGTTGCACGCGCTCAATACCTCCCAGTCGTTGGACATAATAACGACTGACAAGGCCTCCCATACTGAAACCGACTATATCTAGTTTCTGTTCTGGCTCAAAGGTCTCGGCTATGTAGTTAGC
The DNA here is from genome assembly GCF_014697485.1 of Anabaena sp. FACHB-83. Lineage (NCBI taxonomy): Bacteria > Bacillati > Cyanobacteriota > Cyanophyceae > Nostocales > Nostocaceae > Anabaena > Anabaena sp. FACHB-83. The sequence continues at coordinate 6,809 of NZ_JACJRY010000046.1, read as the reverse complement.
TACTTGCTGCGCTAACACATCAAGACCAACTACGCCATTATTCGGTACTAAATTCAGAGCATATACAGACCAACCTTTCGCCTGTAAATAACTTCTCATTTTGCGGAATACTGCTTCTGTATCTCCAATCCCGTGTATTAACAAAACTGGGTTGTATTGCTGATTAGTTGAGTTCATTGCCGGGTTTGCTTGCATAGTTCTGTCAAAAATCTAGCTAAGTTATGTTGCTATCTGTGAATTAGTTATGACACTCAGGTCACTGGCTAGAGGTTAGAGGCTGGGGGCTGGAGGTTAGGGGCTAGTACAACAAGGCAAAAGTAAAAGGTCAAAAGGAAAAAGAAAGAGTAGTGATACCACAAGCCTTTTAGCAATTCCTTATGGTCACTGAGCGCCGTCGAAGTGTGGTCTGTTTATTTCCGCCGACCTGTACTAGTGTTTTTAGCATTCGGTATTCATCAGACAATCTCAGAACCGAACATCACAAAAGAATATTCCCCACTCCCTATTCCCTATTCCCCACTCCCAACTCTCTATTCCCCACTCTCGCAGAGTACTATTAAATTTTATTAAGCAAGCTTTCATAATCTTGCTTATGGTAACGGTAAGATTTAATAATGAGTCTTGATAGATACAGGCTGCAAGTGCCTGTAAAATCAAGAACATTTGCTCTGTAGTCTTACGCCAGTGTTACTCAAACACTCAACTATCAAGCTAGTCAAAGTCATAGTACGGCGCAAAGAAATGTAGCATTAAGCTGCAATTTTTAACATTACGGTCAGATTTACAGAAATTATAGAAGGCAGGAGAAATTCTAATGTTCGGTTTTATCAAAAATTTAATCGCTGGGATTTTAGGTTTCTTTACAGGTTTGCTCGGTGGTAAGAAAAAAAATGGTGGCTACTACCTGCAATTAGATGAAAGTGGGGCAGAAGTCAAACCAACACCAAAACCCGCAGAATCACCAAAACCAGTAGCTACTTCCAACGGTAACAAAGCAACAGCAGCACCTGAGCCAGCCAAAAAACCTGCGGCTAAGGCGGTCAAAGCATCCCAAAATGGCAAAGCTGCACCTGCTGAACCAGAAAAAGCGCCTGCAACTGCTGTAGCTGCGAAGAAAGAACCAACAGAAACCACGTTTGCACCTAAATATCTAGCTCCTTCTGGTGCTTCTAATGGTCGTCGTCGTCCAGGGGCAAATATGAGTTCTTTCTTAGATATGGCCAGTCAAGTGAAAACTCCTAACCAAGCTTAGTGATTTAATTTTGACTGTCAGCGATCGCCAAGCATTTATTAAACACCAATCCGCTATACAACTGAAAAGCTGCATCCCAATTCGTCGGTTCTCGACGCATTAAATTGATATTGGGTGTGATATTGCGTAACATTTCCGTTTGATCTAGAATCGTCTCCGCAAAAGGTGTGAAATCTGACCAAAGCTTCACTTGTGGCAGATGCTGTTCTAGCCAGTTAATTACTTTATTCCAGTTAATGCGGATAGTATTTTGACTAGCTAGAGCAGCAATTTCTACACCTTGTTGGAAATCATAACTTTGATCAGACAGTCGCAGAATGCAACGCCGCCCAGGTAAATGTAGATCACAAAATTGAGCGTAATCTTGAGTTTGAGTTTTTCGCTCTAGCTTATGGCGTGCATTAACATCGACAACTTCTTCAAAAATTGGTAATAGTCCCGCGACTCTGGCTTGTACTTCTGACCAATTAAAAGTCAGAGAACCGAGTTGATGAGTTTGGTTACGACAAACAACCGTCGCTTGTGTACCAGATTCCGAAAAATATTCAACTTGATAAATTTGTATTTGTTGAACTGCACTAATTGTTGACCAAAAGCAAGGGATTCCGGCTTTTTGTAGCTGTTCACCATAAAATTTTAATTCTCCTACTCGGCCATAACGATAGACTCTCCAACTGCGGCTGGGGAGAATTAGTCTGGCTGTATAGGTGTCTAGCTGCATAATCTGAGCAAATTGCGCTGCAACTGTTGACTTTTCTTGACTAGTCAAAGGCTCTAAAACAAGTATCCCTGGCTCATTACTGTTGGGTTCGGCTGTGGCTTTAGCAATGGCGCGTTGTCGTTGTTCTTGTTCAACTTCTTTGAGGCGTTGTAAACCTTGGCGTGCTTGCGAAACTATTTTAGAGTTGGTTGTACTCCGCAATAACTGACGATAAATTTTTTCTGCATCTTGTTGTTTATGAGATACTTCGTAAAGTCTGGCAATGTAAAACTGCACCCAAGGATCATCCGGTGATTCCTTTGACAACTGCTGGAGTAGTTTAGCAGCAGTGTGATAATCTTTACGGTCAAAAGCGATCGCAACTCGCTCAATCATATTTTATTTCCCTGCATCCTGCGTTGAGTTTTGGAAGCGGCTTATTATCATTTATACTTCACAGGCTGCGGTAACTAAGGATAAAGCAACGATGGGTGCAGTGACGGCGCGGAGAACTCGACGACCGAGAGATACAGCTTGAAAACCAGAAGCGATCGCATTTGCAATTTCTGGTTCTGTCCATCCACCTTCGGGGCCTGTAGCAATAATTAGTTCGCTGTCATTTGTTCTTTGTTCTTTGTTTGGTAAGCAATGTAGAAGGTGAGGATAGTTACCCCGTGCTTCACAGATATACTTATGACCATTAACTGTTGACAAAGCCTCACTCAAAGCCACTGGTTCTAAAATTGTGGGGACAAAAGCGCGTTCCGATTGTTCAGCCGCTTCAGCTGCAATCCGCCGCCAACGTTCGAGTTTTTGCGGACTGGGGTGAAGAAGAGTGCGATCGCTAATCACCGGAGCAATACAAGTTACGCCAATTTCCGTACAGCAGCGTACAACTTCATCAAAACCACTACCTTTAGGCAATGCCATCATCAGTGTAATTGTTACAGGTAATTCTGTAGTTACGGAAAGAGTTTCTAAAACCTGGGCTTGTTTTCCTGTTAATTGTGTTAACCACCATTTACCCATACCATCCATCGCAATAAAGCGATCGCCCTCACGCAAACGCAAGACTCGCCCTAGATAATGTAGTTGTTGGGGTGTCAGTAAAATTTGGTCTTGTTGAAATTGAGCAGGTGCGATCGCTATTCTTTGTAGTTGAGCCATGCTATTTTGTGAACAGAGAAAACAGGCAACAATCTGTGTCATCCATTATTGATGCTAAACTTTTCCCTGAAAAGCAACTAACAATAAACTGTTACCTGTTACCTGTTACCTTTTCCCTCTCCCGAAGAGATTTGATTTCCACCTTCAGTCCATTTTCAGGACGTAACGTAATAGAAGGCTGCGGTACAATGGAGTGTCCTGGTACTAAATCTATTTGGAAGCTTTGAGCAATAGTCGCTAATAATAAAGCCGCTTCCATCTGCGCGAAACCTTTACCAATACAAATTCTCGGCCCATCACCAAAAGGAAAATATACTCCTTTGGGTAGTTGTTTGTCTAACTCTTCTGTCCAACGTTCGGGTTGGAAAGCTTCTGGATTCTCGAAATATTTTGGATGACGGTGCATTACCCATTGGCTAATCATAATTGATGTCCCTTGGGGAATTTCGTAATCGCCAATTTGAGTATCTACTGCGGCTTCTCGCCCCATCAGCGATACAGGAGGATATAACCGCATTGATTCTTTGATGACTTGCTGTGTATAAACCAACTTACTTAAGTCTTCTAATGTTGGTAACTTTCCTTGCAAAACTTGATCAAGTTCTGATTTTAATTTTTCTCGAACTTCAGGATTTTGTGCCAAAAGCATCCATGTCCAAGATAAAGTATTGGCTGTAGTTTCATGACCTGCCAACATTAAGGTAGCAACTTCATCCCGCAGTAATTTATCATCCATTTGTTGACCTGTTTGTTCATCTTTTGCTTCCATTAACATCGACAACAAATCATGAGTTTTTTTCTGGCTATGGCGACGTTCTTGAATCAGTTGATAAATCGCTTCATTCATTGCGGTAATAGCACGACGATAATTGATGTTTTCTGGTCTAGGAAACCACTCCCACACCAAAAAATTCTGCTTACGCTTACTCTCAAACCAGTTCATTGCGACATCTAGTGCATTAGCGACAACCTTAGCCTCGCCTGCATCCACCTCCGCACTAAATATGCACTTCATCACAATTTCTAACGTCAACTGCATCATCTCTGCATGAATATCACGAATTTCGCCATCATTCCAGGTTTGTAACATTTGGTTGGCGTAATCCACCATAATTTGGCTATATCCATTAATTCGTTTTTGGTGAAATACTGGTTGTGCAAGACGACGTTGCCAAAACCAAGATTCTCCTTCTGTTGTTAATAAACCTTCTCCTAAAAGAGTTTTTAAACTACGTAAGCCTCGGCTTTTAATAAAATCGTGACGATTTTTGAGAACTTCTTCTATGTAGTCAGGATTAGTTACTAAACAAGCAGGTGTTAACCCCAACTGTAGAGGAATAATATCACCATAATCACGACAACGGCTGAGAAAACCTAATGGGTCTTGTCCCAGTTCTAGTAAATGACCAACAATAGAATTAACTGGTGGTGCTGATAACTCAAATACATCTTTAGACATATAAAAAATCTCTGGCAGTTTGTATCTCTCCAAGAAGATTAGTACAGTTGCTGTATAAGAGTCTTCCTGATAAAGATAGATTTAGCTATATCTGTAGACAGAAAAATATCTCACTGCTGAGAAGTCTAAAATCTTGTTTTTTTAAGTACATTATAAATCTGTTAATTACTGCGCTTCGCGCACCACACAAATAGATTCATGAATTAAACAGTATTCCTATAGTTAGAGTTAGTATGAGACAGAAATACAATACATAAGTATAGTTTGAGAAAAAATCAAGTCATTTTTAATAATTTGTCAGAAAGAAGAAGCCCAGTTTTTCTGAAAACTGGGCTTTTGGGTTTTTAAATGATCAAAATGATCGCATCTTTACTAATTAAGCCGGAATAAATTTTAACGCCACACCATTCATACAATAACGTTGACCTGTAGGCGCAGGGCCATCAGGAAATACATGGCCTAAATGTCCACCACAGCGACGACAATGAACTTCTGTGCGGGTCATAAATAATGAACGATCTACAGTAGTGGCGATCGCTCCTTCAATTGGTTGAAAGAAACTTGGCCAGCCAGTACCACTATTAAATTTGGTATCAGATGTAAACAGTGGTAAGTCACAAGCCGCACACACATAAGTACCTTCTGCATACAGCTTATCCAGGGAACTAGTAAAAGCCCGTTCAGTTCCATGTTTACGCAAAACACGAAACTGTTCTGGTGTTAAAATACTGCGCCATTCATCTTCAGATTTGGTAATTTCAAATTCAGTGTTAGAACTTGTCACGATTTCTGTCCTCGGATTAATAAACTGGGATAATAAGGCTGCACCTGTTAATACGGCGCTTGCTTCTAAAAAATAGCGTTTTTTCATATATTTATTATTAGTTTTTGCTTAATTAACTTTTTGGATAGGAAATTTTTATTTGTAAAATAACTGATTACTGATGATATCCATCTGATTTAGATTTTTGGCTGTGACCTATTTTATGGACTAACAATATATTTTTAATACTATCGGAAAATTTACCATACTATGTCAAACTTTACCGAATAAATCGACAAATATTCACTTTTTTGTTCTTGTAAAAGAATAGCCTAGGCTAAAATCTTCCGCCAGTGATTCACAGCTATTTGCAATTCTTTCGCTAACCAACTATCAAACTGCGGATACACAGGTAAACGTGGTAATAACTCCCACCCCGTAGGTTGTAAAATTTCTGTCAACTCTTGTTCCTGAATATGTGGATAATCAGGATTCACTTCATCTATCGGCCCTATCCCACCTAAATCCCTCGCACCAGCTTCAATACAAGCCAGTAACCATTGCTCATCTTTAACTAAATTTGGCGGGATTTGAATTGTAATCTCTGGCGGTAAAATTTGACGTGCTTTGCTAATAACTGCTGGTAATTGATGGGGGTCAAATGGTGGTGCATCAAATATTTGCTGTTTCCCTGGACTATGAGGTTGCAAAATCACTTCTTGAATGTGATGGTAGCGTTGATGAATATGAGATATGGCTGCTAAGGTTGTCCACCAATCATCTGCGGTTTCGCCAATTCCTAAAAGTAAACCAGTGGTGAAGGGAATTTGCAATTCTCCCGCCCATTGTAATTGTTGCAGTCTCAGTTCTGCAACTTTACTAGGTGCGTAGCGATGTACAGTCTTCAACAAAGCTGGTGTTAACTGTTCCAACATCAAACCCATTGAGACATTAACATTTTTTAATTGTCGCATTTCTGCAAAACTCAGTGGCCCGGCGTTAGTGTGCGGTAAAAAACCCATCGCCAATGCTGATGCACACAAATCATAAATTCGTTGAAACCATGCCTGACGCTGTGGCGAATTGGGATGTACTTCACCACTAAGGATCAGAATTTCACAGACTTTCTCATTTTTAAGTCGTTTTAAGATTTCCTCTGCGGCTGATAGCGTTAGCCAAGGACTTTCGCCAGGGTTAGTACGAAAGTTGCAGTAGGCGCAGCGATTGAAGCACTCGTAGGTTGGAACGATTGTGTAAGCTGGGCTGTAGGTAACAATGGCAGAATTGGCATTGGTCATAAAATAGAATTTATTAAAGAATTGTAAACGTATCAATTTACCGCACAACCCTGACTGTAACTAGGTATCAGAGCTTTCTACAGGCTAAGTTAAAAATTTTTCCTCAGATTACTTTACAAAACGCAATGTTTACCTTTAAGATATGTAACAACAGGTAAAAACACCTGAAA
>NZ_JACJRY010000045.1:0-48193 GCF_014697485.1 Anabaena sp. FACHB-83 | reverse complement strand
TGTCACGGTTGCAGTTAATCCGCAATACACAAGCCAAGAATGCTCTAAATGTGGTGAAATTGTGAAGAAAACACTATCCACTAGGACACACGTTTGTAAATGTGGTTTTGTGAGGGATAGGGATGAAAACGCAGCCAGGATCATCCTTAGTCGAGGATTGGGTACGGTAGGGCATACCGGAACCTTTGCGCTAGACGCAAGCAACGCTTGGGGAGATAGAACCTCTACTCTTGTTGGTGAAAGCCTGTATGAGCAAGTTATGTCTTAGATCCAAGAATCCCCGTGCGTTCATGCCGGGGAGTGTCAAGCACTGGAAATCTTAGCAAATCCAGGTTTACCGCTTCAATGACCTTGCCTATCATTGTGTAAATCCTGTTGATCTTTGGGAAAATTTTGATTCAGCTTCAAGCCACTTTGGAAATCACGGATACACAGGTATGTACTAAGGGTAGGAGTGGCCCTAGTTGTTCTTGTCCGTTGACGGCTAAATCACTATGACATAAATAAACTTTCTCGGATACACGGGAGAGTAAGTCTGCCAAAATTCGCTGTAATCTTTCTTGTTCGCTAATTTTTTCATCTTCGGCTGTCCAAGATTCGCCTAACCTATCGCGCAAGAATAACGGCGCACCAAATAATGTAGCTGCACCACCTTTTGCCCACAATGGTGAACCAGCATCTAGCCAAAAATGCCAACGATGCGATCGCCGACTCGAACGATATTGGAAAATAGTTGCTAAGGTGACGGCTTTTCTCGACAAGCCAATAGGACGCAACGGATAAGGATTGGCAGTAATCGTACCACGTCGCAGTAGTTGAATAAATTCAGCCAAGGTAGTGCTGAGTGCTGAGTGCTGAGAGGGGGTAGACAAGGTAGAGGGGGTAGACAAGGTAGAAAGATTGCTCCCTTGTCCGCCTTGTCCGCCTTGTCCGCCTTGTCTCCCTTGTCCCCCTACCTCCTGCCTCAACCTAGTATCAATTTCCCAGTAATGTTGGGCAGTTTCTAGCAATTCCCGTAAGGCTGCCATTTGGTCATAAGGTGGGTTACTGTCTTTACACAAAAAGTCTTGAATTGCGAGATACAACAGGGAAATGGGGCTAGGAATTAAACGCTGTTCTTGTTGCGATCGCTGTTTTTCAATCCACTGTAATATCTGAGTGTAAGCTGTGGTCGCAGCATAGCCAATTCTATCCCAGCGTTCAAAAGAGGTGACGGGTAATAAATTAGGTTTGTCGGGATGAGGTACAAAACAATAATCAGCAATTAAACCAGCACGTACCGGGTCGATGTGAGTGCTGAGTACTGAGTGCTGAGTTAATATTTCTCCCTCGTCTCCCTTGTCTCCCCTCTCTCCCTGCCCCCTGCCCCCTACCTCCTGCCTCCTACTCAACACCACCAACATCTCCGCCACTGCATCTCTATCTACCAAGCGTCCCAAGCCGGGATAAACGAGTGCCAGCATGGTTAATAATGCCCGAATCATGGGTGAACTAATTAAGGGGCGTTGGTCGTTGAGTGATTCGACGGGGATGTTTTGCTTGGTGAGAATTTCGGTGATGGTGTAACGGGCGATCGCATCTAAACCAGGTGCGATGATGGCAATTTCTTCTGGTTGTATTCTTTCTGACTTAATCGCTTTGCCAATCACCTCGGCTGTGGTTCGCAATAGTTCAGCACGGGAGGTAGTTTGAATTGATTGGACTGTTGCAGGTAACTCTAACATCACCATTGGTTGAGTAATAAATTCTACCATTGGTCTAGCTAGGTTATCGGCTAAGGATGGGGCGACTGGTGTAAATAAAGTTTCTAAGCGACAATGCCTCGCCAACCCTTCCAAATAGTTGGGATCAGCCCCCAAACCCAAGCGTACAGCGCCATCAGGGTTGTAAGTAAATGCACCAACAGCACCCTGTTGTAAAAGTGTTTCAAATAACTGTCGGGTTGCGGCTGGATAATCATCAACATCATCAGCTAGTATGGCTTGATACCGTTGCCTGAGACGTTCTTGATAATGGCGATCGCTTAACAAGTGTTGCGTGTAGAGTTCAGTTATAATCCCATAAGTGAGCAAGCCTCGCTCTAAACACCAGTTACGCCAATCTAGCAGCAAAGATGCTAAAAATTCCGGCTCTAGATTTACGCCGTTGTCCTCTAAACCGCTTTGTAAAACTTCAGCAATTCCTTCACAAGCCGTACCACTGTAGGCGGCTAGTTGCAACAAGTCCAAAATTCGTCGGACTAAACGGTATTCATTCACTCCAGCACGCCGCAGAATCTCTGCATCGATTTGCTCACGCCAGAGTTTTGTAGCTAATTCCTGTTCAGTTTCTGGGCGCAATCTTACTGGAAATTGTGCCTTAAGATGCAGTAACTCAATGAGTAAAGGCCAAAATAAAATAACTTCATCTTGAAAAAAACCCAAGGGAGTTTTAGCACGAATGGGATATTTTCCTAAAGTTTTTGTAACAATTTTGTCAGACAATTCCCGACGATTGTCATCATTTGCTGCTAATACCAAAACTCCAGGTTCTGTTTGTTTTAAAACAAAAGGTTTTGAAAAGGAATTGTCAGATTTTTTTCCAGCTTTTTTAGTATAAAATAATCCCAAGTTGTGATTTTCTATTTGTAGCCAACGACAAAAATGTTCTACCAAACGAGTTGTCTTACCACTGCGGCTATTGCCGACAATCCAAACAGAATGTGAAACCACAAACTTTCTCCTTCTAGATTTGGTTAGTATATCTTGTGCGTTAACTTAGGGTTAAGAATCACTAGAAAAGGCTGGATAATTGCCTACAATGAATAATTTCGCTTTTACCCAAAAAATTTACTCTTACTTACTAGCTGCTTACCGTTGGTACTTATTAACGCCACAGCGTTCTCTTGATGAGGCTTATCAAGCAGCATTACAAATTAAATCCATCGAAGATGAGCATTTCAACGGTAAAAAAATAGATGCTGACTCAAGCCAATACAGCAACAGCATGATGGATTATTTTGAGTCAGACCTTAAAAAACAATTAAAAATTGCGCGGATGCGCCTCACAGAATTTCGCGCCAGCCGTTGGTTTTCCAACGAATCTAATCAAAAAGCGGCACGAAAAACAGGTATAGAATATCCTAGTGCGGAGATAATTTTAGAAAAATTAAGATTTATTGATGAAGTCATATCAAAATATACCGTATCTGATATTGAAACTAATTCTGTCATAGTTAATCAACCACAAATAGTCAAAGTTGCTGATGTTACTCCGCAAAAATCACCCGCCCCATTAGCTCCACAATTACCAAATAAAAACCTAGAAACCAAACAAAAACCACGGCGGAAAGCTGATACAACAGGTGTATTGCCTCGCTCAATTTTAGGAACTATTAGTCGTTTACAAGTCGAGTTAGACCCAAATTCTGAGCAGGATGTTGTTAAAAGCTTTCGGCAAGCTCAAAGAAGAACTATCATATCTATCAGATTTATATTATTACTAATTATTGTACCTCTTTTAGCACATCAACTATCAAAAGCTTTGATTGTTGGGCCATTAATTCCCAATTTTAGACCAGCCGAAACAGCCAATGTCTTCCTAAACTTTGAAATGGAAGAAGAAGCTTTATCAGAGTTACAAAGATTTGAAGAAAGAATAAGATTTGAAAATTTAATTGGCATTGCACCGCCTCTGAATCCAGAAGCAATAGAAGAGAAACTCAAAGAAAAAGCCGCAGAAATCGCAGAAGAATTTCGGGATGAAAGTGCAAATGCGATTAAAAATGTGTTTGCCGATATTTTCTCGGTAATTGCTTTTGTTTGGTTGCTGCTGGTGAGTAAGCAATCTATTGCCGTGCTGAAAGATTTCTTTGATAATCTTGTTTATGGTTTGAGTGATAGTGCCAAGGCATTTATTATCATTTTGTTTACTGATGTGTTTGTGGGATTCCACTCTCCCCACGGTTGGGAAGTAATTTTAGAAGGTGTATCGCGCCATTGGGGTTTACCAGCCAACCGCGATTTTATCTTTTTGTTTATTGCCACATTTCCAGTGATTTTAGACACGATTTTTAAATACTGGATATTCCGTTATCTCAACCGGATTTCGCCTTCTGCTGTGGCGACTTATCGCAATATGAATGAGTAATAGAATTGGGAGTAGGGAGTCGGGAGTGGGGAGTAGGAGGTAGGGGGCTGCGGTGTACACACAAATCCTCTGATCCCCCTAAATCCCCCTTAAAAAGGGGGACTTTGAGATATTTTCCCCCCTTTTGAAGGGGGGATCGAAACACTACTAGGGAACTTTATAAGACTTGTGTGTACACCGAAGGGAGTAGGGGGAGAAGGGAGACGAGGGAGAAATGTTTGTCAATCATTTAGGATTGCTATACAGACTAGCCACTTTCATCACCCCACCAATCATTATTTTGAGTTTTTTGGTGGGGACGCAACCATTAGGATTTCGAGAACTGAGTTCGGCGGTATGTCGCATCAAAAAATGGCATGTACCAGATGCTTTAGAAAACCAGCAATCAGTTTTGATTGAACGATCGCCTGTGGGGTGTTGTCAAGATGACCTATCTTGTTTTGATGAATTAGCAGATAAACAAGCTTTAATTACTTCTGTTGATCGCAGTTTACAATACTTGCAAACATCACGGGCGATCGCAGCTTATCAAAAATATCCCGTCACCGGAATTACACGCGATCGCGTCATCAAAAGTTTAACCAGATTCCGCGAACTCCTTTTAAAATCAAAATCTGCCAAAGAATTACATCAAGCCATCGAAAAAGAGTTTGTGTATTATCAATCTGTCGGCAAAGACCAAAAAGGTACAGTTTTATTTACCGCTTATTATGAACCACTGTATCTGGCTAGTCGCGTCCCTACAAATGAATTTCGTTATCCCGTTTATCGATTACCTCCCGATATCAATTCTTGGCCGCAGCCCCATCCTACCCGTTTAGAATTGGAAGGTGCTGATGGTTTACAAGGAACAAAAGGCAAATTACGGGGATTAGAGTTATTTTGGTTCCGCGATCGCTTAGAACCATATATGATTCAAATTCAGGGTTCAGCGCGACTACAATTAACCGATGGTAATGATACAACAATCGGTTATGCAGGTAATACAGCTTATAACTATAAAAGTATTGGTCGAGAACTAGCCAACGATGGCAAATTGCCCTTACAGGGAATGACAATGCCCATTATCCTCGACTATTTTCAACAGCATCCCCCAGAATTAAATATCTATATCCCCCGTGATCCCAGTTTTGTGTTTTTTCAAGAAAACCACGGCGCACCACCTCAAGGTTCAATCAATGTCCCACTCACCGCAGAACGTTCCATCGCTACAGATAAGTCTCTCATGCCACCTGGGGCTTTAGCTTTGATTCGCGCTCCTTTTCCCTTTGTCCAAGCTAACGGCGAGATGGAACATCAGATTGTGAGCCGTTATGTGCTTGATCAAGATACAGGTGGAGCAATTAAAGGTGCGGGTAGAGTAGATTATTTTTTGGGGACGGGTAAAATCGCTGGAGAGCGTGCTGGTGTTACCGTTAGCAATGGGCAGTTGTATTACCTGTTACTCAAACCATAAAAAATTCCTAAAAATTCTGCACCAGGAACTCAAGCAATTATCTGCCGTCATTTTGGCTAATAGTCAGTATAAGACAGAGCTATGTTAGAGCCTGCTTTTATTGCGTGTATTTGATGGTTGTTTGAAGTGGAGTGTGTTTTCTGAGTTTATAGTTTTATCACAAATAATTTACTTGCCTTAATATTTGGCAAAAAAATGTGGAAAATCAAATCTGAAATAATGATTAATTCCCGTGTAGTTGATTATGTAAGTTTAACTTTTAATCACTACAACTAATGTTCGTTTATATTAGCAGCACCTTATCTTCGTACTTTAAGCGATCGCAGGTTATCTACAGAAAAACTTAGTGCTGACTACACTTCACTGTCAGGGGCGCATACGTCATGGATATTAACCAAATTTTAGCTGTATTTATTCAGTCGATCATGGGAGTCGCAAGTGTTCAGGATTTTAGTTGATGCCGATTTAATCTTAGATGCTTTGATAAATCGCAACAAATTGACAGAAGATGTCAGAGAATTACTCGATGGAGTGCATCCATCCATCAAGCTGTATTTAACAGATATTGGCTGGCAAAAAATAGCTGCTTATACTAGCCGCTTGCAAAACAGTCAAATTGCGGAAATAGTAATTGACTGGTTACGAGAAAAAATCAACATTTGTATTGTTGACCAACAAATTCTCCAAATAGCACGTTCATCACCATTAAGAGATTTTGAATCGGCTGTCGAATTTGTTTGTGTTGATGACCAACTTTTAGATGCAATTGTCACACATAAACCGGAGGATTTTGTAGAAGCACCGAATCAACTGTGGGTTTGGTCTGCGGCTGATTTATGGTTACGGGCTAATTTAGAAAGACAGTTACAAAAATGTCTTTGATGTGCCTATGAGGAGTCGTCAAATGCTTAATAGTGCTTATAAAAAAAGGCGTTAGGGCGAGATTTTTAAGAAAGATAGTTTAAAATAAAGTTTTTTTAGGGATTTTCTAGGCGCAGGTTTTTTTTGGTGCTAGGATCTAGCACTATATATCGAGATAAAAGTGCTGTAGCTGTGAAACAAAAGCCAAAACCGAGGATTGCTTTGCTTCGTGAAAGAGCAGGGCTTACCCAGCTTGAACTATCGCGTCTTGTAGGCGTAACTGAAAGCACTATTCAAAACTGGGAAAGCGGCAGAACTGGGACAGACCACATTGAAAGAATCATTAGGTTCTGCAAGGCATTAGATTGTCAAGTAGACGACCTAATAGAATATGTGAACGAACCATTAGAAGAACCTGTAGCCAAACCAAGTTCAATAAATGAAATACATCAGATTTTAGGTACTGAGGCTACCACCTCAACCTTAAATTCTGAAAGTGAAGTTGCTCCAAAGCACAAAGCTACGAGTAGCTAACATATTCTTTTTCTAAAAGGCAACAGGGAACAGGCTAAAAAGTCTGTAATTTTCTATGTTTGATGATTAGTTTTTTCTAATCTCATTCCTAACTACTATAAATTTCTTAGATAAACCGATGGGTCATCTGTCAAAGAGTTTTGGCGAGAGATGATCTATCGGTGATTTTTCGTCATTATTTGTGAGGACTTACGCAAAAAACGAAAAAATAAGGTTTTAGAACAGGGTACAGGGGTATGAGAGTGTAAGGGTGTAATACCAATTTGAAAAATGATTACAACAAATAGGTTACTGAAAAGCTCACCAGTAAGCAATTTCCCAATCCAAAATCCAAAATCTAAAATCCAAAATGGTATAAGTATTCAAAACCCTTTCACCCCATACCCTTTCACCCCTACACCCAATCTTGGTACGTAAGTCCTATTTGTGTTGCCATAAATTGTCTACTGTCACAAACTGATAGCCTTGTTGTAGCAATTGCGGAATTAGGATTTCTATTGTTGCGGCTACATCTTGTCCGCCACAAACGCCGTCATGCAAGACGATGAGTGAACCATTTTGTACTTGTTGTAGAACTCGCCGCACTACCGTGGTAATTCCTGGCCTTACCCAGTCTTCTGGGACAACACTCCACATGACTGGACGGTAATTCCATTGACGGAAAAATTTTAAAGTTTTGGGTGTAAATAAACCGTTGGGAGGACGAACATCAAGCACTTGTGAGGGGTTCAAGTTACAAGCGTTGTAAATAGCGGCTTGGGTTGTTTCTAAACTTTCCTTGAGTTCCTTGGGAGTCAGTAAAGGGAAAGAACGATGATCATAACCGTGTAAACCAATCCAATGGCCTCTGTCGCTGATGGCTTTAGCAACATCTGGTGAACGATTCACACAAGCACCCAACCAAAAAAAACTAGCTGTGATATTATAGCGGTCTAAAACTTGTAAAACTTGGGGTGTGTATTGGGGATGGGGGCCATCATCAAAAGTAAGTGCGATCGCCTTACACTTGCGATCGCCACTCCAAAGACAATCAGGAAAGCTCGGTTGAAGAATCCGATATATTAAAGGAAAAGAGAAAGCAAACTGCATTACTAATTTTTTGTAGCTTTCCCCAGTCTAGTCTCAATTTAACGATTTAAGGTGAGCCAAGAAATCTACATGAAAAGCCTTACCTTGAAAATCTTCTGCTGATGCTTCAAATAACCCTGAAACAGAAAATCCTTGCTGCTGCAACCATAATCGCACCCACTCTAAAAGTTCTGCTTTGGAAAAATCCTCTGTCCTGACTACAATTTCTGTTCCATCAATAAGATAAGAATTATCACCAAGTTTTTTCAACAACTTCTTTTCAAACTCATCAAAATCAGATTCATCTTCTAGATTATTTGGATTACCTAAAGCATCTATAGTTAACCAGAGAGCTTCGCCATTGTAACTACCATCATCTGGAAGTAAGTAAACATCTTCCCAGATTTGACGTTCTTGCTCCCAGATATGAGGGATGTAGTACTTCCAATTCATATTTGAGACTTTAGAGACAATTTATACATTAAATCTTAAGTAGTGGACAGACACAGAGAAAAAACCTTTGCGCCTTTGCGCGGCAGTCGCTTCAAGTCGGCAAAGCCGCCCAACGCGCTGCCTTGCCTTTGCGTGAGCATTTCACTGCACCAAAGCTCTAACATCATTTGCCGAATCTAATTGTAATGCGGTAGCAACGATCGCCTCGGCTTGAGCTACAGTTAATTTTGCGATCGCTTGTTTAATGATCCCGATAGCTTGGGGATTGACACTCAATTCATCTAACCCCAAACCTAATAAAATACCTGCGGCGGTGGGATCTGCGGCTAATTCTCCACATAATCCTACCCAAATTCCGGCGGCGTGGGCTGCTTTAACAGTTCGTTGAATCATTCGCAATACAGCAGGGTGTAAGGCATCGGCTAAATACGCTACTCTGGGGTTAGTGCGATCGCCTGCCATGACATACTGACTTAAATCATTTGTCCCAATACTGAAAAAGTTAACTTCCGCCGCTAAGTTATCAGCGATGGCGACAGCCGCCGGGACTTCAATCATGACACCCACTGGGAGATTTTTATCAAAAGAAATACCAGCTTGCCGCAATTGTGCCTGTACTTCCCCTAAGATTGCCTTAGCTGCTCGTACTTCTGTGACACTAGCAATCATCGGGAACATCACCTTAATTTTGTGTTCCGCACTGGCGCGTAAAATGGCTCTTAACTGAGTTTTAAATAAATCTGGATGATCTAAACAAAAACGAATCCCCCGCCAGCCTAAGAAGGGGTTAGCTTCAGAAAAGTTGAATCGCAAATAAGGTAATGGCTTGTCACCACCAACATCGAGGGTGCGGATAATTAGCGGACGGTTATCTAAAACTTGAGCGATCGCCTGATACACTGCTAGTTGTTCTTCTTCTGTGGGTGCGGTGTTTCTCCCTAAATACAAAAACTCTGTCCGCAACAGTCCCACACCTTCCGCACCACCAGCCACAGCCGCTTGGACATCTGCAATACCGCCAATATTGGCGAGGATATTGATTTGTTTGCCATCACGGGTAATTGCTGGTTGATGCGCCTTGGCGAGTGCTTCTTGTTTAGCAGTTTGCCAAGCTTCTCGTTTAGCCTCCAATGCACCGAGAATATCTGCTTCTGGTTCTACCCAAGCTTTACCGCTTTCACCATCCAACGCCATCAAAGTACCATCTTGCAGCCGCAACACTTCAGGATTGACACCCAAAACGGCGGGAATCCCCAATGTCCGCGCAATGATCGCGCTGTGGGATGTAGCACTTCCTGACACAGTACAAATACCGAGTACTTTACTGGGGTCTAACCCGGCTGTATCGGAAGGTGTCAAATCTGTGGCTAGTAAAATTGCTGGTTCAGACAGATACAAACTACTAGCAGCACTTCCGGCTAACAGTCGCAGCACTCTTTGTCCCACATCCACCACATCTTCGACACGTTCTTTTAAATACGCATCATCTAAAGTACGGTAGGAAGTTGCAACTTCATCCACTGCGGCTTGCCAAGCTGCTTCGGCATTGAGGTGATGTTCCATGATGCGTTGCTGTACAGTTTCCAACAACACAGGGTCTTCTAAAAATAGTAAATGAGCATCAAAAATGGCAGCTTCCGTGTCACCGATTTGCAAAGTTGCTTGGGAAAAAATTGTCTGAATTTCTTGTTGCGCGGTGTGAATAGCGGCTTGTAAACGCTGTAATTCTGCTTCTGGGTCGTTGACGTGGTATTGTGTTACTGTCACCGGAGCAGGTTGATAATGAATTACAGGTGCGATCGCAACTCCGGGAGAAGCCGCAATTCCTGAAAGTTCGCCATGAGTTGCTGCTGTTGTTTCCGGCTGGACTGCTGGCGGCAATACTACAGCCTTATCATCTTCACCAAAGTTATTTGCAAATAAAGTTTGTAATGCGGCGAGTGCTGCATCTGCATCAATACCAGTCGCAGTAATTAATACTTCATGTCCTTGACGCACTCCCAAAGTTGTCACTTGGTTAATACTGTCACCCCGAACAACGGCAGTATTTCTGGTTAAATTCTGCACATGAATGCGAGATTGAAATTTTGCGGCTGTGGCGACAAACTGCGCCGCCGGACGCGCGTGTAAGCCTAAACGATTATTAACAGTCAGCCGAATTTCTCGATTTGGATAAGTTGCACTCGTTATTGGTTGTGTATTAATACTGTCAGCAATTGTTGTATTAGTAATGCCTAATTGTGTGGCTTTGGCGTTTAATGCTCCTCTGGCTTCTGCTATTACCTGCTGGATATTTTTACCTATAGCGGCTGCAACGGTAGCGGCGATCGCACCTTCTACCAATGGTGCTTCACAGAGGTATACTTTTTCTTGATGGGCTTCTGGCAAAAACTCCACAGCCATTTCTGCATTCATGACCGCACTACCAAGATCCATCAATACTAATACACCATCATCGCTAAATACAGATGCGATCGCCTCATAAATCTTCAGCGCATCCGTACCAAGTGGATTTTCTGCATCATCAATACCAGCCGCCACCGCAATCGCAACTTTGCCCTGAACCATTTGTGCAGCGAGTTCCTGCACACCCAGAGCCAATTGTTTACTATGAGAAACGATAACTATTCCGACCACTGCAACACCATCAACCTTGTTGAGAGTCTGAGATTGAGCAAGCTACTCGTTGCAGTCCAAAATAACATCAATATTTCATTCTCATTACAATTGTCCAGAAATCTTTAGAATGAGGCGTTGTATCTGGAGGAGGGATGCGAGCAGAGTTGATTAAAACTTACGCAATAACTCTCTCAAACTCTTATAACTTCGTGTCCTACCCTTCGGGAAGCCACTTCGTGTCTATGCGTCCTTTGCGGTTCATTTTTTTATACTTTTGCGTAAGCCCTGTTTATATTCAGAAACAAACTAAAGTATCAATAGCATGGCTAAGATTAAATTTAATTAGCTCTTTTTGCGGTGATAAACATCTTTACGATGACTAATTTTAACGACTTTAACTATTAATAAATCATCTTTAATCTCGTATAATATACGATACTTACCCACGCGAACACGATAGGTATCTTCTTCACCCTCTAACTTAACCACGCCATTAGGACGAGGATTGTTGGATAACTCTTGAATTTTTTCTTCAATTTTAACTTTAATATCTTCAGGTAGCTTTTTTAATTGTTTAGCTGCCCTGGTTGTAATTTCTATTTGATAAATCATGCACTCTCTTGCTTATATTGCTCCCAAGAGATAGTAGTATCATTTTTCGCAGCATAAATATCTTGAATATCCTCTTCATCTTCATTTTTACGAATTTTTAGTAACTCTAAAACATCTTCTAAAGTGTCGTCATAAGCTTGTTCTAATTCTTCATAAATAGCTTTGAGTAATGCTTGTCTAGTTTTTGTCGGTTGCATGATATACCTCATTACTTGCTTTTTATCGCTGATATTTACACCATTATTATGGTCTTTCTCTAGTTTACCAATAGATTTAGAATATCTAGTTGCGATCGCACTGAAAATAGTAGTTATATAAACTACAGTCTGATTCTTAGCCTTACAAAATCTGGTATCTTCGATAGCAAGCGATGACTAAAGCTAAACATCTTAGATACATCAACATTAATATTGCGGAAAAACAGCGTACTGCCCATGTCTCAAAAGGCATTTGGTGAATGGCTACTAAAATAAAACCTAACCACCAAAAGAGCAATGTATATATATTACTAGCCTGGACAATGAATTTCATCCATTTAGGACATTGTGATGAAGTGATTTTCCAAGTGCTATCGCTTTCCCTTTGTTCAAGATATGTGTCTCTGTCAGAATTACCATATTTCATCTGACGGTTGATATACCAAATGAAAAGTGACAGCAATATTATTCCTAACTGTAAGCAACTTAGTACAACTCCAAAGGAGTTTAAATCAATGACTGAGAGCAACAAAGACAATATATGTATTATCAAACTACTAATCAGTCCGACTGTGGCATAAATTTTTAAGAATTTTAGAGCAACACTTAAATTAAACGATGCCATACATAAATTAGCTAAAATACAGGTTTTTCTTCACTTATTCTTCCACCACTTTTATCAAATCTTCAATTGTCACTTCAAAAGAAATGGTAGGTTGGGTGAAGCGACAGCGTAACCCAACAAAATTTTGATTATGTTGGGTTTCATTTCATTCCACCCAACCTACACATCTGAACCTCTCTCTACGTAGGAACTTTTACAATTGAAGCGATCGCACTTACCAAACGAGTAAAACGTTCTTCTCTCAATTCATTTATACAGGCATTAATATCAAAGTTGGCTGGTAATTCTGCGTCTACAACTAAAACACCGATTTCTTAAAGAAGTCGGAGATTTGAACTATTATCAACGCCGCCTCGTCCATAGAAAATTAATTTTTTAGATGGGAATCCAGTCTAGTTTATCAATCCACTCTTCTGCTTCTGTCACTTGCCAGATGATATAAATTGTCTCTGCCCAGCTACTAAGATTACCACTAGAACGTAACCAAACTAGCCCCCAAATATGCCCTCCATCACTCCAGTGTTTTTCTAAATGTCCAGGCATACTTTTACGATTGTCTGTAATTAATAACCTTTCGGATAATTCTAGATACTTTAATATATCTGGATCAAGTGTACCTAATGGTGGTGCATTGGCCTCGCCTACACGTAAAATATCTATTGTTGGATCAAAGCGCAAAACGGCAGTCTTTAGCTTAGGTGGCAAATTTTCATCTAAAAGAAAACGTATCTTCACGCGCGGTTGAGTAACTCCTGTTCACGTTGTGCTTTAAATGCTTTTAAACGTTGCATTAAAGGAGAAGGATTAGCTAAAGATTCTTGATAGCGTTGTTCTTGCCACTTAGATAACCGCAACATATAAGCATCTATTTCTGTACGATTTTGCAGGTAATAGGTAAGCGTCGCGTAAATTTTTTCCAAATTAAGAGAAGGCAATTCTTCTAGAATCTCCTCTGACGAATATCCTTGCAGGTAATATTGAATTACATGATCAATGCCAATGCGATGTCCTTTAATTCGGATGTCATCTGGATTTAGAAATTCAAAATAATCTTCTAGTTGCATTTGTTTACGAGTGATTAAAGAAATGGTAGCCTTGATGATGTTGGGTTCCATTTAATTCCAACCAACATATACCTTTATTTTATTCTATCTACAAACAGCGATCGCCTACCGCAAAACCATCGTATCTTGATTTTTGATGAAACTAATACGTCATTGCGAGCGCAACGAAGTGGAGTGAAGCAATCGCAAAATCCCTCACTAAGAACGAGTCCATGCGATTGCTACCCTGCGGGAAGTCTTACGCCTACGTCGTGCCTCCTCTCTGCGAGACGCTACGCGAACGCAATGACAGGATTATTATTTTGCAGATAGCAAGTAGAGAGTCTCTTGAATTGCAGACCAATCTTTTTCTGACAGTAGAATAGCATTACCGCGATCGCCTTGAATAATTACAGGTTTACCTTGTTCTGCAACTTGGTCGATTAGCTGTTGTAACTGCTTTTGAGCTTCGTTGACGGGAAGCGAAGACATGATGATGTTTTTGACTGATAATTACTTTATTTTATTCTATCTACAAATAGCGATCGCCTACCGCAAAACCATCGTATCTTGATTGTTGATGAGAGCGATCGCCAAGCGCAAAACCATTTTTTGCTACGTAGGGACTTGTACAATTGAAGCGATCGCACTTCCCAAACGAGTAAAATGATTTGGATTTAATGTTAGTAAAATATCTACTTGGGCTTTTAATGCAGCTTGAGCAATTAAAGCATCGAAAATAGCGCCACCAGGAAGGTTTAAAGTTGACATTTGAGCGATCGCATTTTGATAATCTTGAACAACTAGTGGAACTCCTTCTAAATACTGTAGTATATCTACAACTATGCTTTGAGCTTGTTGAGGACTGATACGTGGCTGAACAGGTAAGCGTGTGATAACAGAATATGTTTCAGCTAAACTGTGTGTTGAAATAAACCCTTGAATTTCCCCAGACTTTGCAGATTGAATCTTGGGAAAACAAACCGAATGTTGTGGATGATTGACAATTATTGCAGGAACTAAGGCTGAAGTATCAAACAAAACTTTCATTAAACTATTTGTTCTTGAATGCGTTCTTCTCTCAATTCATCTATAAAAGTATTGATATCAAAGTTGGCTGGTAATTCTGCGTCTACAACTAAGATTCCATCTTTGCGATAGAGGTTTGCTTGGTTGGGGTTGGGTTGAGTATCTTCTGCTAGTTTTTGCTGGCTGAGAGTTGCAATTTTTTCTGTAATGGCTTGCAAAATAAATTGCTCAGTTGATATTCCCTGACTGCTTGCCCATTTTTCAATCTTTTCTTGTAATTGGGGTGGAAGGTTCATAAATATTGTTCTGATTTTGTCATGATATGAACTAGGTTAGCATTACGATTCGCCTACCGCAAAACCATCGTATCTTGATGATTGATGAGAGCGATCGCTTCATAAACCAATACGGTTCAGTTAGTACAGTTTGAACATTGAAGATCCCCCTAAATCCCCCTTAAAAAGGGGGACTTGAAGAAAAATTCCCCCCTTTTTAAGGGGGGCTAGGGGGGATCTGAACCTCTCGCATAATTACGAATTATGAATTACGAATTAATTTTTTAGCCAGTTGCCACAATAAATAAAACGGTAAAATTAATATAACTAATAATAATTGGAAAAACCTACTTAACCAACCTTGCCAAATAGGAACGGGAGTTAACTGGCGTTGCAGAATTGCCAAATTTTCTCTCACTGTCACTGTATTGGGATGATTATCCCCTAACACCCGTTGAAACATTGCCAAGGCATCAATGTACAAAGGTTCGGCTTCACTATACCTGCTTTGGCTACGGTAAAGTCCAGCTAAATTGTTCAAGCTTGTAGCGACATTGGGATGATCATCAACAAATAGGCGCTGTCTCATCGCCAAGGCATCAATGTACAAAGGTTCGGCTTCACCATACCTGCCTTGGCTAAAGTAAAGTCCAGCTAAATTGTTCAAGCTTG
Source organism: Anabaena sp. FACHB-83 (assembly GCF_014697485.1). NCBI lineage: Bacteria > Bacillati > Cyanobacteriota > Cyanophyceae > Nostocales > Nostocaceae > Anabaena > Anabaena sp. FACHB-83. The sequence goes on along the minus strand of NZ_JACJRY010000045.1, from coordinate 32,621 downwards.
TAGCGACATTGGGATGATCATCAACAAATAGGCGCTGTCTCATCGCTAAGGCATCAATGTACAAAGGTTCGGCTTCACCATACCTGCCTTGGCTAAAGTAAAGTAAGGCTAAATTGTTCAAGCTAGAAGCGACATCGGGATGATCATCAACAAATAGGCGCTGTCTAATCGCCAAGGCATCAATGTACAAAGGTTCGGCTTCACCATACCTGCCTTGGCTAAAGTAAAGTCCAGCTAAATTGTTCAAGCTTGTAGCGACATTGGGATGATCATCAACAAATAGGCGCTGTCTCATCGCCAAGGCATCAATGTACAAAGGTTCGGCTTCACCATACCTGCCTTGGCTAAAGTAAAGTAAGGCTAAATTGTTCAAGCTAGTGGCGACATCGGGATGATCGCCTGTAAATAAAGCTTGGCAAACGTTGACGCATTTCTTATAGCAATTTTCTGCTAATTGATATAGTCCTTGTCCTGCATAAAATCTTGCTACTCCCACAAATACCCAAATTAATACATCATTAGGTACTGATGCGGGGGAATTTATCTGTTGTTCTTTTGCTTGGTTTACTTCTGCAATTATCCGTTCTCCCAAATCTTCAATGTGGGGAATAACATCTTTAACACGTTCGATATCTTTAGACGTTGCTGAGTAGGGAAGGCTTTGAGCTTTGGTTATCATCGCAGTGGCAAAAGTGGTTTCTAAAATTGGCTTCATCTCGCCAGCATTTGCTAACTGTTCTTGTAAAAACCACCGCACTAAGGCATGAATTTTATAATATCCTTCGCTGTTTTCTACCTGTTGCAGCAAGTGACGTTTGTAGAGTTGTTTTTTGGCTTCGTTGATTTCAGTTGAATTACCCCACCCTAACCCTCCCCTTGTAAAGGGGAGGGAACTTTCCTCCGTTTCTACAGGGAGAGAATTAGACTCTCTAGTTTCCCCCCTTTCCAAGGGGGGATTAAGGGGGGTAATTTGACTAGTGTTTACATCATCACTTGCAGGAGGCTCATCTTCATCATCTCCACCAGTCGCCACCCACACTACCAAATCCCATAAAATAGACTGGGGCGCAAATAAACTCAAAAACCTGCCTAGTTGTTGCGTTAGTGGTTCGAGTTCTTCCCAAGTTAAAGCAAAGGCGGCTTTCACTCCCAGTTGTGTTGAGTTGAGAGTTTCCCTGTCTTGTAATGCTGCTTCGGCTAACTTGCGTTGTTGCAGTCGCTCCCACATTATATATAGATGTAAATCTGGGTCTTGTGCTAAATAAGCACCGACTAACTCTATCCCCAAAGGTAAATATTCTAAAAATTCACATATTGCGTTGGCGGCTTGTTGTTGGTTGTCTACTCGCTTGTCTTTCCTCAACAATTTTTTTAACAGTTCTAATGCTTTCTCTGGCGAGAGAACATCTAAGGGAATTTCTTGAATAAAGTTAGGATCTAAATTTCGCAGGCGAGTTGTCACCAAAACCCGAAAGCGGTTATCGCTGGGGACAACTCCGCCCAGGTTGTCTAAGCTGGTGACATCATCAAAGACGATTAATATAGGTAAGTCAGTTTGGGGATATTGCAACCAACACCAAGCAACTTGTTCTTGTAGGGTTAACAGTCTTCCGCTTTGTTCTTGGGGTATCTCCAAACCAAGCTGAACAAAAAAACTTAATACTTCCGCCGCGAGATTACTGGCTCTGTCATTAAACCAAATTATCCCGCCATAATCATCTTGATATTGTCTCGCGTATTGGGTAGCAAGTTCTGTTTTACCTACACCTCCCATCCCTGAGATTGCGACATATTTACCACACTGCAAGTCTTCATGTGCTTGTGTCAGTTCTGTTTCTCGCCCGACAAAGTGAACAGAACTGCGTGGTATATGTTTTGTGGGAGTTAATTGTTTTTGTCCTTCTATAACTAAATTTTTAATGACTCCTTTCCCACCAGGAAAAATAACCTGACCAATTTTATCGCTTAACTTTTTAAAGTCTTCAGGCATATATGGTTAAGTGCATCGGTTGTCACACCCGCCTCAGAATTAATTCTAAGGCTAATAGCTAAAGTCTTCTGAAGAAGACTAGGAAGAAAGGTTTCAGTCTACTTGAGTAGACTTGCGCTATTAGCCCGGAAATTTATTTCTGGGCGGGTTGGGGAAATAATTTAGAATATTACAGGAATTACGCAGAATCATGAAAAAACAAACCACAAAGGGCGCAAAGGACACGAAGTTAAGAGGATTCGAGAGGGTTTTTGCGTAAGTCCTATATTAAATGAGATTAAAAAGACATTGTTCCAATATTACCTGTCCCACCTGACATCACAACTTGACCAATTTTGTCTGCCAATTTTGTTAAATTAGGTGCTGTCATGATGTCTACAAACTTGGGATTCGTCTCCGCTTGTGCTGCTGTCACCACTTCTTGTACAGCTTGCGCCACTTCAGGATCAGCCTTCGCCGCAGCTTCTATTTCAATTACAGCATTGCCATAATCTAACGGTGTGGTTGGTGCTTTTTCAATCGCCGCTACAACATTCGGTGAGTGTTTTCTCAGCTTGACAAGCAACTCACCAGTTTTATTCCACAGGGTTTCGCCAACCATTTCGCCTGTTCTTTCTAAGGCTTTGGTGGCGACTACAGAGCCAAGAGCGATCGCCGCAGTAGTCAAAGGTTCCATGTGCTACTTTAATTTAGGTGCATCTTAATTTATTTAGAAATACACAGTTTTAGAGTTAAATTACGCAATTTAACTGAAATAATTTAGATTCAGACAAATTATATCATGTCCGCTTGATTACTTATAAAAACCGAAGAACCCCACCCCGCCAAAACTATGTTTTGTCTCCCCTCCCCGTGAACGGGGAGGGGTTAGGGGGTGGGGTGCAATGACTGTGGGAATCATAACTAATTAACCGGACATGATATTAAACCCTATCTTAGCTTGATAGGTTTGATAAAACAAAGCGTAACCCAACAAAAATTCGGCTATATTTTAATTATCTATTAGCAAAAAATGGTAATCAAGATTTTAAATCTATGAACATTCAGCTTGTTGAATCTTTAGTTAATGCCATCAAAGCTTTATCTGTTGAAGAACAAGAACTATTGAAGCAAAAGTTAGCGCATAAATCTAATTGGCAAGATTTACGTACCAAAATTTTAACTAATGCTCAAGCTATCCAACAAAGATATAATGGTCAACCCTTTGAGCCAGATATTGACCAAATAATTTATCAAATGCGAGAAGAACGAGACCAACAATTGTTAGCAGATTAGTTACTCAGTCAAAAATAACTATGAATACAATATTTATTTGTGTAGATGCTAATTTTTTAATTAAATTAGTTACTTATACCTCAAAAACATCCCCTTATTTAGCTTTGTGGGATAATTGGGAGCAGAACCAAGCTCAGATTATTGCTCCAACTCTTTTATGCTACGAAGTCACAAATGTATTTCATAGAATGCAACTGGCAAAACAATTATTGCAGACAGAAGCTCAAGAATGTCTCAATAATGTTTTAAATTTATCTATTCAATTTTACAGTGATCAGCAACTTCATCAACAAGCGTGGGAAATCGCACAACAACTCAACCTTCCAGCTACTTATGATGCTCATTATTTGGCGTTAGCCCAAAGATTTTAGGCAAATTTCTACACAGGTGATAAACGTTTATTTAACAAAGTTCATTCTGTTTTGCCTTGGGTTCATTTAGTTGAATAATTCTTTGGGAAAGCTGCGCGTTAAGGGAGCATCCCACTTTTTTATGTGTTATTGCGAGGAACAAAGCAATCGCAAAATCTTACTATTTTGAACGAGTGCATGAGATTGCTACCCTGCGGGAAGTCTTACGCCTACGTCGTTCCTCTGGAGCGAGACGCTACGCGTAGCTTGTTTCTCCGAAGGAGTACGCAATGACAATTATCCTCTATGTGAAAACTAAAAACTGGGATGCACCCGCGCGTTAAGTTGTTTTACCAACTAATATTTAAAGTTGCTGTCGTTAGGACAAAAGGTTCTGTCGTTAGGACAAAAGATTCCGTCGTTAGGACAAAAGGTTCTGTCGTTAGGACAAAAGATTCCGTCGTTAGGACAAAAGATTCCGTCGTTAGGACAATAAATCCAGTCCTTGACATCTAAACAAAATATATATTTCTAGCTTTTATTCTCTCTACTCCCGCACTTATTTTTAGCAGAGATATTACTGATGCACAAAATCTAAACACAACCAGATTTTGTCAAATATACTGACGCAAAATTTAGTGCAATTAAGACAAACTAGCTTTAGCAAAATTTATTAAGCAAATAATTATGTCTCAAAAAAGACGCACATCTCGCATTGTCGAAAAAGCTGAGTTGAGAGTATCTGGACTTAAGGCGATTGACCCAAATATGGATTTTGGCGATAATCGCAATCTACAAAATATGATTCAATTAATTGAGCAATATCGCGCTAAACTTAATGCTTATAATACGGCTCTTGTTGTCATAGATTCAACTAAACTTGAAATGGAACAATTGGAAAAAAGTTTAGGTGAATTAAATGATAGAATGCTGATTGGCGTTGCTTTTAAATACGGTAAAGACAGTGTTGAATACGAAATGGCTGGCGGTGTTCGCAAAAGTGAACGTGTTCGCAGGAGTTCTGTCAGTCGCTTAAAAGCCAGCACACAAGAAACTTCTAACACTACAACTGAAAACGCCTAAATTTCCGACTATAGATTGTTTTAAACGTAAGTAATAACCCAGCCAAAATTTCTGTTCACAAAAATATCCCCGATTTCTTTAAGAAGTCGGGGATATAACTTTTATTCAAGCACAAACTCGCCAATAATTCTGTTAATTGATATGACAAATATCACGCCTAGTCAACATAATTTATCTCTGTTAAAAACCTAAAATTACTAACAAAAATTTTTGCATTAGTAGTTGACAAGTATAAATTTATACTTTAGTATAAAAGACATGATAAAGGCGATCGCTCAATTCTCCAAAGAACAAAACGATCGCCATTATCTAAACTCAATACAGGATAAAAGCGATCGTCTGGTTCTGGCAAGAAGAGAGCGATCGCTTTTATAAAACTCAAATACAGGAGTTTCAACACAATGATGGCACAATTACTCAACTTCGCCCAATCTCAAATCGCCCTGTTCTTAAAACAAAACTTTCACTTCCCCACACCCAAGCAAATTCCCCAACAACCATTTCCTTTCCGGGAACCAATTAAACATTTGCTAATCGGTTCACCCAAAGCTGTGACTAGTACAATTCACTATTTGCAAGTTATCGGTTACGCCAGTGTGGGAGATTGGAGTCCACTGCAACCAACAGGTAATCCCGATGAAGTGATGAGCATTTTAACTCGTCAAATCTCGATACAGTAATTTAAATTTAAAGACGTTGCATTGCAACGTCTTTTTAACTCAGCACTCATCTTTAAGGTAGCCAATGGGGATGCAAGCCAATTAACGGTAGCTTTTCTGGTTTAATGATAGCCAAGACGGCATCAGCAGTAATGCAGCTTTTTCAGGTTGAGTGCAGTCATGACCTCTGGTTACTGAGTATGTGTAGTGGCGTGGCAAGCCTTAAATGTTGCATGATAAATTTCTTGTGGGATGGGCTTCTAGCCCGTCCGGTGCGGGCAGGATACCCACACCACAAGAGTTATTTTTATGCCCTATTGTAGCCTTGCCACGCCACTACTACGTACTGTCACCTGTCACCTGTCCCCTATCACCTGTTCTCATTTCAACAAAAAACCGAGAAACTGTTATGTTTCCCGGTTTATTTTTAATATTAAAACCCTCAGTTTAAGGAAACACAAAAGTGTCCCCTATAATTCTTTAGCTAAATTAAACTTTAGCAGCAGCCTTGGTGACAGCGTTTAATTCACCTTTAGCATACTTAGCAGCAAACTCTTCCAGAGAAACTTGTTTAATCTTGCTTGCGTTACCAGCAGTACCAAATTGCTGATAGCGTTCAGCACAAACCTTCTGCATATATGTAATAGAAGGCTTGAGGAAGTGACGGGGGTCAAATTCCTTGGGATTTTTTGATAAAGCTTCGCGCACAGCTGCGGTGATAGCCAAACGGTTGTCGGTGTCGATGTTCACCTTACGAACACCACTCTTGATACCTTTTTGAATTTCTTCTACAGGTACGCCGTAGGTTTCAGGAATAGCACCACCGTACTCATTAATCAAAGCGATTAAATCTTCAGGTACAGAAGAAGAACCGTGCATTACCAAGTGGGTGTTAGGTAGACGACGGTGAATTTCTTCAATGCGGCTGATAGCCAAAATTTCGCCAGTTGGTTTGCGGGTAAACTTGTAAGCACCGTGGCTAGTACCAATAGCTACAGCCAAAGCATCTACTTGGGTTGCTTCTACAAAGCTAACAGCTTCATCGGGGTCAGTTAGCAGTTGAGAATGGTCAAGAGTACCTTCAAAACCATGTCCATCTTCAGCTTCACCCGCGCCGGTTTCCAAAGAACCCAAGCAACCGAGTTCACCTTCTACACTTACGCCCAAAGCATGAGCTACATTCACAACTTCGCGGGTAACACTAACGTTGTACTCGAAGCTGGCAGGGGTTTTAGCATCAGCTTCTAAAGAACCGTCCATCATCACGCTAGTGAAGTTGTTCTTGATAGCTGAGTAGCAGGTAGAAGGAGCATTACCATGATCTTGGTGCATGACAATGGGAATGTGAGGATAGGTCTCTACAGCAGCCAAAATCAGGTGGCGCAGGAAGTTTTCACCTGCATAGTTACGAGCGCCACGGGAAGCTTGCAAAATTACGGGGCTATCTGTCTCGGCAGCAGCCTTCAGGATTGCCTGAATCTGCTCCAAATTGTTAACGTTAAAAGCTGGGATGCCGTAACCGTTCTCAGCTGCGTGATCCAAGAGCAGCCGCAATGGTACAAGCGCCATAGATAGTCCTCCTAATGTGGTTGTCAGCTAGTCGGTGTGAGAGCAGCGTATTAGTTACGCTAATTCTTAAGAGTTTTTTCAACTTATAGGAAATTATAACTAGAGTCGGGTGTTTATGTTGAAAAAGTTTACGTCATCTCTCACCAAGATGCCTCATGCTTGACTTAGGCGACTGTCAAGTATGCTACGTTACATTTAAGAGATTTAGTAGTTGGTGATTCCAAAAGGCGCATCAGCATAGCCCTCAGACTGAAGTCTGGGGCTACACAAACTAAACCCGCCTACGCAGGTTTTAAAATATTCTGCGTAGGCGGTCACTAAAATTTGTTGAAGTGTGTTTTTATGCAATATTTAGATTTAGCCTGCTTACGCAGGCTTGGTTTATGTAGCCTTCTTAGAGAATCCCCCGACTTTTTGCTGAAACGAGCGAAGCGAGGTTTAAGCAGTCGGGGAAGTGTAACAATGCTTTTCCCTCAACTGCTTTCGCGTGTATTCTGATTGGATTTTTCACCCTCTTTTACTCCCCACAACTCCCAGGGCTGTTTCATTCGCTTTGATCAGGATTTTGTCAAGAGTATCATCCAAAAATTTTAGGGAGTTGGTAATCGACAAATTACTGCTTTAACCAGTAAATTTAAGTGCGATCGCCAGGCTCATGAGTAAATAAAATTGTTGAATCACCTGATTTTTTTGCTTGATACGCTTGTAAATTAGAGACTTTTAGGGAAGGAAACAGCCCTGCCACAACTCCTGCTCTTATTACTTTACTTGGACTTGTGTGTACACCGTAGGTTTGTGAGGGGAGACTAATCACCATTGCTTACTCCCTGACTACATAATTTTATTTATAAAACCAAATTCATCAAGGACTCCTGGGTTATTTCACCAATTCAGGAATTGTAGCTTCTAATTTCAAGCAATTAGCGCCATTAACTTGTAATTGGTACTCTACCTTATCCATTAACCGATTCATAATTAGCCACCCATAACCCCCTTCTTGTTTATCTACAGGATTAGGTGCTAGGTAAGTAGACATATCGTAGCCTTCGCCATAGTCCCATATTTCTAGGGAAATGTCTCGGTCTTTGAGTTCTAAACGCAGTAGTACTGGTAAATTTGGCTGCTCTTTGTGGGCATGACGCACCACATTAGAGTAGGCTTCTACCAAAGCCAATCGTAAACGACTGGACTGCCGAGACCAATCTACAGAATCTCCTAGCTTGACTTTCAAGCATCCCAGCAACCAGCTTTCGACGATATTTAAATAATTCAAATCACTTGGTACATGAAGCTCACTTTTCATTACTTATAAAACCTCTAGTGAAAGTATAGTTTGATCGTCTTCTTGAACTTGGTTATTTGCTTGGATACGAGCTAGTAAATGGTTCAGAGAAAGTGGTTGTGGCTCTGTTTGGAGAAGTTGCCAAAGACCTTCTTGGTTCAGCATAGAGTGGCTACTTGGCGAAAGATTAGCATCTGTTTGTTCGCATTTTAGTAACTCACTGGATACTGATGCTTCAGTAATCCCATCACTAGCTAACAATAAAGTATCTCCAGTGGAAAGATTTACTCTTCCTGAGAGTGCTTTCCAAGTAGGTAAGATCCCTAAAGGAATGCCACGTACTTTAAGATAGTTGGGCTGCTGGGTTGAGTCAGTTTGGCGAGACCATAGTAGAGGGTAGATATGTCCAGCATTAGCATATACTAGTTCTTTTGTACTAGGTGTATAACAAGCTAATACGAGAGTAATAAAACAATTGTTACTAATTAAGTCATTGCACAAAGCATGATTGAGATTTTGGACGATGATATGAGGTTCGGCTGGTGTTTCTTGAGATAATTCGCGCCGCAGTACAGAAATGGCACTAGCCATGAATAAAGCCGCAGGTACACCTTTCCCGGAAACATCACCTACTGCTAACCATAAATCGCCTTTGGGGTGGACAAATACTTCAAAAAAATCGCCTCCTACTTCTCGCGCTGGATAGCAGCAGGCTTGTAGTTTTGCCTCTTTGATATCAGGTAAGCTTTGGCGGAGCAAATTATGTTGAATTTGGCGTGCTACTTCCAATTCAGCGTGAATTTGCTCTTGTTTTTCTTGTAGGCGTTGATAAAGTTTCGCCTGAAAAAGAGCTAAAGCGGCTTGGTCGGCGACACCTGTAATCAATTTAATATCTTCATCTGGCCAAAGCTCATCACGTCCTACCTGATACAGTGCAAGTACGGCTAATAGTTGCTGCTGATAGGTAAGAGGAACTACCAGATAGTTACAAGGGTTGCCATCAAAGGTTTCTTGATTGAGTTGATAATGACGAGTTTCGACAACCTTCTCAAACAAACTATGGTCAAAGGCAAAATTTAATATAGAAGAATTGGCATCTTGATAAGAAAATTTATCATTGGTTAAGCGATCGCCTTCTACCGGAATCAGCAAACAACAAGTAGCATCAAAGGTTTGTCCGATGGTGGCAACAATTTTCTGCAACATATTGCCATAATCGAGAGATTCTCGAATTGCTGTTGTCACCTCATTAAACAAAGATTCTCGGCGTAGCGCCCGACGCAACTCTTGAGTGCGTTGTTTGACTAAACGATATGTCTCAGTAGCTTGTTCAACTAGTAACTTGAGCCGTTCAGGATTCCAAGGCTTTGTGATATATTTGAATACTTGACCGGAGTTGATAGCATCGACCAAATCTTCCACATCAGTAAAGCCAGTTAAAAGAATCCTAATGGTATCAGGAAACCTTTCTACTGTGCGACTGAGAAATTCCGTGCCATTCATTTCTGGCATTCTTTGATCTGAGATGATCACGGCCATCTCACCTTCTTTTTCCAATATGTCCAGCGCACTTAGGGCATGATTGGCTTTAAATACTTGAAAATCTCGCCTAAAAGTGCGGTAGAGTAAATCCAAATTATCTAGCTCATCATCGACAATCATGAGCTTGAGTTTTTCTACCTCTGTCTCAGTCATATTTGACTTTATTTCCGATACTTGTGTGGCGAGACAATACAATTTTTATCCCACCCAGTGACCACCTGCAAACAAATCAAAAAGCTATCGCTCTCATCATAGAAGTTACCTGCTTTGAACTGAGAAATTGACTCAAAGTTAGCTTCTTCCTCAATTTATGCCAAGGTTGTTCAACCCTGGAATTACCTTAGCCAACCAACCCAGAACGTAAAGCTCTAACTGCTGCTTGGGTACGGTCATCAGCGCATAGCTTATTCAGAATATTACGGACATGCGTTTTTACAGTCCCAACTGTAATATAAAGTCGTTCAGCTATAACAGCATTGCTACAACCTTCGACAATTAACTGTAACACTTCTAACTCGCGTTCTGTCAGGGTATAGGGGTCAATTATTTCCTCACTTTCCCCAAAGTCTTGATTTTGGGGGATATTTTTATTTTCTTGGGCAACAGTTTCCTGTTTAGGAGAATTCTCTTGTGCCTGTTGTAACACAATTCTGGCGATCGCTGGATCAATCCAGGCGTTGCCATTGTACGTAACTCTAACGGCTTCTAGCAAATTATCAAATTTGATATCTTTCATACAGTAAGAGTCAGCCCCAGCTGCAAAAGCAGCCAAAACGGCTTCTTTATTATCTCGAAGGGTTAAGATTAACACCTTGGTAGCATCTTCGCCTGTAGCAATTGCTTTAATTTCTCTGGTCAGTGCAATTCCATCTTTATCAGGTAAACCAATATCGACGATCGCAATATCTGGCTGTAAGATTCTTAACAGCTTTAAGCCTTCCGCCGCATTGCCAGCTTCACCTAGCACTTCAATTTCATCTCTTTGCTGTAGTGCTGTGCGAATACCAACACGGGTAAGGTCATGATCTTCGATCAAAACAATACGGATTTTACTCATTGTCAACTTCTGCCCGTTAAACTAACTAAACTGTGAAACCGAGTTGATGCAAAAATATTAGTGGATTGTGATGGAAATACACTGATAAAAAATAAATATAGAATTTTTGCCTAGTAAGTTATTAGTTTTATTGTGTTGGATATTTTCACTGGTAAGCAAACTTAAATTTTTGGTTAGAGAAAAGCTAACCTCCTTTTTTATGAGTATACTGGCTGATTTACGACAGATTCATCTTTGTCAACCACTGATTACGATGACGAAAATGCGATCGCTCCTAACAATTGCATTCCAATGATGGTTCGTTATGAAATATGACAAATTAATACATTTATATTCATTAGAAATTTTAATCATAAAAAATTTTGGTATACATTACAACCTGCTTGCGTAAATATCCGCCCACATCAAGCCCTGAAAGACTTTTAACCCTGTAACTTTCTCACTACTAGTTGCCTAAAATTGCCCAGGCGATTGATTAAAATATTTGATAAACTATCGTTCGAGACAATCTGGTGTGATGTGAGGCTAATTAGAATAGGCTATGTCTAAACCGCCTAAAGTATTTTCGGTGCTGGGAATACCAGTTCATGTTATGAGTAACTATCCAGGCTGGTTGCTAGAATGCCTGCAACACAGCAGAGGTACTCATGTAGTGACGCTGAATGCAGAAATGACCATGCAAGCAGAACGAGACAGCGCACTAGCCAAGGTAATTCACGATGCTGAGTTGGTGATACCTGATGGTGCTGGTGTGGTTTTGTATTTGCAGTGGCTATTTTGGCAAAAGGTTCAACGTTGTCCAGGAATTGAACTAGCAGAAACATTACTGCGAGAACTAGGACAAAAGCAAAAAGGTACAAAAGTCTTTTTTTACGGCGGCGCACCAGGAATAGCAACCAAAGCCGCAGATTTCTGGAAGCAGCAAGCCCCAGATTTAAACATAGTCGGGACTCATTCTGGCTATCATTCTCCCGAAGAAGAAGAGATATTACACCAAACACTAACTCAATTACAGCCTCAAGTTATTTTGGTTGGGTTGGGAGTACCACGTCAAGAATTATGGATTGCCCAAAATCGTCATTTATGTCCCCAAGCAATTTGGATTGGTGTTGGCGGTAGTTTTGATATTTGGTCAGGAAGCAAAACCCGCGCTCCTGCTTGGTTAGGCAATAATAATTTGGAATGGCTGTATCGCTTATATAAAGAACCTTGGCGTTGGCGACGGATGTTAGCTTTGCCAGAATTTGCCGTGAAAGCATTTGTTTACCGCTTGACAGCCAAAAGCGCCTTCTAGAGAAGAGTAGGGAGTAGGGAATTGGGAGTAGGGAGTAGGGCGACAATAAACATCCACCACTCCTGACTTACTAATATATGACTTGCGGTGATTACTGAAATTTCCAAAAAATTTAATTTTTGCTTTTGAACTTGAGATTCTTAGGGATATCCTGGGAATCCTTTTTTTAAGAGAATCTTAAATTGAAGTTTTTCGAGCTTTTAGTTCTAAGCAAGTGTATATATTCTGCCAATGAGAACCGTTGTTAAAACTGATCAGCATATTCCTGCAAAGGATAGTACATCTTCCCCACAAAGTAGTAGTAATGCTCCCATTGTGCAGTTACGCTCTGTAACAAAAACATACAACAATGGCTGTCACGGGTTGTTGGATGTGAGTTTAGAGGTGAAACAGAAAGAATTTTTGTTTATTACAGGCCCTAGCGGTTCTGGTAAATCAACACTGTTAAAGCTTTTGTATGGCGAAGAATCGGCTACTCAGGGAGAGGTGATTGTCAATGATTGCAATGTAACAGATTTGCGGGGCGATCGCTTATCACTGTTGCGGCGACGCATTGGCATTGTTTTTCAAGATTACAAACTGATTCCCCAAAGAACAGTAGCCGAGAATGTAACCTTTGTACTGCAAGCACAAGGTTTCACTCGCAAAGAAATTCAAAGACGTTTAGAACCAACGTTAAAGTTAGTGGGTTTACTTTCCAAAGCTAACTGTTTTCCTGATCAACTTTCGGGAGGCGAACAACAACGGGTAAGTGTTGCACGCGCCATTGTGGGAACACCGCCATTAATTTTAGCTGATGAACCCACAGGAAACCTCGACCCCGATAATTCTTGGCAAGTCATCCAAATTTTGCAAAAGTTAAATTCTTTTGGGGCTACAGTAATTGTGACTACCCACGACGAACAACTTGTACGGCGCTGCAATCATCCTGTAGTCCAAGTCCGTAACGGTAGATTATCTCGGAAATAGTTAACAATCAAGAGTCACAGAAAATTCCAAAAAAGAAATTATCCAATTTGTTTACTCAACAAAGCCACTATCTCCCTTGTCTTCCTTGTCCCCCTTGTCTCCCTTATCCCCCTTCCAAACAAAGAGATATTTTTCCTAAGAAGTTACTCAGTACTCAGCACTCAGCACTTTGTCTTGAGATTTTTGAGTTTTGACTTTTAACTTGACTGGTTTCAAAGGAGTGGCTTTGCTAGATGGGAGATTTGAGAGTTTGTCTAAGATTTGTAAACTCTCAAAAGCTGCCTCTCGAATGATGACTTCTTCTTCTTTAGTCAAAAGCAGTTGCAAACATTGGCTAACTTCTTGCTGTAACGACTCATTCACTGGCTGGCGGGTGATAAATTTGGTAATTCGACGTATAGCCAGCAACCGCTTTAAGGGATCTGCTTCTGTTAAATTGAGTAACAATTGCTCAAATACATCTTGGTCTTGATGGCGATAACGGCTGAAAATTTGCCAAAGTAACAAAACTAAAGTTAATAAAGTTCCCAAACCTTGCAAAATTGTGCCAGTTGCTAACCAAGGGCTATGAGAGTCAACCCAGATAGCAGCAGCCATATAAGTGCTAATAGTTGCCAGACCACCAATAGCAACAGCTAAAACTAACCGACGATTTGGCCCGTTGAGGATTTTTTGAATTTCTACCCAACGTTGTTGCCAGTTCCATTGTTGGTTTGAGTAGGTGATTAACATTACTCCCACACCAACTATCAAAGCTAATAGCAGTTTCCAGTTCCATAACAGCATTGCTACGACTATTGTTAGGAAGCCGAGAACACCTCCAGAACCGGAAAAAGGCTTGAAATTTTGCTGCTTGGAACTTCCTGGCGACAAAGCTGGAAGTGACCAGTTGGGTATCTGGTTAATTAGTTGCTGCAAAGAAAACGAAGCCTTTGCCACAGTATTTACCTAATTGTGTTGACGAGATTTTCTAATATATCTTTTACCAGGGATTAGGTGCATGTTGAAGCTAATATTACTCATTCTGGATAGTCTTTGTCCCGAATTTCTCCCCGTATTGGTGGGGAGTGTGGGGAGAGAGGGAAGTGTGGGGGGAAAGATTTCTTCACCATCCTCCCACACTCCCCAGCACCTGGCTTTCTCTCTTGTGAGAAATCCAGGTTTGGGAATGGTCTTACATACAAAAACGAAAGTCGTCAATGGTGAATTGACCGTCAAAGGCACAGAAGGTAACAGAGTGAATATTTCTGCCTGTTACAGATAATAAAATGTTGGGGGGTACTGCTGAATCAGAGTTAGCAAGATTCGCGCCAGGAAGTACGGTTTGACTGAGCAGTTGGCGATCGCTATCATAAGCAGACATAACCAGCCTTTGCGAACTAGTCACATAGGCACTAACATAATTGACTGGCTGTACAAAACTCGCTTCCAGAAACCCGCCTTTTGGCGAACCCATTAATACTATGAGGCCAGAATGGCTCGGAAATGCAGGGTTAGAAGGTTGTATGGCAATTGAATTACGGAAAACGACACCCCAGCGTTCATATTGTGTTTCGACCGATTCAAAACACTTTAAATCTTCTAAATTTAAACATACACAAATAGGAACACCCACTTTGGCTGTTTCTAAAGTTTCTGCCAACTGTCCCCGCCAAGCAGAAGCTATATGCACGTCACAGTTTTCTAATACGTCTTTAAAATCTGCCAACGCTGGTGCTTTATCCGATTGAAGAGTAGCCTGCTTTACCACAACGCCCCGCCTTACCATTACCTAGAGAACGATTTAGATAAGTAATTATATCTAAAGGTGTTTTTCTTAAATCCAGAATCGTTGCTAATCTTAGGTATTTCAACTATTCTGGAAGCTCAAAACTTTACGTGAGTTTTCTGATAGATTACCATAAAAAACCAATGTCTTTTATATCACCAAAGTAATACAGGCTACTTCACAAAAGCCTTGTATAACAGTATTTACAGGCAAATACCCTGCGAATCAGAGACAAAAAAATCACTGAATCTTCACACGTAAGCCAGTGATTTTACATCCCCTTAATCTAGCGGAGGCTAGAGGTGGAAAAATTGCGGGTTTGCTAAAAATAGCAATGAATAAACTCCGGGAAATTCCCTAAAAGTACGGCGTGTTTGGTGTGAAACGATTGCTACCAGCAATTACTCAGCTAACACACATCTACTTTGCCGAAGTATACGTAAAATAGGTTTTTGGTCATTGGTCTTATGTGAATACAAATTACTCATGACATTCTCAACCAGAGAATTTGCAACTTGAACACATACTAAATGAACGGCATATATATGTTTCAACCACAGGGATTTGAACAACGCTCAATTACAACTTCTTTAGGGAGAATAGTATATTACACTAGCGTAGGGTCGTTTTGGCAAGGGAGTGCGATCGCTGAACCGACAAAGGAAACTTTAGTATTCCTACATGGTTTTGGTGGTGGATCTTCGGCTTATGAGTGGTCGAAGGTTTACCCAGCTTTTGCTAGTGAATATCGCATTCTGGCACCAGATTTGATTGGATGGGGTAAATCAGAACATCCAGCGCGAAATTACCAAATTGACGATTATTTAACGACGATTCGGGAATTTTTGCAGCAAACTTGTACAGAAGCAGTCACGGTGATTGCTTCTTCTTTGACTGCGGCGTTGACAATTCGAGTTGCGATCGCTCATCCTGAATTATTCAAATCTTTAATTCTCACCACACCAGCCGGACTATCTGATTTTGGCGGAGACTACTCCCGCAGTTTTTTTGCTCAGTTAGTCAGCGTACCCATAATTGACCGCTTGCTTTACAGTACTGGTATTGCGACCGAAGCAGGCATTCGCAGTTTTTTAGAGCAAAGACAATTTGCCCAAGCTAATCGAGTTTATCAAGAAATTGTCCAGGCTTATCTTCAATCTGCTCAACAGCCCAACGCGGAATATGCTGCACTTTCTTTTGTGCGTGGTGATTTGTGTTTTGATTTATCCCTTGACATTGAAAAGCTGACCACTCCGACTGCGATTATTTGGGGGGAGAAATCCCAATTTACTGGCCCCGAAATTGGTCGTCGTTTAGCAGAGAAAAACCCCCAAGCAATTCGCGTGTTTCAACAACTAGAAGATGTGGGATTAACACCCCAGTTGGAACTACCCGCCGTCACTATTGGATTAATTCGCCAGTTTTTGCCTTTAGTCAGTGAAGAGTGCTGAGTTGAAAGTGCTGAGTGCTGAGTTAGGATAGCGCCTGTGGCGCTAATAATGTGGAGATGCGTTTCACTACTAACCACTCACACTTCGACTCCGCTCAGTGTAAAGCACTCAGCACTGGAAATAATTTCACACTTCAATTACTTATTCTCTACGCGGACATCAATTACAGTGGCATTGAAGTTGTAGTTATAACCTTCTAATTCAAAAGGCATACCAATTTTGACTTTGCTGTTACCTAAAACTGGGCCATTTTCCGTGACTTGCGCCTTACCTTCCAAAGTTAACAGCATATCTGTACTGTAATTGTTCTTTCGAGGATCTTTGACTTCCTTAACTGAACCATCTGGTTGGGTAGCGGTGATTGTTCTCTCTAGTACTTCAATAGATTTAATCCCAATTTGACCGTAAGGCTGATTACGGATAATGACGTTTGTTTTACCGCCTTTCTTAAATCCACTTTCAAATAAGCGTTCTGGGTCGCGGACATTCAAACCCCGCACGGCTAAATCTACCTCAATGGGTACGGTTTTTGAACCAACTTGAGCCACAGAACCAGAGGTTCCTGGAAAAAAGAAGATACCAACTATAACTAGCAGAATTACAAGTGCAGCGCCTACATCAAGAATATTGACTTTACCGAACAAGCGACCTTTGGAATCAAAAATAGCCATAAAAACTTTTCCTAAATACAAACAAAGTATTTGATTGTAGCAACAAAGTTAATCAGGAACATGACAATTTCCCGACAGAGGTATGACTGAAAGATGGCTAGGTCTTTGAGTCTGGCGACAGTGTATCACGAGTTGAAAAAATCGGCGTGAAGTCGGCACATCCTTTACATTAGGACTTAAAAAAATCAAGGTTTGGGTGAGGGTGAAGGGGTATAGCCTGCATTTCTCACCACACCTTTCAAAGCCTGTGCAGGGGAGCAGGGGAGCAGGGGAGAATGAAGGTACTCTCTCCCCTGCCCCTCCGCACCTCTGCCCCTCTGCCCCATCAAACGCCTGAAGCTTGTGAGAAATGCGGGTATAGGGGTGTAAGGGTGTAGATAAATCCTTCTAGAGATAATTTGGGCGATCGCATCCGTAGTCATAAGATTAAAATGCAACTTCAAGCGCAGTAACTCCGTCTTGTATTTTGTCTTGTGATTGTTGCTTGTCTCGAAATTATTATCAGAAATGCTTATGATGGCTTGGAAAGGTTTTACAGCAAATTATCGTCGCTGGCGGCGTAGTTGGTTATATCCAATAATGTCGGTGGTAGTCGCCCTCAGTTTGTGTTTGAGTACACCTTTACCTGGACGGGCTGTAGATTTATTACCACTGTTGTTCCAAGGAGCGCAAATACTTCAGCTTTCTAATATATCCTCTCGCCAAGAAGTAGAGCTTGGCAAACAGATGAATGATGAATTACTTGGTGAAGTTCGTCTGTATCGCAATGCAGAAGTGAATCGTTATGTGCAGGAAATTGGTCAAAGATTAGCCGCCAATAGCGATCGCCCCAGTCTTCCTTTTACCTTTCAGGTGGTAGAAGATAATGCTGTGAATGCTTTTGCTACTACTGGGGGTTTTGTTTATCTCAACACAGGTTTACTCAAAACCGCAGAAAATGAAGCGGAACTAGCTAGTGTGATAGCTCATGAAATTGGTCACATTGGGGGGAAACACTTGGTTAAACAAATGCAGCAAAGGGCTGTGGCGAGTGGTTTAGCTACAGTAGCCGGTTTAGACCGTAATCAAGCTGTGGCTATTGGTGTAGACTTAGCCCTTAACCGTCCTCGCAGTCGTCAAGATGAGTTTGATGCCGATAAAAGAGGTTTAAGAACTCTAACAAGAGCCGGTTATGCTCAATCTGGTATGGTTTCCTTTATGCAAAAGCTACTCAAAAGTGGTTCTGGTCCAACTTTCTTGAGTACGCACCCTGCTACTAGCGATCGCATCAATAATCTTAAACGTGCAATTAATTCTCAACCCAGTAGTGGGCGTGACGGTTTAGATAACGCTGCTTATCGAGCTAGAATTCGACCATTACTTTAGTTTTTTCACTGTGCCGAATTTACAACCAAAACCTATGCTCGCTGCGGCTGGCGGCGAGCTTTGATTTGGGAAGGTTCCACTGTTACCACGCCATCTTCTAGCGGTAAGATACGCTGGGTATTTTGAAATACATTTACTTGATAAATTAAATGATTGGTAACATCAAATCCAGTTAACCAACCACTACGAGGATGATAAGCTCCAGTATCGATATCTAGCCATCCTCTACCTTCGGCTAGTTTACCCGGAGGAACGTTTGGTAAAGTAAAAGTTATAGTATGCCCAACTATAATGAGCTTATCAGGAAAATAAGGCTTTTCTATGCTGTGAAATTCATCTCTAATCCAGCAGAACTGCTCGGCAGTTTGTTCGGCGAGAGGCAGATTTGGGTCTAATCCGGCATGAGTTAACCAAATATCGCCCAAATCTAAATAAGTGGGTAGGGATTGAAACCACTCTAAATGCTCTTGGGGAATAGTGGATGCTTGGTAACTGCTGAGAGTGGCTTGTCCACCGCTATACAACCAAGCTTGCATAGCTGGGGCGGGAATATTTGTTTGGGTGAGAATATTCAATAGCATCTGCTCGTGATTACCCAACAGACAGGGATAATTGTTCTGCCGGACAAAATTCACAACATTGTAGCTGTGGGGGCCACGATCAATTAAGTCACCGAGAAAATAAACTTGATCTTCTGATGTGGGTGCGATCGCCTCTAACAAAGTCATCAAGCCTTCATAATGACCATGCACATCCCCAATAACTATGCGACGTTTCCTTGTTCTACTCATCTGCATTTAGCTGAAATGAAATTAGTTTAATATTTTTGCTACACTATAACCGCAGGTTATTCCGTAAATAAAGATAAATATTACTTGCGTAAATTTAAATTTTATTTAAAGTTTTATCTGCACCAAAAATTATCAATTTGCTTACACACCCTAACTTAAAATTTAGGCTGTAATTCTAATTTTAGTTTGCCCAATGTCTGAACAATTTTCTCCTGAAATCAGCACACGCATCTGTAATCACATGAATGAAGATCATGCTGATGCTGTACTTTTATATGCCAAAGTTTTTGGTAATATTACTGAAGCTACATCAGCCCAAATGTTAGCAATTGATTCACAGGGAATGGATTTAACCACGCAAGTCAATGAAGAATCCATTCCAGTGCGTATCCAATTTGACCATATTTTAGCGGATGCGGAAGATGCTCATCAAACTTTGATTGCGATGATTAAGCAGGCGCGGGTGAAGGGGTGAGGGGTTAGAGTTTTCAGTTATTTAGAAGGGAGATAAGGGAGACAAGGGAGAGGGGGTAGCTTTTATTGTTTGAAGCATAAAAATAAGTTCCTACTCGGTTTGTAATAACCAAAAACCACTGTAAGTCATACCAGAATCATCGGGTTGAATTAATAAAAAGTGTAATCCCTGGCTTTGTTGTTTACGTTGTTCATAAGTTTTAGCGGCGGCGGTGACTTCTGCATCTTCAAAGGTGGCTAATACCCATCTATCAACTAAACCCGCTTCTAAAATTAAACCATCGGGCGCACCGGGGATGTAGTTTAAGGCTACAGGATGTGTTGTGGCTAACCAACGTGCTAAACGCATAGATTGTCTGCCACCATAAATGACTACACCAGGAACGGTTACTGTGGAAGCTAAACCCAGATTTATGGGTTTAAGAAATTCTGGCATAGATAAAATCGGAATGGGGCGATCGCTAAATTCTATTTCTAAATCCCCAGCCGCTAAATTTGCAAAGCGCCACTGTTCACCCCAGAGATTTTCCGGTAATGGTAAGGGTGCGGGTTTTTCTAAACTAAAATCAGAATGTTTGTCTTTTAACCACTGTTTTAATGCTAAAGTCCGGCGGGTTGCTTCTACTGCAATACCTAAATTGCGTCCGGCTGTTTCGATTAAACTCAACGACTGGGGACGGAAAACTTGAATCACATCTGGTAACTTTGCACCTGCGGCTTGTTGAATTTGAGTAGTCAGCCAATGGGAATTTGCTTCTGACTGCAAACAAGTAGCTGTATACTCAAAACTGCGATTTGCATCACAAATCAACAATTCCCATAAAATTTGTCCAGATATATCTTGTTGCGAACTCCGATAAAAATCAGCTTGCCAAATTTTCATGATTTAAAACATTTTTTCATAAAAAAAGGGGTGGATAACCCACCCCTCTATTGAACCAGGAAAATTACAATTCTTTTAAGACTTTAAAACAGAACCTTGGCCAAAATTGGTTCAACACGGGCTGCAATTTCTGGGACATACACCTGAGAAACGTAGTCAGCAATCATTCTATCTGTATTAAACAGTGGTGCATTGGTCTTAATGGATGCTTTCATCATCTGTATCCAGCGATGAGGGATACCTTGAGCATCTTGGTCGTAGTATAGGGGAACAATCTCAGATTCTAAAAGCTGATACAGTGACTGGGAATCGATGCGGTCTTGCAATTCTTGGTCGCTTGTGTGAGCATCTTCACCAATAGCCCAACCGTTAATTCCTTTGCCATTTGCGTCGGCTTGGTAGCCTTCACACCACCAACCATCAAGGACGCTACAATTTAACCCGCCATTAAAGCAGACTTTCTGTCCACTTGTCCCTGATGCTTCTAGAGGACGACGGGGGTTATTTAACCAAACATCAACGCCTTGGACGAGTTTTTGTCCGGTGTAAATGTCGTAATCTTCAATAAAGGCAACACGGTGAATAATGCCGGAATTACGACACCACTCCATCAAACGTTGAATAATGCGTTTACCTTCTTCATCGGCTGGGTGTGCTTTGCCAGCAAAGATAATCTGAACTGGATGTTGGGCATTGCCAAAAATCTTCACAGCCCGTTCGGCATCGCGTAAAATCAAATCACCACGTTTATAAGGGCTAAAGCGTCGCGCAAAACCAATGGTTAATATATTCGGGTCAAGTAAACTATTCACGGCTTGAATGCTTTGATAATCTTCACCGCGCTGTTCCCGTGACTTTTTGACTTTATAACGAGTGTAGGCAATTAGTCTTTCTTTAAGAATCTGATGTCTTGCCCAGAGTTCTTCGTTGGGAATGTCGTCAACTTTCGCCCACATTTGGGGATCGATGGCGCGAGTTTTCCAATCTTTACCTAAATATTGGTCATATAAGTCTGCGAGTAAAGGTGCAGTCCAGGTGGGTGCATGAACACCGTTGGTAATGTAACCAATTGGAACTGTATCTTCGCTATGTTGTGGGTAGAGAACAGTCCACATTTTGCGGGAGACTTTGCCGTGTAATTCACTTACGCCGTTGCAAGCACGACACATCCGCAATGCTAAAACTGTCATCCCAAAGGGTTCCCAAGGATCACCCAGTCGTCTTGCACCCAAGGCTAAAAATTGTTCGCGGGATAGCCCTAATTGCGGCCAGTACTGGGCAAAATAAGAGTCAATTAAGTCGGGGGAGAAGACATCATGACCGGCGGGAACCGGTGTGTGGGTGGTAAAGACACAACTTTTCTTGACGCTGGCTTCAATATCGTAGAAGGATTTCCCGGTTCGTTCAATTTCTTGACGGGCAATTTCTAGGGTACAAAAGGCGGCGTGTCCTTCGTTGAGGTGATGTACGGAGGGTTTGATTCCCAAGGCGGTTAAAGCCCTGACTCCACCAATACCTAAGACGACTTCTTGGGCGATGCGGGTTTCTAAGTTACCGCCATACAAGTGTCCTGTTAACCAACGGTCAATGGGATCGTTGTCTGGGCGATCGCTATCTAGTAAATATAGAGTTACACGCCCGACTTGCACTCGCCAAATTTGTACTTTTACTTGGCGTTGGCGAATTTCTATCTGGATGGTGAGTGGTTCCCCTTGCTCGTTTTTAATTAACTCTAGGGGCATTTTGTCGAAGGGATTATCCAAATAGTAATCTTCTTGCCAACCGTGGCGGTTTAAGCGTTGGCGAAAGTACCCTTGGCGATACAGTAAACCCACACCCACCATCGGCACACCTAAATCGGATGATGATTTTAGATGATCCCCGGCTAAAATACCCAAGCCACCAGAGTAAACAGGCAGAGATTCATGGATACCAAATTCGGCACAAAAATAAGCAATGGGATGTTCAGCCGACACTTGCGGTGCAACTCGATTCACCCAAGTATCTTTCTGTGCCATGTACTGGTCAAATTCGCGGACTAAGGCAGAAATCTGCTTCAGGTAAAGGGGATCTTCTGCCAAATGAGTCAGACGTTCGTAACTAGCTGACTCTAAAATTGCCACTGGATTATGCCCACAAAGTTCCCATTCTTGGGGATCAATGCTTTGAAATAAGGATATGCGATCGCTACTCCAACTCCACCAATAGTTATAAGCTAAATCTGCTAAACGTTTGAGGGGGAAAGGCATCTTTTCGCTTAAACGTACCGATGCGGTTATTGCACTGCTGTTAGCCATACAAGTCTAAACTCTCTGTTAACTTTTTGCGATTTCATCTATCATTTGCTGCCACAAAATTACCTTCAGGTTGATTCCGCCGGAGTCTTCATTCGTGAATCCTCCCCTGAAGCCGCAGCAGCTTTTCTCATCTATGCTCTATCAAAATTAATGATTCTTCTTGCTATTACGTTTTTAGTATTATCTCTGGATTTAATACTTTCTGCCCATCAATTTGCATCACTTTTGTTTACAATAATTTCCGTATTATTAAGTTTTATTTACTATCAATTTGTAATGTTTAAGAAAAGCTAAAGAGAGATAAACAGGACTTACGCACCAAAATTGTTTGTGGGGATTGGGTGTATGGGTGAAAGGGTATGCGGTGTAAGGGTTTTGAATACTTACACCCTTACACCCTCATACCCCTGCACCCTGTTCTAAAACCTTATTTTTTCGTTTTTTTGCGTAAGTCCTAATAAATAAATTATTAAACATGAGTAAGATTTGGGGGAGAATCCCCAAAGCCCCCCATTGGGTGACGGTTGTGTCCCTCAAACCCTCTCCAAAATCATTTTTTCATTTGTTGGTTTTATTGTAATTTAGTTTTCTTATCTGAACCGTATTGTGCTATCTATATCTAGCTTGAGAGATAAGAAAAGTAGAAAAATTATTGTGCAATATTTCTACTTTTTTAATTATCTTTTAACCCAAAAATTAATATACCTGAACTTGGGCTAAACCATAGGGAACTTCTCTTGATAAACCGATATGCCCACCAGAAATATCGTAGTAAACAAAGCTTCGATTCGGAAAGGCATTGGCAAAATCTATATTCCTAAAAGCAATATTGAGATTAGTTCCAGGAGGCACTGGTTGAGAGAAATCAATTCTAATGATTCTTTCATCTTGTCTAGAAATGTTAGCCTCAACGCGCCGACCAGATTGATCAGTAACGTCAATATCGTTACTAACTTTGAGAGCATCAGAAGGTCTAACTATCAGGTAAGATAAAGGCTGCATACCTGTATACACAGTAATTGTGTGAGTACTATCGTAACCGCTTGTACTGCTAATTCGCGGAGCATTGCTATTGTAAGACATATCTTGTCTTTGGGCTTGCGCCGGGAGACAAGTAGCTGCGATCGCAACACTCAAGCCAGATAATAAAATCCATTTTTTCATAACCAACCTCCAAATGATTGAATAGAATAGCCAACAGAAAATCTATACTTAATCGCAAATTAAGTATTTTATGGATTTACGAGATATTTAATTAGACTTGCCTAAAGTTTCTATCGACAGAAAAGTAATCTTGTCTAATTAGTTTTTAGATTAAAAATATTTAAAAAAATTTGCTTCTCACTGAGGAGATATTATCGTTATCATTCTGAGGTTTGAACTGTCAATTAAATAATCACAAAAGAAGGTAAGAGAAAAAACAATTTCAAATAATACTATTAGCGGATGAAAAAACCTATTTTTATTTATATGTGAACTAGTAATGAAGTTGAATGAAAATACTGCGATGCTAGGTTTTTGGCGGTATTTCATTAATGAGTTAGCTAAGGCGATCGCACTTTCTCCTCCAGCATCCGTGTTCAGAGATGGGTTTATACGCGCTAAATTATTATTTAAGTTGATTTTCCTGGTGCGATCGTCCTTTTGCTATGACTAACGAAGAACTACTGCAAATCATTGAACAAGCTGCCAGAGATCAGGCGACAGAATTAAATCTTGCTGGCAAAGGTTTAACAACTTTACCCCCGGAAATTGGGAAACTTGACAACCTACAATCATTCAACCTCCATAACAATCAAATAAGCAGTCTGCCTCCAGAAATCAGACAACTCACCAATCTGCGATTGCTCAACCTCCACAATAATCAACTGAGCAGTCTAGCACCAGAAATTGAACTACTCACTAATCTCAAAATACTCAATCTATCCTTCAATAGACTGAGCAGTCTGCCTCCGGAAATTGCACAACTCAGTAATCTGAAAACACTTAACCTTCCCTTTAATCACTTGAGTAGTTTGCCTCCAGAAATTGGACAACTCATCAACCTGCAATCGCTCTACCTCGATAGTAATCAACTGAGCAGTCTACCTCCAGAAATTGGACAACTCACTAATCTGAAAACCCTAAAACTCTCCTTTAATCAACTGAGCAGTCTACCTCCAGAAATTGGACAACTCATCAGTCTGCAATTGCTTTACCTCGATAGTAATCAACTGAGTAGTCTACCTCCAGAAATTGGACAACTGCCCAATCTACAACTCTACCTCCGCGACAATCCCCTTGAATCACCTCCGCCAGAAATACTTCAGAAGGGTTCAAGCACAATTCTGAACTTTCTACGGCAACAGTTAGAGGAAAAAAGCGATCGCCTCTACGAAGCTAAATTACTCATAGTAGGAGAAGGTGGAGCAGGGAAAACTACACTCGCCAAAAAAATTCAAGATGCTAACTATCAATTAAATCAAGATGAAGAATCTACAGAAGGTATTGATATAGTTCAATGGAAATTCCCACTAGACAATGGTAGAGATTTCCAGATTAATATATGGGATTTTGGCGGACAAGAAATTTACCATGCGACTCATCAATTCTTTCTCACTAAACGTTCACTATATGCCTTAGTTGCTGATATTCGTAAGGAAGATACTGATTTTTATTACTGGCTGAACGTAGTAGAGTTACTAGGCGGCGAAAGTCCTGTCCTAGTTATCAAAAATGAAAAGCAAGAACGTAAACGAGAAATCAACGAACGAGATTTAAGAGCTAATTTTAAAAGTTTTAAAGGAACACTAGCTACAAATTTTGCTACAAATCGTGGTTTACCAGAAATTCTCAATAAGATTAAACATTATATTAGTAATCTCCCTCATGTTGGCACTGAACTGCCTAAAACTTGGGTTGAAGTCCGCAAAGCTTTAGAAAGTGATAACCGTGAATATATAAATTTAGAAGAATATCTCAATATTTGCCAAAAGCATGGATTTACAAATAAAGAAGATAAACTTCAACTTAGTGGTTATTTACATGATTTAGGAGTATGTCTGCACTTTCAAGAAGATGACTTGCTTAGAAAAACTGTAATTCTTAAACCCACTTGGGGAACCGATGCAGTATATAAAGTTTTAGATAATCCACAGGTTATTGAAAATTTAGGACAATTTAACCGGAATGATTTGAAAAATATTTGGCATGAGAATAAATATGCCGATATGCGTCCAGAATTATTGCGGTTAATGATGAATTTTAAACTCTGCTACGAAATTCCTAGTTCTCTTGGTAATTATATTGCTCCTCAGTTACTTTCCGCCAATCAACCTGAATATGATTGGGATGACTCTAATAACCTTATCTTGCGCTACAGTTATGAGTTTATGCCCAAGGGTATGTTAAGCCGCTTTATTGTTGAAACACATAATTTAATTGAACAGCAAAAACTTGTTTGGAAAACAGGTGTTATTCTCAATAAAGATAACACTCGTGCTGAAGTAATTGAACACTATCATCAACGTGAAATTAAAATCCGTGTATCAGGCAATCATAAAAAAGAATTGTTAGCAATAGTTAAACATGAACTAGAAAAAATTCATAGTTGCTACAAACATCTACAGTATGGAATCCTTGTTCCTTGTAATTGCAAGAAATGTAAGGATAGCCAAAAACCTTATGCTTATGATTTAACAATATTGGATAAATTTCAAAAAGCAAAACAATATGAAATACAATGTCAAGAAGGTTTTGGTATGGTAAATATTCAAGGACTTATTGATGATGTTTTTCCGCCTAAACAATTTATGCTTAGAAATCAAGTTTTTATTAGTTATAGCCGCAAAGATATGGAGTGGCTTGAAAAACTCAATACGCACTTAAAGCCTATAATTCATCATCAAGCATTGGTGGTATGGGATGATAACAAAATTCAAGCAGGGGCAGAATGGCGTAAAGAAATTGACTATGCGTTAGCAGCCGCAAAAGTGGCAGTATTGTTAGTTAGTCCCAACTTTTTAGCTTCAGATTTTATTGCTGATATTGAGTTACCTTATTTTTTAGAAGCTGCTGAAAAAGAAGGAGTCAAGATTCTGTGGATACCTATAAGTTATAGTTCCTACGAAGAAACGGAAATTCCCAAATATCTCGCAGCCCACGAACCAAAACAGCCTTTAGATAGCTTGAGTACATCAGAACAGAATAAAGCGTTAGTCGAAATTTGCAAGAAAATTAAACAGGCGTTTATATCTTAAAATGAATGGCTAGGCTAGTAGGGTGTGTTGAAGCAACGCACAACACACCATCAAATCCGGTGCGTTACGGCTAATTTCTCATATTTCCAACGCTCAAATCTTGACGTAGCCGTAACACACCCTACGGAATTGAACTAGATAGATATCCGTTGAGTGTGAGTCTCTACAAACAAAACCTGCTCTAATGGTTTATAGACATAACTGCCCTACCAGTGATAGGGTTGTCAGCTGCTCAAGCTAAACACTGTAATTCTCTAGGTAGTTTTGCATGGTACTGGATATCTCTTCTTTGCCGTTGGCATTTCAATTTACTTCTCCAGGCCCGATTTTGGTGAAAATCGGCCCATTAACTATCCGTTGGTATGGCTTGTTGATTGCTACGGCGGTGTTAGTTGGTGTCAGCCTTTCTCAGTACTTGGCAAAACGCCGTAATGTGAATCCAGAATTGCTGAGTGATTTGTCAATTTGGCTGGTGTTGGGGGCAATTCCCGCCGCACGACTATATTATGTTTTGTTTGAATGGGCGGAATATGCCAAGCATCCCGAAAAAATCATCGCTATTTGGGAAGGTGGTATTGCTATTCACGGTGCAATTATCGGTGGGACGATAGCAGCTTTAATTTTTGCCAAACTCAAGCGGGTTTCTTTTTGGCAATTAGCAGACTTGGTTGCACCTTCCCTAGTTTTAGGACAAGCAATTGGAAGATGGGGTAATTTCTTTAATTCTGAAGCTTTTGGTCGTCCTACTAATCTACCTTGGAAACTTTACATTCCATGCAGATTTGATCCAGCTAAAAACCTCTGTCTTGGTCGTCCTTTAGATTATCAAAGTTTTGAATACTTCCATCCCACTTTTTTGTATGAATCACTGTGGGATTTAATGGTGTTTGCCTTGCTGTTAAATTTATTTTTCCGCAGTGTCTCTGGCAAGCTAAAGCTGAAACTAGGCACGTTAATTATGGTTTACTTAACAGCCTACAGCACTGGTCGCTTTTGGATTGAAGGTTTACGCACAGATAGTTTATTGCTAGGAAATCTGAGAATTGCCCAAATTGTCAGCTTAACGGGTATCATCGCAGGTTTAGCAGGTTTAGCTTGGCTATATTTTCGGAAACGCCCGTTACCGGATGTGGTTGCGTCAAGTGATTAGGAGAAGGCCTGAAGGGGGACGAAGGAGACAAGGGAGACAAGGGGGATTAGAAGATGACTCAATTTAAAAATCCTCATCCTCTCTGCGTCTCTGCGTGAGAAAATTCATCACGCATTTAGGCAATGCCAATGGCTAATGACCAAAAATAAAAAATGCCCCAGATTTGACTCTAGGGCTTAACCAGGGTGCATCTACCATTCCATTCTTCTATCGTTAGAGGGTTAATCCGGAAGGATACTGAGAAAATGCCAAGAAATTTTTGAAAAAAGATTTTTATTACGGGTAAATACGGAAAAGTAATTGAAGTTTTTTGTATGGAAACTCAACTAAATTTAATCAAACCAGCAGTTTACATTGTGGGGGCAGGGCCGGGAGACCCAGATTTATTAACGGTTAAAGCGCAAAAACTCCTTTCTAGGGCAGATGTAATTTTATTTGCTGATGCTTTAGTTCCCGAACAAATATTAAATCTGTGCCGCCCAGATGCGGAAATTATTCCGACTGCGGATAAGACTTTGGAAGAAATTGTATCGCTGATGGTGGAACGGGTGCGATCGCAGCAAAAATCTCTTGTCCGTCTCCACTCTGGCGACCCCAGTCTTTACAGTGCTATTCACGAACAAATGCAAATGCTGGCTGAGGCGGATATCCCCTTTGAAGTCGTCCCAGGAATTAGCGCCTTTCAAGCCGCCGCCGCCAAACTCAAGGTAGAGTTAACAGTCCCCGGTTTAGTTCAAACTATCATCTTGACGCGCATTAGTGGACGTACTGAAGTCCCAAGCACAGAAGAGTTAACCAGCCTCGCCGCCCATCAAGCTAGTTTATGCCTATATTTAAGTGCGCGTCACGTCGAAAATGCCCAAGCCAAATTACTCGAACATTACCCCAGCGATACACCTGTGGCGATTTGCTTTCGGCTAGGTTGGCCTGATGAAAAAATTCGCGTGGTTCCCCTGAACAAAATGGCGGAATGCACCAAAACAGAAAATCTGATTCGCACCACACTTTATGTAATTAGTCCCGCACTTAAAGCAACAGATGGGCGATCGCACTTGTACAATCCTGAATATAATCATTTATTTCGTGCTTAACTTGGTCAGGAATTATCCACAGAGATTTCCTGTTGAGAATAGTGTCATGGCGAAGCCCCCATATTACCTAAACACTATTCCCCAACAGTTCTACTCGCTTACCTGAGCAAGAATTTTTTGAGTTTGCAAATAATGATAAAGGCGATTTAACGCATTGAGATGGGCGTAAGCTGCGGCTACGACAATATCGGTGTCGGATGCTTGCCCGGAAAAGATTCTATCTTGATATGCCAAGCGGATTGTGACTGTTCCCAAGGCATCAATTCCGCCTGTGACTGACTGTACAGAAAACTCAATTAATTGATTGGGAATCTGTATTAAATGGTTTATTGCTTGATAAACAGCATCTACTGGCCCTGTGCCGACACTCGCATCTGTCAGGATTTTGCCATCGGGTGTGACAACTGTAATGGTTGCGGTTGGACAAGTGCAGTCACCGCAAATTACTTGGACGTGTTCGAGTTGAAAACCGCTTTCTACTTGATTTTGGGTTTCATCCCGCACAAGTGCTTCTATATCCCAATCAGAGATTTCTTTTTTCTTGTCTGCAACTTCTTTAAAACGGTTAAAGGCTTTGTTTAAGTCGGCTTCACTCAGTTCAAATCCCAATTCTTTCAACCTTGTACGGAAAGCATTTCGTCCTGAGTGTTTGCCTAAAACTATGCGATTTTCTGGTAAGCCAATGGATGCAGCTTCCATAATTTCGTAGGTTTGGCGATGCTTGATAATGCCATCTTGATGAATGCCTGATTCATGGGCGAAAGCATTTGCACCCACGATCGCTTTATTTGGTTGAATCAGCATTCCGGTTAACTGCGAAACTAAGGTAGAAGTTTTATAAATCTCTTGGGTTTTAATGTTGGTGAGGGGTACATCAGAATTTACAGAACGGCCAAAGTAGGGATTGAAGTAGTGTTTCCGCACTTGCAAGGCCATCACAATTTCTTCTAACGCGGCATTTCCAGCACGTTCGCCAATGCCGTTAATCGTGCATTCTACTTGACGCACACCATGTTCTATGGCGGCTAAAGCATTGGCAGTTGCTAAACCCAAATCATTTTGAGTGTGGATGGACAGAGTTACTCTGTCAATATTCGGCACATTCTCCCGAATGCCTTGAATCAAAATTCCGATTTCTTTGGGGGTGCAGTAACCAACGGTATCAGGAATATTGATTGTGGTTGCGCCAGATGCGATCGCAGTTTCTAACACCTGATACAAAAACTCCGGTTCTGTCCGACTAGCATCCATTGGCGAAAACTCAACATCATCAACAAAGGATTTGGCATAAGCCACCATTTCTTGAGCGATCGCCAACACTTCATTACGGGACTTTTTCAACTGATATTGCAGATGAATATCAGATGTCGAAATCATAGTGTGAATGCGCGGATGGGCAGCAGGTTTTAAAGCTGCGGCGGCGGCTTTAATATCTTTGCGGGTGGCTCTGGCTAAACTGCAAATAATTGGCCCGTCTGCTTTCCCGACTTGTTCTGCAATGGTTTTGACGGCTTGAAAATCTCCCGGACTAGAGACAGCAAAACCCGCTTCTATGACATCTACTCCCAAAAGAGCTAGTTGATGAGCGATCGCTAATTTCTCTTCTGCATTTAGGGTTGCACCAGGGGATTGTTCGCCATCCCGCAAGGTGGTGTCAAAGATGATAACTCGGTCTGTTGCTTGAGATGCAATGCTCATAACTAGTCTCCCGTTTGGTTAAGGGAATTATTTATAACTTTGGATATTGTATACAATCTTTTCTAAATTGTATACAATATAAAATATGAACTTACATGATTTAGCTGCCAATGTGCTGCAACAACAACGCAGCACCCCCGATTTAATTGCCGATGCTTTGCGGGAAGCTATTTTGCGCGGCATTTTTCAAGAAGGACAATCTCTCCGACAAGATGAAATCGCCACACAATTTGGTGTGAGTCGCATTCCTGTGCGGGAAGCCTTGCGTCAATTAGAAGCAGAAGGTTTGGTAACTCTGCATCTGAATCGTGGTGCGATGGTATCGGTACTCACAGCAGCCGAAGCGCAAGAAATTTGTGAGATTCGCAGTGCGTTGGAAGTCCAAGCCATACAGTTAGCGATACCAAAATTCAGTGCAGCAGATTTAGAAAAAGCTGCGTTAATTCTCGAAACGACTGATCAAACCACCGATGCAGGTTTGTTAGCGCAACTTAACTGGGAATTCCACGCCGCACTTTACACCAGCGCAGAACGTCCGCGACTATTGGCAATGATCAAAAATCTGCATATAAATTGCGATCGCTATGTGCGTATGCAGATGGCACAAATGGACTATCAAGAACATTCCCAAAAAGAACACTATCAACTTTTAGATGCTTGCAAACAACGAGATCCAAAAACTGCCGTGCGATTACTAAAACGCCATATCGATACCGCAGGTGAACAGTTAGTTATGTATTTGTTGCAAAAATCTTGAAAGTGATAGTGTCTCTTAGCAAAGTTATGCAATATTCCCGTAATGGTGCAGATATGAATTTATTGTAACTTTCCTGATGGCAACAAATATCTGCACAAAACATTGATGTTATTTTTGGAAAACTGCACAACCAATGGTTATTTATTATTACTAGCAAACAAGAACAATTAATCAATTGATGGTGGAATCCAGACTGTCATTTATCTCAAGAGTCTGGTTACTCTAACATCATATTCAGTGCCTTTTGGATGTTCACTTCTGGCCTGAACTCTTGCCATACCATCCGCCTTTTCTTTGGACTCAGCAATAATCTCGTATCTTGACGTTCCGCATTGATAGGTACTGTTGGCTTGATCAGCATATTCCTTAATATCAACCAACACCTCAAAAGTATGAACCATTGGAACCCCCTAGTGCAAATCGCACAGTGTGGAAATTAATATCCAGTATAGGAATATCAATAAGTATATGCTTGTTCAACAATACAATTCTTTATCAAAACTATTAATCAATAATGTCTGAGAGTTAATACTGATAACTAACTAATAGCAATACTGCTCTAAATTAACGAACAAAGTATTATTAATATAATTGGTTAACAAATATTGCAAAGTTAATATATAAATAACAAAAAAATAAGAAAAGGTGACAGGTCATATTATCCCTCTTCTGAGAAACAGGAATGTTTTTTTACATTCATTGCGAATGCGATCGCATATTGGGAAAATGACTCTGCTGAATATCGCACAAATCTATGAAGGTGTGGTATTTGTAGCAGTAGAAGAATAGATAAAGCAAGAACTATACAGCACTTGCGTCTGTTATGAGGTACAATAAATTAAAATATAAATACCTCTAAATGAAGTCATACTCTGTCGATCTTCGAGAAAAAATAGTTGCAGCACATCTTCAAAAAA
>NZ_JACJRY010000044.1:0-50248 GCF_014697485.1 Anabaena sp. FACHB-83 | reverse complement strand
CTCACGCGTTACTCACCCGTCCGCCACTAAATCCCTAAAGATTCCGTTCGACTTGCATGTGTTAAGCATACCGCCAGCGTTCATCCTGAGCCAGGATCAAACTCTCCGTTTTGTTGTTTTTTGAGTTTGTTATCTGAAAAAACTTGCTTTTCAGATTCCTTGCTATAATTTTTTAAGTTTCTGGGTTAGCCCCAAAACCAATTTGTTTGACGAGGATTGGTTTAAATTTAAGCTTTCAAAGTATTGTTTTTTCTCGGTTCAGTCGTCTTGGCTCTTGCCTTGACACTTATCTAGATTAACAACTGGTTATAGGAACGTCAAGGGGTTAGCAAAATTTTTTTTGAATTTAATTGAAAAGAAAGTAAAAACCAATATACAGTAGGTAAATAAGCATAATATTGAGTAATAATCTATTTTTGGCTATATAAGGCTAATTTCAGCTTAAATATAATAGAAGCAATTGGCAATGAACTTGTCCGAGTTTGTGAAAAAATCAAAAAATTCCTGAAAATTATTTACGGAGTGTTCTTGAGAAGTTGCTTCAAAAATATGGACGATCGCACTACACAACACCATTCCGGCAAAAAATACATTAATCTGGTGCATCTTTGTGTTTTCTGCTCGGTGGATTATTCTGAATCTGTAGCAATCTTCGCAATTACAGACAATGAAAAAGCTGATTAATCAGCCAGAAGACTTCGTAAGAGAAAGTCTAGCTGGGATGGCGGTGGCTCATTCAGATTTAATCAAAGTCAACTATGATCCCATTTTTGTCTATCGAGCTAATGCACCCAAACCAGGAAAAGTGGCAATTATTTCTGGTGGAGGTAGTGGACACGAACCGATGCACGCAGGGTTTGTGGGTGCAGGAATGCTAGATGCAGCTTGTCCGGGAGAGGTGTTTACATCACCTACACCTGACCAGATGCTGGCTGCTGCTCAAAAAGTTGATGGTGGAGCAGGTATTCTTTATATTGTCAAAAATTATAGTGGCGATGTGATGAACTTTGAGATGGCAACGGAATTAGCTAGAAGTGAAGGTATCCGTGCGCTCAATATTTTGATTGATGACGATGTGGCCGTGAAGGATAGTTTATATACCCAAGGTCGTCGCGGTGTGGGAACAACAGTGTTAGCAGAGAAAATTTGTGGTGCGGCGGCTGAACAAGGTTATAACTTGCAACAAGTAGCAGATTTGTGTCGTCGAGTAAATCTGAATGGGCGGAGTATGGGAATTGCTTTAACATCTTGTACTGTACCCGCTAGGGGTACTCCAACATTTAGATTAAGCGATCGCGAAATGGAAATTGGCATTGGGATTCACGGCGAACCGGGAAGGGAAAGAATTGATGTAAAATCAGCAGATGAGATTGCAGAGATATTAACCCAAACAATTATTGATGATGTTGGCTACAGTCGGGTTGTGCGAGAGTGGGATGAGAATCAAGGCGAATGGGTTGATGTGGAACTAATTGATCCACCTTTGCAAAGAGGCGATCGCTTGTTAGCCTTTGTTAATAGTATGGGTGGTACACCTATCTCTGAACTTTATCTGATTTATCGTAAGTTAGCAGAAATCTGCGAAAAACAGGGAATGATCATTGTCCGCAACTTCATCGGCCCTTACGTCACATCTTTAGAAATGCAAGGTTGCTCAATCACGTTGCTAAAGTTAGACGATGAACTCTTGCAGTTGTGGGATGCACCAGTACACACAGCAAGTCTGCGGTGGGGTATTTAATATGGTCACTCAAGCTCAAATTCTCAAGTGGTTACAAATATTTGGAACTGAGATTGATCAGAATAAAGAATATTTAACTGAATTAGACGCAGCAATTGGTGATGCTGACCACGGTATTAATATGGATCGTGGTTTTAGAAAGGTGATCAGTCAGTTACCAACTGTCACTCAGCAAGATATTGGCAGTATCTTGAAAACTGTGAGTATGACTTTAATTTCTAGTGTTGGGGGTGCTAGTGGCCCTTTATACGGGACATTTTTTTTAAAAGCCAGCACTATCGCAGCTGGTAAACAAGAACTAACTACTCAAGAACTATTGGCATTGTTGCAAGCTGGTTTAGATGGAGTTTTGCAACGTGCTAAAGCCCAACTAGAAGACAAAACAATGGTTGATGTGCTGTCTCCGGCTGTAGTGGCTTTTAGACAAGCAGTTGAGGAAGGTAAAAATACTGTGGCTGCGCTGCAAAAATCTGTAGCTGTTGCAGAACAGGCGCTACAAAACACCAAACCGATGTTAGCGAAAAAAGGACGCGCTAGTTATTTAGGAGAGCGGAGTATTGGACACCAAGATCCTGGTGCAACTTCATCTTATTTAATGTTGAGGAGTTTAATGGTAAGTCTTGAGGATGGTGAGTAAAGTCTGAAGCAGACAATTTCACACTTCAGACTTCACACTGGATACTTTAGCCAAACACTCGGTGTTGTAAAGAGGGCATTTGGCGACGCACTTGTTCTAAACGTGAGGGATTGATTTCTGCGATCGCAATTCCGGGTTTTTCCCCAGCATCAGCTAGAATGACTCCCCAAGGATCAATAATTACAGCATGGCCGTGGGTTTGGCGACGAGCGTAGTTTGTCCCAGTTTGGGCTGGTGCAATCACATAACAAGTATTTTCAATTGCCCTTGCTTGTAATAGTACTTGCCAGTGGTCTTTGCCAGTAAAAGCAGTAAACGCCGCAGGAATAAACATTACATCGGCTCCCTTACTGGATAGATGGCGATACAATTCTGGAAAGCGCACATCATAACACACAGAAAGACCAATACCGCCCAGTTCTGGGGAAAAATATACTGAGGGTAGTTGTGTACCAGCTACTACAGTGCTAGATTCACGATAAGTATTACCATCAGGAACATTCACATCAAATAAATGTACCTTTTGGTAACGGACAACTTCTAAACCACTTTGGTCAATTAGGGTGGAAGTATTATAAACTTTGCCTGTCTCTTCTACCAAAACAGGAAAGCTGCCGCCTAAAATTGTGACTTGGAAGCGTTGAGCCATTTTTTTGAGAAACTGTTCTGTTTCGCGGGTGATGTTTGCGGCTTGGGCGAGTTTATCTTTTTCTTCTCCCATAAAAGAAAAGTTTTCTGGTAGCCCAACTAGTTCAGCACCTCGACGCACAGCAAGCTCAATCAATTCTTCTGCCTGTGCCAAATTTTTGTATAAATCAGGCACACTTGTCATTTGAATAGCGGCGGCTAAATAAGACTTCATAGATTTAACAACAAAAAGTAGATGTGTGCGGGACAGATACTCAAATATATCGTTACTTCAAGAACTTCGGAACTTGAGCAGCTATGAGGAAATATTGCTTTTCTTTAAGGAGCTTGCTATCCCTAATGTTTAGCTCTGTTAATTGTCACCGGATTTTAACACTTTGAGGAATTACGCAGTCAGAGGCACAATCAGAGGTTTGGACAACGGAAGAAAGAACCACAGAGGAGCCAGTGCGTTGCTTTGGTTCCCGAAGTTGTAGCAACTGGCGTAGCGCAGAGTTCACGGAGACATGGGAGTTTGAGAGGTGTTTTGCTTAAGTCCTAGATTTATGTGGCGGACTACTACTTTTGTGTCGCTAAAATTTTGTGATTGTTAGGTTTGGTTCTAAAATTTTAAGTTTGTGTTAGGCAGCGTTAAACACGGTTGGCTGTGGCAGTGGATCTCCCGCAGCTTCATAAGCAATAATCAAAGACTCCAATGCTTCAATGCCATTGGCAACAGCTGACTCGTAAGTATCCCCATGAGTGCGCCAACGTTGTCCAGGGAAATCAGGAAATCCTACCAAGAAGCAATCATCTTCTTCTGACCACTGAATCACCATTTGGTACTTGAGTTTACTCATCTTGTTTACTACTCTCTACTGCCTCAATTGCCTGTTTAACTTCCTTTTCTTGGTAACGTTTAGCATCTGCTCCATCTTTACCCGAAACTGTAATTTTTCCAGCATACAAAGGATGTATCCAGTTAGTGTGACTACCTTTGCCGGGTAATTCTGTAAAACCAACTTGGCGAAGCATTTGCTTAAGCTCTCGAATTTTCTTAGGCATTTCTTTAAATTTAAATTAACTTACTAAATGCCAATCTATCTAAATCTGGAAAAATTCAAAAACTACCAAGTTGGGTCGCTAAATAAATGTATTCTCAACTCATCATCGGTTGGCGGGACTGCGGAAAGACAAGCGCGAATGACATCGCCATCTTCAAGTTCTACTGTACAAGCATGACATGAACCCATGAGACAGCCTGTGGGAATGAACACTCCAGCGCGTTGTGCTACATCTAAGAGTGCTTCTCCCACTTCGGCATTGATGGCGACATCATCTGGTAAAAATCGAACGCTGACACTCATGCAATTTTGGGCTAACTACGACAAAAATGGTGTTAAGTCTAAATGGCGTTCTACTTCTGTAGCCAGCGAGTCTAAGATTTGTTCTCGCTGTTCGCGGTAGTTGGCGACACCTGTGGGTAAGGATTTTAAGCCGCGCTGTTGACGCAGGCGATTTAACCAAGCACGTCGCCAAGGGCCATTGTCAAACAGTCCGTGTAAGTATGTACCCCAAACTGATTGACAGCTATCCACCAAACCTAGATTAACATCATCAAATAGGGGTTGATACGCTTGACTATCGGGTGGTTGTTCAATACGCGATCGCCCTTGATGAATTTCAAAGCCATTGACTGGCAATCCCATCTGCGGGAAATTAGAGCTAACTTGCCGTTGACGAGCAATTTTTTGTCCGGTAATGACGGTTCTAATTGGTAATAAATTCAAGCCTTGGAATCTACCTGCTTGACCTTCTATACCTTCGGGATCAGCAATAATTTGTCCTAGCATTTGGTAGCCGCCACAAATCCCCAAAACTGTGCCACCAGAAGCGGCATAATTTTGGATGGCTTCTGCCATACCGCTTTTCTGCAATAAGATTAAGTCGGCAATGGTGGTTTTTGTGCCAGGGATGATTACCGCGTCTGGATGTCCTAAATCTTGTTTTGGACTGAGATATCTCACGGAAACAGATGGTTCTGATTCTAAGGGGTCAAAATCGGTAAAGTTAGCAATTCTGGGTAAGCGAATCACTACGATATTCAAGTCAGCTTGAGCTTTGTGAGCTTTTCGCTCTAGTAAGTCGAGGGAATCTTCGGCGGGGAATAGTTCTTGGAAATAAGGCAGTACACCAATTACAGGTTTTTTGGTGCGTTCTTCTAGCCATTGGATACCTGAATCTAAGAGCGATCGCTGTCCACGGAACTTGTTAATTACAATACCTTTAATTAAGTCCCGTTCATCGGGGTCAAGTAACTCTAAAGTCCCGACAACATGGGCAAAAGCACCACCACGGTCAATATCAACTACCAGGATTGTCGGTGCATTTAAATACTTTGCTATCCGCATATTGGTCAAATCGCGGTGCTTGAGGTTAATTTCTGCGGGGCTACCTGCACCTTCGCAAACCAACATATCAAATTCTGTGGATAAATGTTGTAGAGATTCTTCTATGGCTCGCCAACCAAGGTCGAAAAATTGCTCGTAGTAATCTGCTGCTTTGACTCTCCCGACTGGTCTACCCTTAACAATTACCTGGGAAGTCATATCACCTTGGGGTTTGAGTAAAATGGGATTCATTTCTACCCAAGGAACCACCCCAGAAGCCCAAGCTTGTACCGCCTGTGCATAACCGATTTCACCCCCATTGGCAGTGACATAAGCATTTAAAGCCATATTTTGACCTTTAAAGGGAGCCACTCGCCAACCACGCCGCGATAGCAAACGGCAAATAGCCGTAGTTAAAAGTGATTTCCCTGCGTGGGATGTAGTTCCCACTACCATAATTGCTTTCATACTTAATGTGTAATTTTCAATAAGAGGGTGAAATACTTAGTTATGAACGGGTAATGATATCACATCCGTTCATCAACAGTTATAGCAGCAGGCAGAAGAATTGGAGATTTTAGATTGAGATTAATCAAAAATTGTGAGATTCCAGCTTGCACAAAATTTTCATCTACCTAGCTACTGCTATCAATCCAGAAGCAAACAAAACTTGAGGGCAGATAAATATCCATACCCAAATTCTTGAACCCTGTGATTTATACAACTTTCATCAAAATCTGAGCAAAGTTGTCAGGTGTTGATGAAGAATTTATCTTGGGCTTGATGCTTCCGTAAGTATATTGTTCCCTTTTGTAACCTAATCTTAACTTTAAGATTTTTAATTCTACAGAACTTACGCACAAAGATTGTTGGAGGAGACTGGGTGTGAGGGTGAAAGGGTTTTGAATAAGTACACCCCTACACCCTTACACCCTTTCCACAACCGTGAATTTTTCGGATCGCTGCGTAAGTCATATTCTAGAAAGGCAGTCTCAACCAACGAATGGAGGCGTTGTAGAGGGAATCTCGCCAGGAAGGTGCAGGAAAATTTTGTCCCTGATATTTTTCGATTAATTGATGACCTAAAGGTGTGAGGCGAAAACTATCGGTAATTCCCTGGCCATCAACTTCGCGCCGCAGTACACCAACTTGAATTAACCAGTCTAAAGCGTTGTAACAAGCCAATTCTGATAAGGGATGCTGGGTATAGCCATTTTTGATGCCATTTTCTTGGGCGATCGCATTTAATGGTACACTCTGGCTACGCATAGCTGTGAATAAACCAACTCTGAAAGGAGAACAAATGAGCGATCGCTCGGCTCTTTCTACTGTGCTAACAGTGTAAGAGAAAGATTTTGGGGTTAGGGAATCAAGTCTATTCATGGAAATATTTATTTATCTCAACACAAATTAATTTACAACTCATAAACAGAAGTCAGGAGTCAGAATTCAGAATTCAGAACTGGTGAATACTCCACCCAATAAAGTCTGGAGTTTAAATGAAGAAAAAAGTTTTATTTTGATTTCGCCCAGGTTCGTGGTAGCGTCCCGCAGGGAGAGAAGAGGTTTTCAACCAATATTCATCACCCAGCGATGCACTCTCGCTTGCCAAAGTGTCATACAGAATAAAGGATTAATTTTGAATCCTTTATTCTGACTTCTGAATTCTTCTTTAATCATTGTAAATTATTGTAAAATTTCAGAGTCATCAACAAACACCAAACAGGAAAGGTTCATTATGCCTCTAGCAGTTGGTACAAATGCACCTGCATTTACCGTCAAAGATACTAATGGCAACACTGTCTCATTGTCTGATTTTGCTGGTAAGACAGTTGTTTTGTATTTTTATCCCAAAGATGACACTCCCGGCTGCACTAAACAAGCGTGTAGCTTCCGCGATGCTCAAGAACAATATCAAGGTAAAGATATAGTTGTTTTGGGTGTAAGTGCCGATGATGAAGTGTCGCATCAAGCCTTTACCCAAAAATTTAATTTGAACTTTCCCCTACTGGCGGATACCAAAAAAACTCTGATTACAGCTTACGATGTTGATGGTGGTGGTTATGCCAAGCGCGTTACCTACGTCATCGACCCCAATGGCAAAATTGTTCATGTTGATGCCAACGTGAATACATCCAACCACGCCAGCGATATTTTATCGGCACTAGGGCTGTAATTTTTGTGAATTGAATTTTAGCTTTGAGCTTGATTGCCTGTTTGGGACTTCCAGATAAAAATATCCTGTTCTTATGGGATGAATATCCAAGGAAGATGTTCACCCCACAAGATGGATAATTGATGATTTCTGGAAATCCCATCAGGTTTACAGACACGATGCGGTTTTTGAATTAGATTCAGTTTTGGGGTGGAACAATCTGCACGGGAGAAACCACACTAGGAGATGTGATGGCGGGTAAACCAGGAACTGCTTGTCCAGCAGTGTTATTTACGGGTTGATTGGCATTTTGTTTGAGTACAGCCCGCTTTCTGTTTAATTCAGCTACTGCTGAGTTTAATTCATCGTTTTTTTGTTCAGCGTTCCAGTTCAAACTACCAAATTGAGCGCGGTGAATTAAATCAAGGGGATTTAAATTACCGGAATTAGGCGAAAAGGGGTTGGTATTATCTTGAGAATTATCGCCAGGATAGGCATCGATTGTGTTTAGCTGCGCCAAACTCGGTTGGGCGGCGAGGAAAGAGGCAAAGCCAATTCCTGCTAATGTAGCAACACAGAAGCTTTTAACTGATAAAAATGATTTTTGCATGAGATTCTCCAATACGCTCCAACGACACCATGCTTTTATCTTAAGCAAGAGTTTTGCGTAGTTGGGGTTGAATGCTGAGTAAAGCCACAACAGCAAAGCCCAACAAAATTAACAAAGCACTGCCAAAGGTAATATCACCCCAAGGTGCTTGCATCACAACGCTACTCAATCCCCAGTGTTGATGCAAATAAAGATAACGGATAGGTTCAATAGCGTAGCTGAGAGGGTTGAGAGTGGCGACAACTTGTAACCACTGGGGCATGAAAGATAAGGGTGCTAAAGCGGTGCTGGCAAATAATAAAGGCAGGTTAGTAACGAATATTACAGCAATTAATTCAATATGTCCGGGTAGGGCAAAAGCCAAACCAAGGGAAATTGCAGTTACGCCCAAAGCTAAGAGGAAGACGATGAGAGCGATCGCACCCAAGCCTGCGGCATCTGGTATCCCCGCACCTAAAAAGGCTGCTGCACCGACAATTACGGCTGCTTGCAGTAAGCTTTGGCTAATAATAAAGATG
This sequence comes from Anabaena sp. FACHB-83, assembly GCF_014697485.1. Classification (NCBI taxonomy): domain Bacteria; kingdom Bacillati; phylum Cyanobacteriota; class Cyanophyceae; order Nostocales; family Nostocaceae; genus Anabaena; species Anabaena sp. FACHB-83. Next base: position 41,570 of record NZ_JACJRY010000044.1, on the reverse strand, counting down.
GCGGAAGCAAAGACAATGGAAAAGCGTGATGCTAGAGGCGCGACTAATAAACGATTCAAAAAGCCAAATTCGCGGTCAAACATCACAGGTAATCCGGCATTCAAAGCCCCGGCAAAAGCTGTAAAAACAATTACACCTGCTGCCAAAAATTGACCGTAATTTGTCGTACTACCAAATAAACCCTTCGGTGCATTTTGGAATAAAGCGCCAAATAACACCAACCACATCACAGGCTGAATAATTCCCGCCAATAAAGTGGAGGGACGGCGTTGTAATTGAATAAACAAGCGACGAGTTAAAGCCAGCGTCTCTTGGACTAATTCACCAAAAAAATTAGGTGCAGCATCCGCCGGTGAAGCTAGTTGCTGCCAATTTACATCAGATTTAGGAGTTACACTCATAACAATTAGGGAGTAGGGAGTAGTGAGTGGGGAGTAGGTTAAGGGTGTAGGGGTGTAAGGGTGAAGGAAAGGAAAATTCTGGCGTTGATTTTACAGTCATTACTCATTCCTTTATGAAAAACCTACACTATACCTAGTAGGGAGTAGGGAATAAGGAGTATGTTTTTCCCACTCCCTACTCCCTATTCCCCATTCCCTCTATCTCATATTTTGCTTCTTTTCGGCTTTCGGATCACGGTTAGCGACGGCGGCTAGTTCTGCGTCCATTAAGGTGCGTCCGGTGGCGGCGAGATAGACATCATCTAAGCTGGGGCGTGATTGAGCGATGCCGAAAATTGGTAAGCTGGCATGATTTAGGGTTTGTTGGATGGTAATTAAGGCATCACTTTGGGGTGTGACTACCAAGTTAAGGGAATTACCTTGGGCGCTGTTGATGATGATTTCTTGGACAAAAGACAAAGCTTGTAAGAGGTTTTTGGCTTTTTCGGCTTCTTCCAGGGGTGAAAATTCCCGGATGCGTAGGGTAATGCGATCGCCTCCTACCCTATCCTTTAATTGTGAGGGTGTACCTGTGGCAATAACAATCCCACGGTCAATAATAGCGACGCGATCGGCTAATGCGTCAATCTCTTCTAAATAATGGCTGGTAATTAAAACTGTAGTGCCTGATGCTCGTAACTTCCGTAAAAACTCCCAGACAACAAATCGGCTTTCGATGTCCAATCCAACTGTAGGTTCGTCTAAAACCAAGACATCCGGCGCATGAAGCAGCCCAGCAGCTAAATCTAGCCGTTTACGTAAACCACCAGAATAAGTCCCTGTCTTTTTATCGGCGTATTCTTGCAAACTCAGTAAATCTAAAACTGTTTGAATTCGCTGTTTTGCTACCACGCCAGGGAGGTGATAAAGCGCCGCTTGCAATTGCAGCAGTTCTTTTCCAGTTAGAACTTTATCAATAGCGACTTCCTGCGCTACATAACCGAGTTTTTGTCTAGCTACTCTGGGGTTATCCAGCACAGACACACCCGATACTTCGATTTTGCCTGCATCAGGAGTTGTGAGGGTACACAAAGCACGCAGAGTTGTAGTTTTACCTGCACCGTTGGGGCCAAGCAAACCAAAGATTTCTCCTGGTTCTACCTCAAAAGAAACGTCTTTGACGGCTTCAACGGTACCGTAACGCTTTTGCAGATTTTGAATTAAAACGGCGGGAGCCATGACAGCCAATCCCTAACTATACAATTCGCAACAAAGTCTATATATATTGTAGTTGAGTAAGGGGAGGTGAAGCGATCGCTGGGATACGTCTCCTAATATATTTAGGGCAAAGTGGTATGAATGTACTTAGTCCCCTTAAGACTCTATCTGTGGTCTTTCTATCAGGATGATAAAATAAAAATACTCACACACCCAACCCTGGAGTTCTGGCAGTGGGCTTATTTGATGATTTGAGTCGGTTTTTAGAAAACCGTTTAGAAGAATTCTTGCGTAATAATCCACATTTGGAGTTAGATGCCCTGTTAGAGCAACTACGTCAGCAAGAAGATGATACTTTAAAGCTAATAGCAGATTTACAAGTCCAAGAAAAGCGATCGCAAGACGACATTCTTTCCACCGCCCAAGAAATTCAGCGTTGGCACATCCGCGTACAAAAAGCCAAAGATGCGGGTAGACAAGATTTAGCCGCCGCCGCCCAAGAACGAGAAGCCGCCTTACTGCGAGAAGGAAACCAAAAATGGGGACACATGCAAGGGCTGAAAGAACGCCTGAATCAATCTCAAGAATTATTACGCAAAATTCAAGTCCGAAGACAGGAAGTACAAGCAAAAGCCGCAGAAGCCCAAACAGCACGCGCTAAATCCCAAGCCCAACAACAACGTATAGACACTAACGGTTGGTGGAATTCTTCTACAAATACTTCCAGAACTGTTGATGACTTAGAAGAAAAATTCCGCCGTTGGGAAACAGAAGACGAATTAGAAGAAATGAAGCGGAATTTAGGCAAGAAGTGAAAATATCAGGGGTGTAAGGGTGTATGGGCTGTGGGAATTTGGAGATGTCTATTATGTCAGCTTAAGGTGTAGGCGAGTTGTAGGTTGGGTGGAGGAACGGAACCCAACATTCACGCATACTTTGTTGGGTTACGCTATCGCTACACCCAACCTAATATTCTCTTAACTTGTGTTTGTATCAAGATTTGGCATTGCATAAATGCGGTATGAATTAAGATGTCGAAGCAAAATGAAAGACAGATTTTTCGCGCCTTTGCGCGAAACAAAATTCATCCCCTTAATCAGCAAAGCTAAGATTTTACTGAATTAATCTCCAGAAAGGGAAATTTTTTCCCAAATCCCAACTACCCATATCTGATTGTCAAAAATGTCTGCTAAACCTCAAGATAAAAGCCGAAGTTTCTTTCAATCTGGTGACTGGCCGATTGAACAATTACCGGGATTAAGTCAAGAAGAGCGATCGCAACTACAAGTTTGCGGTATTAAAACTACACGCAGCTTATTTAACCAAGGTAAAACTCTAGAAGCTAAATTAGCGTTAGCTAGTAAATTACAAGTTCATCTTCAGTATGTCAATAAATGGGTAGCACTAGCTGATTTATCGCGCATTCCCAGTGTTGGCACACAATATTGTGGCTTATTGCTTCATGCAGGAATCGGTTCTGTCGCCCAATTAGCCCAAACACCCAGCCATAGATTACACAGACAAATTATGCGTTTGCAAGTAGCCACCTTGCAACGACGAGACTTGTGTCCATCAGTTGAGTTAGTTCAGCAATGGAGTCAACAAGCTAAGGGAGTGCTGAGTGCTGAGTGCTGAGTGCTGAGTGCTGAGTGCTGAATAAATATGTCTCCCTTGTCTCCCTTGTCTCCCCTGCTCCCCTGCTCCCTTGTCTCCCTGCTCCCTGCCTCTTACTCCTTCACCAGTACGCCATTGAGAAAAATATCCGCGAGTCCTTCAGCCATCTGCTGCATTTCTTGGGGAGAAGCGTCGGGTTCCATGAGGGTGTTATTAGAAAAACCTGCGATCGCAAACATGCCTAAAAATACTTTAGCAACAAGTTTGGCATCGATTTGACGATAAATGCCTTTATCCATTGCCGTTTGAAAAAAGGCTTCAGCCACATCTGTCATTTTATTGATAACTTCGATTTGAATGCGATCGCGTAAATCAGGGTGAAACTGCACTTCCATAAAACACACCCGCATCAAATCAGCATTTTTCTGGAAATTCCACATCCTCCGGCGCATCACCTGGGCTACAGCCTTATAACTGCCCATTTCACTCAATTCTGTTAGCAAATCCGTTAATATCTCCACCCAGCCACCCGTCGCCACTTCCACCAAAATGGCTTTTTTATTCGGAAAATGCCGAAATAACGTACCCTCAGCCACACCCGCAGCTTGGGCTAAATCGCGGGTAGTTGTACCATCAAATCCTTGCGAGGCAAATAGTCGCCGCGCCGCTTGTAAAATGCGGTTGCGTGTTTGTGCTTCTGAAGGTGGGGGAGAATTAAAAACTCGCATAACAGTTACGGTGTGATTTCCGGGACGAGATAGGTAGCATTATTGTCTAACATCGATTACAAAAATCACGGAAAGCTTAATACAAGATTAACGCCCTGCCCAAATATTGACCTGTTTCTCAGGTAGTGAAACTTTACAAAAGAAGTTGGATTCTCCAAATTGAGCAATCTAAAAATTCTGAGTTATTGGCAAAGCAGCTAACTGGCTCTTCACCATACACTAATGTTGGATGCTACTAATAAAATGATTATCTTACTCGTAAAGTTCATGGTTGCTTATGAATCAGATTAGTAGCCGACAAGTAGTTGTAAATGGTGTAAATCAAGTGTTGAGCAGATTATCTCGTCTGTTAATTGCTTTTTTGGCATTAACGATATTCTCGTGGGGAACAATCCCAGAAATGGCGGTGGCGCAAACTCAAACTGCACCACCGCCACCACGCACCGTCCAACCCAGCAAACCACCAGAGAAAAGCTCGATTCAGCCTTATTTAGATCGGGTAGTCAAGCAATTGACGAAGTTTCAACTGGACAATGGGATGAAGTTCATTGTTTTAGAACGCCATCAAGCGCCTGTGGTTTCTTTTTTAACCTACGCTGATGTTGGTGGTGTGGATGAGCCGGATGGGAAAACAGGCGTGGCGCACTTTCTAGAACATTTAGCTTTTAAGGGTACGCAACGGATTGGTACTACAGATTACAAAGCTGAAAAGCCGCTTTTAGAACGCCTAGAACAGTTAGATAGCCAAATTAGAACAGCTAAGGCAGAGAATAAAAAAGCCGATTTGGCGCGGTTACAAGCAGAATTTAAGCAAGTAGAAGCCCAAGCCGTCAAGCTAGTCAAGCAAAACGAGATGGGGCAAATTGTGGAACAAGCGGGAGGTGTAGGCTTAAATGCGAATACTTCCACCGAAGCCACTCGTTATTTTTACAGCTTTCCATCTAATAAATTAGAACTTTGGATGTCCCTGGAGTCGGAGCGATTTTTAGAACCTGTACTCAGTCGGGAGTTTTATAAAGAAAAAGATGTAATTTTGGAAGAACGGCGCTTACGGGTGGAAAACTCACCTATCGGGCTGATGGTGGAGAAATTCATCGATGCGGCGTATAAAGTTCATCCATACAGACGGCCTGTAATTGGTTATGACGAAGATATCCGCAACCTCACACCCACAGATGTAAAGCAGTTTTTTGATACTTACTATGCACCAAATAATCTAGCGATCGCAATTGTTGGTGATGTTAACCCCAACGAAGTCAAACGACTCGCACAAATTTACTTTGGGCGTTTTCCTAGCAAACCCAAACCCAAATCAGAAATTCCGGTAGAACCCAAGCAAACCGAAACACGTCAAGTCACTTTAGAACTACCTTCCCAACCTTGGTATTTAGAAGGTTATCACCGTCCGGCAGTTACCCATCCCGATAACGCTGTGTATGAAATTATCAGCCGACTGTTGAGTGAAGGGCGCACTTCCAGATTGTATAAATCTTTGGTGGAAAAACAACAACTCGCCCTGACAGCCCAAGGTTATAGCGGTTTTCCTGGCGATAAATATCCCAATTTGCTGTTATTTTATGCCCTGACGGCTCCCGGTCACACTGTGGATGAGTTAGCCACGGGTTTACGTCAAGAAATTGATAACTTAAAAACTCAACCAGTCACAGCCACCGAATTACAGCGTGTGAAAACTCAAGCCAGAGCCGATTTACTCCGCAGCCTTGATTCTAATACAGGGATGGCGCAGTTGTTGTTGGAATATGAAGTAAAAACCGGTGATTGGCAAAACTTGTTCAAGCAATTGGATGAAATTGCGGCGGTAACTCCGGCGGATATTCAACGAGTCGCCAAAGCAGCGTTTACCCCCGAAAATCGCACTATTGGTAAGTTGTTGTCGAAACAAGGATGAAAACGAACCGCAAAGAACGCATAGACACGAAGTGGCTTCCCGAAGGGTAGGGCGCGAAGGGAGAGAAGAAATATGCACAGATATAAACATCAGGTGAAGGGTAAGAGGTCGATGAAATTCAAACTATTGCATGGTAAAAGGTTGATTTATGTTGTCATGTTTGCCTTTGCCTTTTTACTTTTGACTTTTGACTTTTCTTTAGCAGCGACAACAACAGCCAAACATTACACAGAGTTAAAATTACCAGCTTTACCTGCGGTCAAATTACCCAAATATGAACGCTTTGCTTTACAAAATGGCTTAGTTGTGTATTTAGTAGAAGATCATGAACTGCCGTTAGTGAGTGGTTCGGCTTTGGTGCGGACTGGTAGCCGTTGGGAACCAGGTGATAAAGTTGGGTTAGCTGGTTTAACAGGTGCAGTCATGCGGACTGGGGGAACTAAGCAGCATTCACCCGATGAACTCAATGAAATCTTAGAACAACGGGCTGCATCGGTAGAAACAAGTATTGGTGAGGGTTCGGGGAGTGCAAGTTTTGAGGCGCTAACTGAAGATGTGGACACTGTGTTTGGTTTATTTGCGGAAGTACTGCGGGAACCAGTATTTGCCCAAGATAAACTGGATTTAGCCAAGAACCAAACTAAAGGGGGAATTGCCCGCCGCAATGATGATCCTAATAGTATTGCCAGCCGAGAATTTAGAAAATTGGTTTATGGCAAAGAAAGTCCATATTCGCGGACTGTGGAATATGCCACATTGGATAAAATTCGCCGGGAAGATTTAGTTCAGTTTTACCAGCAATACTTTCACCCCAATAATATAATTTTGGGGATTGTGGGCGATTTTGATAGTAAAAAAATGCGATCGCTCATTCAAGCTAAATTAGGTGATTGGCAACGTAACCCCAAAATCACTAAACCCCAGTTACCAGAAGTTTCCCCAGCCAACAAAGGCGGAGTATTTTTTGTCAATCAGCCCCAGTTAACTCAAAGTAGTGTACTGTTAGGGCATTTAGGTGGACAATTCGACAGCCCCGACTATGCCGCACTGGATGTATTAAATGGGGTGTTAAATGGTTTTGGTGGACGCTTATTTAATGAAGTGCGATCGCGCCAAGGTTTAGCTTACTCTGTATATGGTTACTGGAGTCCCCGGTTTGATTATCCCGGTATTTTCTTGGCTGGTGGACAAACCCGTTCTGAGGCTACTGTCCAGTTTGTGAAATCCTTACAAACCGAAATTAAACGTATTCAAGCACAACCAGTAACAGCCCAAGAACTGGCTTTTGCTAAAGAATCAACTCTCAATTCTTTCGTGTTTAACTTTCAAGACCCCGGTCAAACCTTATCACGGCTGATGCGGTATGAATATTATGGCTATCCATCAGACTTTTTATTCCGTTATCAAAAAGCCGTCGCCGCCACCACCGCCGCCGATGTGCAACGGGTAGCCAAGCAATATCTCAAACCAGAAAACCTGATAACCTTAGTTGTGGGAAATCAAACCGCAATTAAACCACCATTAACAGGTTTAGCCAAACAAGTCACAACCATCGATGTGACAATTCCTGGTTCACCATCACAAGCTAAGAATTAATCATCTAGAAGTTATGCACAAAGATTGGCTGTGAAAATGGGTGTAAGGGTGTAAAAGGGTTTTGAACATCTACACCCTCACAAAGAAGTCAAAATTCAAAAGTCCGAGAATTTTTGACTTTTGACTTGATTTTTCCCCTTCACCCATTCTCAACAAATAACCTTTGTGCATAAGCTACAACCAAACAAAATTCTTCTCGATGCGCGGATGGGTAGGTGTACAAAATCTCGCTTTTGACAAAATAGCTAGATTCCTTGAAGTGCAAGCTTTTGCAGAAAAAATTCCTAAAAATCATCCGCGCACCTTACCCAGTCTAGGTTTCAGCCATTTTAGTTAACTCAACTGATATTTCCCCATGTTAAAATCAACCCATCCGCGAAACCGCACCTTGAAAACTAAATACAGACTGCCTTTCCAGTCCCCGCAGTTTAAACTTCAACTAATCCCTATTAGGGATTGAAACCAGAGTTAGCAGAGAAGTATAAATGTAATTTAAAGTTTAAACTTCAACTAATCCCTATTAGGGATTGAAACTCAAGTACTAAAAGTACTTTATTCATTGCATACAATTGTTTAAACTTCAACTAATCCCTATTAGGGATTGAAACTGTAAATAACCCATATACATTAATTGAACAAGAATCTGTTTAAACTTCAACTAATCCCTATTAGGGATTGAAACTTTCTTTAAATTCTTCCGACCGTTTAATTCCTCTACGTTTAAACTTCAACTAATCCCTATTAGGGATTGAAACAAAACTTAAATCTATTTCGGAAGCTGGATCAAAACTGTTTAAACTTCAACTAATCCCTATTAGGGATTGAAACCTTTGCCTATAAATATCAATGAAGTACCAGAACGTTTAAACTTCAACTAATCCCTATTAGGGATTGAAACCTGCCTGGAATAAATCTAGTTGATACATAGCTTGCCAGTAATGTTTAAACTTCAACTAATCCCTATTAGGGATTGAAACAGATTCTACGGTGCTAATTACGACAAATGTGACCCTGGTTTAAACTTCAACTAATCCCTATTAGGGATTGAAACTTAGGCCCCAAGCTTCAAAAATTAATACAGGGTCATGAGTTTAAACTTCAACTAATCCCTATTAGGGATTGAAACGAGTATTAAAAACTGATTTCTCAAATTTTAAAAAAGAAGTTTAAACTTCAACTAATCCCTATTAGGGATTGAAACTCAGCCATTGCATCTTTTTGCAAGGATTGAGCGTTTCGTTTAAACTTCAACTAATCCCTATTAGGGATTGAAACTGCTGAGGTGTTTGAGTAATGAATAACTACTTTGGTTTAAACTTCAACTAATCCCTATTAGGGATTGAAACTACGGTAACCGCCCAAGGACAATCTACTGATTCGAGTTTAAACTTCAACTAATCCCTATTAGGGATTGAAACGGTGCTGTTGTGTGTTGTGTTGCGGCGCTTTAGGTTTAAACTTCAACTAATCCCTATTAGGGATTGAAACTGGTCATTGTTGTTGATTCCATATTATGGTTTACATTTCCTTGTGTTTAAACTTCAACTAATCCCTATTAGGGATTGAAACTCGCAGACTATTTGTCTCAATATCACTCTGCTGGAGAGTTTAAACTTCAACTAATCCCTATTAGGGATTGAAACCTTTGGGGATGGCGCAACTTCCTCCTGTTTAAACGTTTAAACTTCAACTAATCCCTATTAGGGATTGAAACGTGGATTATCGTTACACCGATATTTACAGGGAATGTTTAAACTTCAACTAATCCCTATTAGGGATTGAAACATATTAATAAGCTTGTTGTTGTTTAAGCTTAGTAATGCTTGAAGTTTAAACTTCAACTAATCCCTATTAGGGATTGAAACACAAAGCTTAGACGCTCTTAAAAGACTTCTTGTGGTTTAAACTTCAACTAATCCCTATTAGGGATTGAAACTGATACCAGGGTTGGCAATAAACTTAGTTGGTAAGTTTAAACTTCAACTAATCCCTATTAGGGATTGAAACTGGTAATTCGCTGGCGCTGATGGATTTATTTCTTTTGAGTTTAAACTTCAACTAATCCCTATTAGTGGTTCAAATTTGATGTAAAAGGGTATTTAGGGGGGATCTAAAATGTCTTGCTACCAAAGAGAGGACTTTTAAAACATCCTCTCAAATATCAATAAATCCCCCGCTAGAAAAGATAGATTATTTTAAACTTAAAGAATCATGTTGTGATAGTAATTTTTCCACCTTTGCCTCATCAATTCTTGCTGTTAATCTTTTAGCTTCGTGCAAATCTCTGGTTGTTTTTGCCAAGGTAAAAGTCGAACCAACAGAAAAAGCTAAACCCATACCCATAAAACCTTTTACCCAGTTATCTACAGGCAAATTCACAATCCCAAAGCTAGTCATAGAAACAGAAAGCATAAAAGCAGCCCATGTTTGAATAATCCAAGCTGTACTATCTTTTTGTGAACTTAGTTGCTGCATATTTCCGCCCGATAAATTCAAAATTTTCTAGCAATAGCAAAGGTAATTAGGATATTTGGAAATGAGACAAACTCGACAGAAAATAACTTTTAATTCTGTCACCTGTAACCTGTCTCCTGTCCCCTGCTATAGTAGCGATATTATTAATTTGTGTAGTCAATTACAACAATTAAATTACCACTTTGATAACTGGACTGTAATCAGTTAACTAAAAAGTACCTAAATAAAAGAATAACTGGTACATAGTTTTGTACCAGTTAAATAAATGGCATAAAGTTGGGAAATTTAATTATTCAGATTCTGAAAATGTTTGTACTTTACCATCAGGACTGAAAACAACTCGAATCCTGATATTTTGACCAGATTTATTACCAGAAACAAAAGGCTTACCAATTGCAGGTATACCTGTATTATCAATAAACTCTCTTGCTGGTTTATTCAAAGGTAAAATCCGTGCCAGAGAACCATCCACATCCACAGTCAAGCTGTATTCTAATGTTTGTGTTAATCCCGCAGGTGGTTGCCAACGCTTCTGAAAGAAACTTCTAGCTTCTGCTATTTGGGTTGTGTCAAATATTGTGCTGTTGGTAGCCACATTAGGAGGTGCAGCAGTTTGCGGAGTATCACCCAATCTATCAACAAATGGATTATTTTCTGCGGCTGAAGGTGGTAGAGACGAACTGATTTTGTCTCCTAGTTGTTGATTAGTTGGTGAGTACTCTGGCGAAAGATTATTGCCACGGTTGTTATTGGGTATAGTTGCCAATGGTGGCGGAACAATTGACGGGATATTACTAGATGATAAATTATCCGCCCCAGAAGACAGACGTGGAGGTAAACTCCGCCTTTGAGGTAAGCTAATTTCACCCTGAGTAATGGACGGTGCAGGGTTTAGGGCAATTTGTTGACCAGAAATTGTTGTTGATGTGGTACTTGGGAGATTATTCTTGGTGCTAATGCTTGCTTGGGGTATATTCAGCCCAGTTTTGGAAGATGTTGACGGTACACCGAGGGAGGTGGCGGAGTTAGCGGAAGAAATACCCGCCCCAGGAGGAATGACTGGTTGTGCCGGCAAACGAGAAGTTGGCAGAGGCAGAGTAGAGTCGATGGGTGGCAGTGATGGTAAATTATCTGGAGATATCAGTCCAGGTAGTGGTGTACTCAAGTTAGCTGGTGGTGTAGGTGCTAAAGCCACATCAGACTCTTGAGCAGTAGTTTTATTTGCCGTTGTCGGCTGATTTTGTCGATAATAATTGGCGTATTGTAAAGTGATTGGCAATAAACCTACACTTAAAACCAAAACTGCGGCTATAGGAGCCCAAGTCGGGAAACGGAGAACAGAATTATTGTTATTCAGAGATGGTAAAGCCATCACATCAGCTGAGTATTCATCCAAAGCTGAGGCTAAATCATAAAGTTGTAATAAACTGAGTTGCACCAATGAGCTAGAGGCTTGACCAGACAAAGAACCAAGATGTAATTTGTGAGTTAAAGAACTGCCCGGTTCTAAATAGATTTTGCTTCTGGGAATGTCGGCGGCGAAAGATTTTAAAGTCTGTGTGGATAAAGCCGATGGGGCTGAATCATCAGATGTTGTAATTGCATCGCCAAAGCCAGAAAAACCCAGCGAAAAACTTTCTGGCGACTGTTGGAGGAATTGCTGCACATAGCTGGTGACGGCATCACATAAAGCTTCGAGTTGGTCGCGATCGCCCCGAATTACAACCCTGCGTTCTTCTGGTAGTCGTGGATCGTCAATGCGTAACTCAAAGCTGAGTTGCTTAATTACAGTTTTCCCCATCCAACGGGACAAAGGCGAACTTTGTGCCAATACTTCGAGTGTGCAAGTGGGGGGTGTGTAGCGACGAATGACAGAATTTAATACAGGCATGGCAGAAACTGCAAAGGAGACGTTTTCAATATTTTGCGGAATGGTCGATGAGTGCGAGCCAGAGACGGCGGTGTCCACCAGGGGCGCTGTAAAACAACAAGTTTACGAGCAATTTAAGTGCCAGGTGGGTGAGTAATTCCGTTGAGATTTGGTCATCCTCTTCCATTCGCTCTTGGTAGGTGTTGCAAAAAGCATCAATGTAATCTCCAAGTAAAGCAGCCTGATGAGGTTCCCGGTTATTTTCCGCCATTTGCTCTAGTAACCCAACAGCACGACGAATTAATTCTTGGTGCTGTTTGGCGAGATAGCAGATGATTAAAACAAGCGATCGCGCTTCTTCTACATCTAGCTTTTTTCGCCCTCCTTGACCTTTGCGTAGGGGATTTGACTGCCGTAGCCGCCATAAAGCTACGCGGTCTGGCACTCTTGACTCTAAATTTAGGTTAACTGCCGCCGAAAGCATAGCCTCAGAACCAATCCCAGTTAAGGTTTCTAGCGCCAACAGTACCAAGTCCAACTGAGTTTTGATATTGTCCCATTGAACTGTGTCTGGGGTTGGAAGCTTAATTAACTCCTCCCACTGAGAATTGGGTGTGGCTGAGTCGGCGGCCGAGTGCATAACTTTTAGCATAGGTGATCGGGCTGGTAGGGGCTGGTGCTGTTACCTATTTTGAAACCAGACTCTTTAGGATTTAAGTTGGTTTCCCATACATAAATTTTGGCAGGAACTAGCTTTTAGCTGGTTGAACTTTGGTAAACAGCAGTTGTCACTGTCTTACTCTACAAGATGAAAATTTATTTTCCATACACTTAGCAGAGGAGAAAATGATCTACCTCAGTAAAAATTTTCCTAGCCTCTACCACTGCTTCCGTATGAAGTATAAATCAATATCAACAATAAATAATTGATGGCTCTGTGATGAATAATTACAACTGAAAAGATGCTGTTAAAGCTACTGCTAAAGCATCTGCGGCATCGTCTGGTCTTGGGATTGTATCTAAATTCAACTCTCGCGCCACTGCGGCTTGCACATCAGATTTATCTGCATTGCCATAGCCGGTTAAAGCTTGTTTAATTTGTGCCGGGGTAAATTCTACATAAGGTAAGCGATGTTGTCCCAAAACTAACATGACAACGCCACGAGCTTGTGCTACAAGAATAGTGCTTGACATACGATAGAAGAACAGCTTTTCGATCGCAACCAAGTCTGGTTGCAATTCACTAATCAGGGTGTGTAAATCATCAAACAAGGTACACAGGCGCTGTGCCATTTCTGCATCTGCCGAGGTACGAATTACCCCAAAGTCAAGCATATCTACCGTTGTGTCTTGTACCTTGCTAGAGCCTTGTTTGCAAGTAATTACGCCAAATCCTAAAATGGCTAATCCAGGATCTAAACCTAAAATTCGTTTTTCCATTAAACTAACTTTGACCAAGCCAGGGTATTGTTTTACTGGGAAGACTGGCAACTTTGATGACTGGTTTTCTAGCTGTAGTCACAGAAGTTAGGACACTCGGAAAGCAGAATGTTAGGCATAGTAATACTATTACCTCCTGCTTACATTTGGTCTCTATCTCCTGTCTTCTGCTATCAGTCTCAAAGCACTGAAATACTTAATAATGACACACTTGGTGTTAAAACCAGGGAGTGTAAATTTTCCTTTATTCATTAGTTTGTAGCACTGCTTTCAATCAGGTATGTCAATTGGTTTTCTCAGACAAGCCCTCCACGCCCTGCAACAGCAGTCGCGCAGCCGCACATCTTATCGGGTTAACCAGTGGTTTAAGTGGTTATCTCCAGGACTATCAGTAAAACGCTGGTTACTTATTAGCGTTGGCGGTGTATTTTTGGCGAGTTTGGGGTTAGCTATATGGGTGAAGTTGACCCCGATTTTTTGGCTGTTGGAGTTGTTGAGGAATTTTCTGGGAGTAATTACCAACATCCTACCCAACTATATCAGTGGCCCTTTGGTGCTACTGTGCGGCTTACTGTTGCTGCTTTGGGGACAAACTCGCACTGTGGGTTCCATTACTGCGGCTTTCAAACAACAAGGTGAAACAGAACTCATTGATGTTTTGTTAGCCCATCGCCGCTTGTATCGCGGGCCGAAAATTGTAGTCATTGGCGGTGGTACCGGACTTTCGACTTTGTTGCGGGGACTGAAAACTTATAGTGCTAATATTAGTGCGATCGTCACGGTTGCTGATGATGGTGGTTCTTCTGGGCGGTTGCGTCAAGAATTTGGTGTGCTACCACCGGGAGATATTCGCAATTGTTTAGCAGCCTTAGCAGATGAAGAAAAGCTGTTAACAGAATTGTTTCAATACCGCTTTCGGGCAGGCGATGGCTTGACGGGGCATAGTTTTGGTAACTTATTCTTAACTGCTATGAGTGAGATTACTGGTGATTTAGAACGTGCTGTGGCGGCAAGTTCTAAAGTCTTGGCGGTGCGGGGACAAGTTTTGCCAGCAACCCTCACCGATGTGCGTCTGTGGGCAGAATTAGCCGATGGCCGCCGCATTGAAGGAGAATCGAATATTCCTAAAGCTGGTGGTAAAATTGTCAAAATTGGTTGCACACCTGCTAATCCACCAGCCTTACCCGCAGCGATTAAAGCAATTAAAGAAGCTGACTATATTATTATTGGGCCGGGTAGCCTGTATACCAGCTTGATTCCTAATTTACTAGTACCAGAAATTGCCAATGCGATCGCCTCCTCCAAAGCCCCTCGCATCTACATCTGCAATATTATGACCCAACCAGGAGAAACTGAGGGCTATACTGTTGCTGACCATATCAAAGCTATTGATGCAGCCTGTGGTCAAAGGAGATTATTTGATGCTGTTATGGTACACAAAAAATCTCCTTCTCCCCAATCTCTCATCCGTTATGCCCAACAAAATTCTCATCCAGTTTTCCTCGACAGAGAAGATGTATCGTTACTAGGGCGACGAGTTGTTTTAGCGAATGTATTGTATGAAGATGAAACTGGTGTTGTCCGTCATAATCCCCAAAAACTCGCAAAAGTCTTGTTACGCTGGTACAGTGGCGCTCATCATGGCAAGTAAGAATTAGTCATTAGTCATGTGTATACACTAATGACTAATGACCAATGATCAATGACCAACAATGAAAATTTCTCTTGCAGATGTCCAAGCAACTCTGAATTTAGGTATCAAACTAGGTCAAACTTTAACTCCTGGTACTGTCATTTTACTAGAAGGCGACTTAGGTGCAGGTAAAACTACCTTGGTGCAAGGCATTGGTCAAGGTTTAGGAATTACCGAATCTATTGTCAGCCCCACTTTTACTTTGATTAATGAATACACTCAAGGGCGTATACCCCTTTATCACCTCGACTTATATCGCTTAGAACCATCAGAGGTGACAGGTTTAAACTTAGAAAGCTATTGGGAAGGAATCGAAATAGAACCTGGAATTGTAGCGATAGAGTGGGCTGAGAGAATGCCTTACCAGCCAGAGAGTTATCTGTGTGTGCGTTTAAGCTACGGCGACAATGGTACTCGTCAAGCTGATATTACAGGATTACATTGCAACATCAGCGAGTTAATTGCTAAAATCTAGATAAATTATTTAGATTTGTGGATTAGACTATACAATTATCCGTGATTATGCACCATCAAAGCAAAAAAAATTGGGTAGGCAAAAGTTGTGTAGAGAATCCCACCCAAAAGAAGTTTGAGCGGCAAATTTTGCCGCTCAGAATTCATAATTCATTGCTGTAGGTTGTGAGAAAATTTTCTGGATGCGGTTCTACATAAATGAACTACAAGGACAACTGTCCCATCCAAAATTAGCCTCACATCATGATGAGATGATAAAAATGTATCGATAGTCGAGGGGGGATTGTACACTCGTTCTATCTACCACTACCGCGTTCATCGAAGAAATTGACTAACATTACTGCCTTCATTATTCAAAAATCAATGGAATACTGTACAATAGGGGTTTGGCCTTGATTGACATTTACTAGCGACTGCATTTAGCTAATTTTTGGTCTATGCTCGCAGACAGTATTGCCGTAAGTGTCGATAAATCTTGAGTCAAAGCTTTTGAATGAAACAATCCTTTGGAGAGTGATATCTAGCAAGCTGCCAGATTTTTGAGTGCGGACACTCAAGGGTAATTACATTCAAATAAGAAGTGACTTTAATTTGTTGTTTAGGGAATCATCTTGGTGAGAAGGCTCATTTACAGATGAATTTTAGTTAGCCAGTCAGTACTGGGATGTATTACTTGTATTCTGTTTTTCTTTGTACCTGCCTTTGATTAACTAAGTAAATTGTTTCTTTTAGTGTGTTTAATTGGGATGCTAGTGTTTTGAGACTAACTTTGTTTTCTTTGCTAATGCTGGCTTTTAGAACACCAATTGCTGAGAAAACAATCAATCAGAAGTGTAAAAAATAGGTTTTAAGGTCGTCCAAATTAAGTGCATATAAAATTTATATATGTATAAAACTGAGTTTTCACAGAAATTTGCCCGTTTACTTAACCCTATTAATTCTCTTCTTTTTTTAGCGGAAAAATCCGGATAGTTGAACACAAAAGACTAGTTGAGAAAGGTTAAAAGATTTACGATCGCAGTAGCCATCCTGTCATCTATCCACTGACCTAGTATTCCCAAGTTAAAAACAGAATCTGTAATCAAAAAGTAACTAATGATTAAGTTATGAGATAAATTAATTTTAAAAAGTCTTGGTTAAAAGAAAATCTTATATTCATACTGATATATCTTCCAAAAGCCCAAACATTTTTAACCAAGTAGCATAGTATTTATACGAGTTAAAATCGTATAAACACTCAACTTTTCGCCTCCAAATTTGGAAGCTAGTGTTTATACGTAGTTGAAAGGAGGCAGGGGGCAGGGAGGAGGGGTAGAATCTTTAACTGAGAACTGAGAACTGAGAACTGAGAACTGAGAACTGAGAACTGAGAACTCAGCACTCAGCACTCAGCACTACTAAATATTTATGAAGAGAAAGTTAAAGCTTGACCGCGCACGTCAGTATTAACGCGATTTTGTTCATAGACAATTTGTCCACCCACAATTGTGATGACAGGCCAGCCTGTGAGGTTCCAACCTTCAAAGGGACTCCAACCACATTTGGTTAACAAATCTTCCCGGCGGACGGGACTGTAATTATCCAAGTCTACCAAGACTAAATCGGCATCGTAACCAGGTGCGATCGCTCCTTTATGCGGAATTTTATAAGCTTGCGCCACCGCATTAGACATCCAGTTGGCAACTTGCGCCACAGTACATTTTCCTTGCATTGCCGCAGTTAACATCAATGGTAAAGAAGTCTCGACACCGGGCATTCCCGAAGGTGTATTGGGGTATTCTTGGGCTTTTTCTGCCAAGGTGTGGGGGGCATGGTCGGTGGCGATAAAATCAATCACACCATCCCGTAACGCTTGCCAGAGAACTTCGTTATCGTGGGGCGATCGCAATGGCGGATTCATCTGCGCTAAAGTGCCAATATCTTGATAAGCACTGCTATTCAATAACAAATGTTGTGGTGTGACCTCCGCAGTCACCCAACGCGGTTTGTCGTGACGTAATAACTCAGCTTCTTCGCCTGTGGACAGATGTAATATATGTAGCCGACGCTGATATTTTTTAGAAAGATTTAAGGCTTTTTGGGTGGCTAACAGCGCCGCTTGATTATCTTGAATTTGGGAGTGAATTGCTGGGTCATGAATACCAGCAAACTCTTGTCGTCGTTGATTAATGCGTTCTTGGTCTTCAGCGTGAACCGCAATTAAGCGATCGCCTTGGGCGAAAATGGCTTCCAGCACAGTATCTTGGTCAACCAGTAACTGACCGTGCATCGAACCCATGAAAACTTTAATTCCTGGTGTTGGTTGGGCTGTGAGTAAATCTGGCAAAACTTCTGCGGTTGCACCAATAAAAAAGCCATAATTCACTACACACTTACTAGCTGCCCGTTGGAGTTTATCATCTAATGCCGCTTGAGTAGTAGTCAGGGGGCGGGTATTAGGCATTTCTAAAAACGAAGTCACACCGCCCTTAGCACAGGCACAACTAGCGGTAAATAAATCTTCTTTATGTTCTAGTCCTGGTTCCCGAAAATGCACTTGCGGGTCGATAACTCCTGGCAACAAAGTTAACCCTTGTGCGTCAACCTCTCTGGTGACAATGGTACCAGCAATCTCCGGTGCCACTTCTTGGATGAGGCGATCGCGCACAAGTACATCCCCAACCATGAATTCACCATTGGGTAGGACAATGCGAGCGCGGCGAATTAGTAAACTTTCTGAAGATGACATGGAGCTAAAAAATTTGAAGGAAAGGAGTTATGTATGACGGCAAGCTTTAATCTTAGATGAAACTTGCTTGCTCTTTCTATGATCAATTTTTGCAGCTGATTCAAAAAAAGTTTATTTTTAACTTATACATCTGTCTGTAAAGATGCTAAAACTCACCTAGAGAACCTAATTTTCTCGTTAAAATTAACAGATAGACTTTCCCTAAGCTAGTTAATTACTACACTTTTCCTTACTTCAGTACTTTCATGCAAAATCAAGTGTCTGATCAAAATTCTAATCAAAAACCCGATAATTCCTGGATTGCCGAGCTAGGTAGAACAGTTGTATTAAGTATCGTTCTTGCCCTGGGCATTCGTACTTTTGTTGCTGAAGCTCGCTGGATTCCTTCTGGTTCTATGGAACCAACTTTGCATGGGACTCAAAACCAGTGGGAAGCAGACAAGATTATTGTTGATAAGTTGAAGTATAAGTTTGCCAGCCCCCAACGGGGAGATATTGTGGTTTTTTCACCCACTGACGAACTCAAGCGTGAACAATATCAAGATGCGTTTATTAAACGTGTGATTGGCTTACCAGGAGAAACAGTAGAACTGCGTGATGGTAAAGTCTACATTAATAACAAACCCCTGGAAGAAGAAGCTTATTTAGGTTCTAGCCAGCGCACAGTGGTTGATGTTTGCACCTCTGGACAGCAACCAGCTTTCCTAGCTAAAGCGCAGACAATACCGCCAAATGCTTACCTAGTTTTAGGTGACAACCGTAACAGCAGTTACGATAGCCGTTGTTGGGGTGTTGTACCCCGCGAGAATATTATCGGTCGGGCTGTATTGCGCTTTTGGCCGTTAAATCATGTTGGCGGTATTGATAAATCACCCTTGTATCCCTAACCAAGTTATCTGAAAATGCCGTACCTAGCCAAAATCGTAATTTACCCAATTAAGTCACTAGATGGGGTAGAAGTGGCACAAGCCGAGGTTTTGTCTAGTGGCGCATTAAAAGGCGATCGCGAGTTCGCCCTTTTTGATGTACAAAGTAAATTTGTCAATGGTAAGCGTCATCCCAAAATTCATTTACTGCGGGCGGATTATCAAAACACCTCTGGCGATCAAACCATCTCTCTGAAAATTCCTCACCAGGATTCACCATTAGTTTTTAATTTAAATACAGAGAGAGAAAAATTAACCGCCGCTTTAAGTGATTTTTTTGGGTTTTCCCTTACCATCGCTCAAAACTCACTAATGGGTTTTCCTGATGATACCGATTCTCCTGGCCCAACTGTAATTAGTACAGCAACTTTAACAGAAGTTGCTTCGTGGTTTCCTGGTGTCACTGTCGATGAAATGCGTCGTCGGATACGTGCCAACATTGAAATCGCAGGTGTACCAGCTTTTTGGGAAGATCATTTATTTAGTGAACCAGATCAATTAGTCGCCTTGCGAGTGGGAAATGTGCAGTTTTTTGGAGTCAACCCATGCCAGCGTTGTGTAGTCCCAACCAGGAATCCTGACTCAGCCGCAGTTTACCCAAGTTTCCAAAAAATATTTATCCAACAGCGACAAGCAACATTACCAGACTCAGTAAATCTATCACACTTTAATCATTTTTACCGCTTGAGTGTGAATACTAGAGTACACATATCAGAATCTGGCAAAATATTACAAATTGGTGATGAAATCGAAATAATTCCAGATATTAATTAATAAATTTTATTAATATCAATAATTGGATGACTGTTAAGCTATTATGCAATTGTGCTTACAAGATTTGAATATTTATTATCAGGTTTTTAGCTGCAAGTGCGAGACTTGTAAACTATTTACTAAAAATCTCTAAGTTCAAATTTGCTCCCAAAGACTTGAGTAAACAAGTGTTCATCTATTTTTGATTTTGGCTAAACAGTAACCTTGAGATATCACTAAGCTAGATTACAGTAAGGCCAAATTGACAAATGATTGCAATAGATGAATCCCCGAAAAACTTACCAGTCAATCATAAGAAAATCCAACATCTCAAACTCCACAATAGTCTAAATTCTGCTGCCATACAAAAGTTTCAGGACTTAGTGTAATTATAAAATTGCCTCTGCTATGTATGCGTAGAGCTTGGCAAAAGTAAATCTTTATACTAAAAATAGTAATATCCTTTGTAGCTTTGAACGTATCACACAGTAATAACCCGGAGCAAATTATGTATCTAAAGTTGCCTGAGTTATCCACAACGGGAGCTAGGGAAAAATCCAACAACCATGATATTTAAACTTCCGCTTACTCAATCGTTTCATCTCCTCATTACCAATGTTTATGCCAAAATACCCATGATATTAGTTATAATTAAGACCTTTGTCTTGTAATTGAGAGTCGTTGTGAGGCTATTGGTTTATCTTGCATTGCAAAATAAAGTACAGCAACACTAAAGCTGCTAGACCAATTAGAAAACTCAGTATTACTGAATTCCCGATTTTTGTGGAACAGGTAAGGTATCTGGTATCTATTTTGATCACAGCAGCTAAGTCATCTCACAAATGCCAAGCAGAAAATCAAATCTGCGATCCCAAAGAAAAATATTTTCAGAATAAGATTACAATCAAATGTGCCGGGTTTTCAACAATTTAGCTAATAAGTATCAGTTTGAGAAAACTATGGAATTGACGAGAAGCAAGATGTAATGAACCACCAGCAGTTAGACCCGGATAAAAAAGATATTTTAATAATTGACGACAAGGCAGATAACTTGAGAGTTTTATCCTCTCTACTGGCTAGAAAAGGATACAACGTCCGTAAAGCGTTAAACTGGCAAATGGCTTTAACTGCTTGTCAAACTGTTTTACCGGATCTAATTTTACTTGATATTATGATGCCAGAAGTTGACGGCTATGAAGTTTGTCGGCGGTTTAAGAGTTGGGATTTAACCGCAGATATTCCCGTAATTTTTATTAGTGCTTTAGATGATGTCTTCGATAAAATTAAAGGTTTTAGATTAGGGGGAGTAGACTATATTACTAAACCCTTTGAGTTTGAAGAAGTTGTAGTGCGCGTTCAAAATCAACTAGAACTGAGACAAGCAAGATTAGAAATTTTAAGACTCAATACAGAACTAGAGCAAAGAGTCAAATCTCGAACTTGGGAATTAGAAAATGCTCTACAAAAACTGCAACGAGAAATAATTTCTCGGCAACAATTACAAGATAAATTACTAGATATAGTTCTCCATGACGCACTCACAGGATTACCAAATCGGGTTTTGTTTTTAAGACAGTTAGGCAAAGCTCTTAACCTAGCGAGAGAAGATAAAAACTATCATTTTGCTGTCCTATATTTAGATTGCGATCGCTTCAAAGTTGTCAATGATTCTCTCGGTCATCTTGTGGGAGATGAATTACTGATTGCGATTGCGCGTCGTCTGCAATCATGCTTGAATCCTGGTGATACCCTAGCAAGACTCGGTGGTGATGAATTTGGTATTCTTCTCGAAAATATTTCCGATATTAATTCCGCAATTCAAGTTGCCGAACTCATGCTCCAAGAACTATCTATGACATTTAAATTGTCTAGATATGAAGTATTTATGAATGCTAGTATTGGGATTAATTGGGGTTGTAAAGATTACGAAAAACCAGAGTATTTATTACGGGATGCCGACACAGCTATGTATCGTGCTAAAGCGCAAGGTAAAGCCAGTTATAAAGTCTTTGACCCGGCAATGTACCAAGAAGCTATTCAACTGTTAGAAATTGAAAATGATTTGCGGCGAGCCATTGAAAGAAGAGAGTTGATTATTTATTATCAGCCGATTATTACCTTAAGTACTGGTCAAATTACTGGCTTTGAAGCATTAGTCCGTTGGCAACATCCTGTGCGGGGTTTAATGGCTCCCACAGAGTTTATCCCCATAGCCGAAGAAACAGGTTTAATTAATGAAATTGATATCTGGGTTTTACAATCAGCTTGTCAACAATTACGCCTTTGGCAAGAGCATCCAAATATTCCTAAAAATTTAACGATGAGTGTTAATTTAAGTGCGCGTCTGTTTACCCAAGCTAACTTAATTAACCAAATTGATCAAATTATTCATGACACCAAAGTTAATCCCAAAAATCTAGAATTAGAAATTACCGAAAGTGTGATTATGGAAAATACTCATGCGGTGAGAAGCATGATTGAGGAAATCAAACAACGCAACGTCAAGTTAGTAATGGATGATTTTGGTACTGGTTACTCTTCTCTCAGCTATATCCATAGTTTGCCTTTAGATTCTTTAAAAATTGATAAGTCTTTTATTACTAGAATGCAGTTTTATCAAGATAATCTAGGACTAGTACCAACAATAATTAGTATTGCTAAATCTATGAATATGACTGTGATTGCTGAAGGCGTAGAAACTCAAGAACAATTAGTAAAATTAAGAAGTTTGAACTGTGACTTTGCTCAAGGGTTTCTGTTTTCTCAACCTTTAAAACCAGAAACAGTGATTGACTTTATTGCATCTATGCCCCAGTGGTGAGGATAGGATTTTATACCGGATAGCAAGTAGATTGGTATATACTGAGCAATAAAATTTACATAATTTAAAATCAAAAATATATTGATTTGTTCTCGGTAGCAAGAGAATTTATAGCAATAGTTGATTGACATTAGCTGTCAAAAGTGAGAGTCTGGTTACTCAGAAAGTCAAAATAGTGTCAAAAAATTTTTATTGATTAAAGACTACTATTTTCAGTTACATAAAAGCATAATAGAGATGTGACTGATTTGTTTGCCCCTTTACATTCCCTGGAAAACGGTTGCTGGTTCAAGCTCATTTGTGGAGCCAGCTACCAACATTTGCCAGCAGTCAGAAGTTTAACTTTAGCCTACACTTTGGCGGGTGCTGACTGTATAGATGTCGCTGCTGACCCGGCGGTGATAGCAGCAGCCAAAGCCGGACTGCAAGCAGCTAAAAACCTGACTAAAGCCGCCCAAGAACGAGGCTTCGACTATCAAGGTGGTTCGCCTTTGTTAATGGTGAGTTTGAATGATGGTGAAGACCCCCATTTTCGTAAAGCCGAGTTTGATGCCGTTCATTGTCCCTCTGACTGTCTTAGACCATGTGAGCGAGTTTGTCCGGCACAGGCGATCGCATTTAACCGGAAACCAGATAATTTTTCTGGGGTAGAATCTCAGAAATGTTACGGTTGTGGTCGTTGCATCCCATTATGCCCTTACGATATAATTTATACTAGATCATATATATCAACACCAGAGGCGATCGCGCCAATGGTAATTTCCACAGGAGTAAATGCCGTAGAAATTCATACACAAGTCGGCAGATTAGTAGAATTTCAAAAATTATGGCAAGCAATTTCACCTTGGGCTGAACAACTTCAGTTATTGGCTATCAGTTGTCCTGATGGCGATGGCATGATTGATTACTTAAAAGCAATTTATGAACTAATTACCCCACGTCCTCGTACTTTAATTTGGCAAACCGATGGTCGTCCGATGAGTGGTGATATTGGAGATGGTACCACTACGGCGGCAGTCAAATTAGGACAAAAAGTTTTGGCAGCGAACCTACCCGGATATGTGCAGTTAGCAGGTGGCACAAATAGCTACACCGTTGCTAAGTTAAAGGCAATGGGACTACTGAAGAGAGCAGGGGTGCAGGAGTGCAAGGGTACAGGGGTGAAAGAAAACTCTTCTCCCTTGTCTTCCCCCTCTCCCTTGTCTTCCTCTGCCTCAATAGCAGGAGTCGCCTACGGAAGCTATGCCCGTGTATTGCTGTCGCCAATTCTCGAACAGTTGGAGAATAAGGAGGTGAATTACGCCAGTGTTCAAGGGAATGTCCACCTGGAATCAGAACCGGACTTATTGTGGGAAGCTGTAGGGCTTGCCTATTCTCTCGTTTCCCAGATCAAGTCACAGCAAGAGCGATAATCGCTCGTTCGTTATCTCTCAAAACGTCACCATAGAAAGCATGACGATTAAAGACGATCTCCAAAAGTTATTAGACATCTTGCCCCAAGACTTGCGACAAGTACTAGAAAATCATCCTCAGCGAGATAGTTTAGTTGAAGTAGTCTTGGATTTGGGTCGTCGCCCAGAAGCTCGCTTTCCTAATCAAGCTGAGTATCTGAGTGAAACACCCGTAACTCAAGCACAAATTGATGATTGTATTCAGCGAGTCGGAACCTTTGGCGGAGATAATCGAGCAGGAATTGAGCAAACTTTGCATCGGATCAGTGCTATCCGCAATCGGAATGGTAAGATAATTGGCTTAACCTGTCGTGTTGGTCGTGCGGTATTCGGTACTATCGGTATGATCCGCGATTTGGTAGAAACAGGTAAATCCATTCTCATGCTAGGTCGTCCAGGTGTGGGTAAAACTACTGCCCTGCGGGAAATTGCCCGTGTGTTGGCAGATGAGCTAAACAAACGAGTAGTAATTATCGACACCTCCAACGAAATTGCCGGAGATGGCGATATTGCTCACCCTGCCATTGGTCGTGCGAGAAGGATGCAAGTAGCTCATCCAGAACTTCAGCATCAAGTCATGATTGAGGCAGTGGAAAACCACATGCCGGAAGTAATTGTGATTGATGAAATCGGCACCGAACTGGAAGCTTTAGCAGCACGTACCATTGCCGAACGTGGTGTGCAGTTAGTAGGCACTGCTCATGGGAACCAAATTGAAAACCTGATCAAAAACCCCACACTTTCTGATTTGGTTGGTGGTATTCAGGCTGTGACACTGGGAGACGACGAAGCCAGAAGGCGTGGTTCGCAAAAAACGGTGTTAGAGCGTAAAGCTCCGCCTACCTTTGAAATTGCTGTAGAGATGTTAGAACGACAGCGTTGGGTAGTTCACGAAAGTGTTGCTGACACAGTAGATACTTTATTGCGTGGACGGCAACCAAGCCCACAAACCCGCACTGTGGATGATAATGGTAAAGTTGTCATGACTCGACAGCTATCGGTGGTGAATGGTCGTGGCGGTCATTTAGCGAGTGGGGAAGACACTTTCTCCTCTGGGCGACAGTCTAGTGGCTGGCGGGCATCGGGACAGATGGTGGCACTTCCGCCATTGAGTCTAGAGCGGGAAAAAACAACTGGACAGAGCGAGTTTGACCGCTTGCTAGAGGAATCCTTTAACTACTCCGACACCATTGATTTCGCCGCCACGAAGAATGCTGGCCCCAACGGGGAAGATTTGCCACTGCATGTTTATCCTTATGGGGTGAGTCGCCACCAATTAGAACAGGTAGTTAGTGTGCTGACTTTGCCTGTGGTATTGACAAAAGACATCGATAGTGCTGATGCAATTTTGGCATTGCGATCGCATGTCAAAAACCACGCTAAACTACGGCAAATGGCTAAAGCCCGTCATGTGCCTATCCACATGATTAAAGCCAGCACCATTCCGCAAATTACCCGTGGACTGCGGCGGTTATTGAACATCGATGAACCAGAAATTGCTGATGACCGCGAATTGCAACTTTTTCTGCACAGTGGTAGCGATGACGAAATTGATGCCCTAGAAGAAGCTAGACTTGCAGTCGAGCAAATTGTCATTCCTAAAGGACAGCCAGTGGAGTTACTGCCCCGTTCTCCCCAAGTCCGCAAAATGCAGCATGAGTTGGTAGAACATTATCGCCTCAAATCCCATAGTTTTGGCGAAGAACCTAATCGTCGCTTAAGGATTTATCCGGCGTAATTTTCGCACAAAGGTTAGTTGTTGAAGTTGGGTGTAAGGGTGTGGGGGTGTAAGGGTTTTGAATACCTAAGACTCCTACACCCTTCTTCAAACTCTTGATTTTTCCTCTCATTGCGTAAGATTTTACTGAATATGAATCAGATTTCGCCATCCCAAGATAATTGGAATGCTTTGCTTTATGAAGATAAACACGCTTTTGTGTGGCAATATGGCGAAGATTTATTGCAATGGCTGAACCCCAAACCGGGAGAATTGATTTTAGATTTAGGTTGTGGCACTGGTCAACTTGCTGCCAAAATTGCCGAGTCTGGTGCTGAGGTGATGGGAATTGATAGCGCCGCCACAATGATTGAAAAGGCGCGACAAAATTATCCTGATTTACGGTTTGAAATTGCTGATGCTCGTAACTTGCAAATAGACAAACTATTTGATGCTGTATTTTCTAATGCTACCTTGCATTGGATTAAAGAACCAGATACTGCGATCGCCTCCATATATCAAGCACTCAAACCAGGAGGGCGTTTTGTTGCTGAATTTGGTGGTAAAGGTAACGTAGAATCTATAGTTCAAGCCTTGTATATGGCTTTGGCAAAAATTGGTCTATCTCACCCCCAAACTTTCAATCCTTGGTATTTTCCTAGTATTAGTGAGTATAGTAATTTACTGGAAAAACAAGGCTTTGAAGTTACTCATGCTATTTTGTTTCCCCGTCCCACCGTCTTAGCAGATGAGACAGCAGGTATCAAAAACTGGCTAGAAATGTTTGCTAGTAATTTTTTCACCAACCTTTCGGCTGTGGAACAAGTAGAAGTGATTCGTAATGTTGAAGACTACCTCAAGCCTACACTTTACAAAAATCATGTTTGGCTGGCAGACTATCGCAGAATTCGCATTATCGCTATCAAAGTGTAGTAGCGTGTCCGTAATCAAATTAACCGCAGATAAACGCGGATAGAATTGCTGCTATTGGATAAATTTATCTGTGTCAGTTTGGTAGCTTGTTTGTGGTGTGGGACGAAAAGCCTACAATAGATCAGCTAGAAACCCATTCCACAATCAAATTTCAATCAAAATTTAAAAAACAATTAATTGTCAAGAAAACATCAATTATGAGAGAACTAGATAAAAATAAAAATATAAGCATAAATGATACTTAATATTTCTGAAAAAAACAGTAAACCCACAAAACACTTTTTCTTACTCCCGACTCCCCAAGCCTTACTCTCAGGCTGTATAGATAATTTCTAAAATAAATCAGACTACTGTAGCTTTTATTGTTTTAGTTATTCGTAAATAGGTTTTTGTTTTTTAATATTTCAAATTTTTCTCAAAATAAGTTAGTCCAAATTTACATTTTTTAACATTGGTGATGGCATTGACTTCCAGATTTTTTTGAGAAAGATTGATAATTAATGACTTAGGTATATCATTTCGACAAATTATTTGAATAATTAAATAATTCATAAGTATGTTTAACATTGCCAGTAAATTGAATAACATGGAGGAAATATACTGACGAGGGTATTAGATGGAGCCATTACAAAACCAGATTCTAACTTTGAGCCATAAACTGGATGCCCTCTACCAGGTAATTGAGCAGCTAGATTTTAAAGTTGCTCAGGCTTTCACAGAGTGTTCCTTGGCTAAAACATCTGTAAAAGATAACTATCAAGAAAATAGCGAGACTTTTCCCTATCATTTAAGAGGACAAATTAGTTTTAATCAAGAACTAGAACACAAGGATGTTCTGACAGATGGCGCTTATATTGATATGAATCGTCAAGGTGGGGATAAAGTTTTAACACCAGAAATTCAGATACAAAGACTAACAGCGCAACTAACCGCAGCTTACAATCGGATTGCGGCTTTAGAAGAACAATTACTCCGCGAAAGAATTCATTAATGGCTCATTAGTAGATATTCCCAAGGATTTTACCGGAACTTGTTAAGTCCGGTATTTTTGTTTTTATTAAGATTAATCCTTTCCTTTCCTGGCTGAGGAAAATTTGCACTGGGAAAAATTATTTTTGCGTTCTTTAAGTAATGTCCTACCCTGCGGGTTCACTGTTAGACGTTCTGGTCAGAGTAGCCTAAGAGTGCGTCTAGGTTTTTTCATAATTTTGCCTAAGTCCTGATAAGTCATAAGTATTTACTCCTTACTCATTTAGGAAACATAAGCTCCTGATGGACATTCATGGTACACGTAAGATTTAATTATTCTAAGCGGCCAGGAATTTTAGAGGAGACCAATGAATAAAATTATACTGAGTTTACTTTCCACTCCGATGCTGATTAGTTCTATTCTGTCGATGACAGCGATGGTTAATCAAGTACAAGCAGCAGAACCAGTAGTTAAAAATACTGAAGACCGTTTATCTTGTATCCGCAATAAGCATAAGGTTGGCTTAGTATGTGCTAGAGCGTCTGTGTTAGCACAAATCCCGACTGAACAGGCTGAAGTAGAATTTTCTAACGATAATGTGCCGATGTTAGAGTTTAGTGACCAAGAAAGCGAAATGGCAGTGACTTTGTTTGGTTGTGACTGTCCAGCCTGCATCAATTCGTTGCGTCAAATGAGTGGTGCTAGACCTTTGGTTTATTAAAGTTTCAACAGCGATCGCTTTCATTTTATCTTTTGTTAATCAAGATTTTAGCGATGCGATCGCTATTTTTTTATTTGCTTATTTGCCATTTGGCTTCAGATAAATTATTTTTTAAACTTGAGTAAACTATATATATACTGCCATCTCCAAAGTTATAAGTGCTATGGGTAAACTTAATAGATATTTCTTTTAAATTTGTACTTAAAATTACCTTGCCATTTCTTGATAAACCTTTATATTTATCTGGCAATTCTATCTCTTCTATACATTTTTCTAGTTCAACCTCATTTTGGAGACACCGAATTTGTCCATGTAATTTTCCTAATTTAATTAAATTGACTATATACTCTCTTGGCTGACGATAAAGATTCAAGTTGTTCGCAGGAATAGCTTGATAAGCATTGTGAGCAATTCCGATTACAAAACACAAAATTCCTAAAGTTAAGATAAACAATGTAAAGTATTCAGTTTTACGGCTTTTATTTTTAACAATTATGCTACTTGCTCTGGCTAATGCGAATCCATTCAAAATAGCTATGGGTAAACCAATAAATAAAAATATAAAACTCAGGGATATACCCGTTTGTGGTGAGTAAATTTTCCAAAAAGGAAAGCTAATATTAGTTGCTAAGATTGTGATACAGAATATGAAAATTGAAACTATCCTAAATATCATCAGCATTTGGTGATAGCGAATGTTGGTCATTAATAGCTTGCTCATTAGTTTGCCACACCAAAAATCAAAAGTCACTGAAAGTAGAGATTTGGGTGAATTGACAGCAGAACTATCAAAAATATCTATTCTGCCAAATCTAAAAATTAAATTAAATTAAATTTAAAATAATAAATCTGTTTTATGATTTTCAAAATCATTGGAGTTGTGATGAAAACTGTTAATTAAGTTTTGAAATCAAAATCTGCTGAATCAACAACTTTTGTAACAAACAAAACGAAGTGTAAAGTGATATTACAAACATTGCAAAAATATTTAGAAATTGTTTTATAGCCAAACATGGCTCTAACGTAGAACCTATAGGAAAGACTTGAGGCAAGTGTCATGAACATTAGTGATATAAAAAACTATCGATTTGTCTGTACACTCACTTTTGGCGATATTTACGGTCAAATTATTGTTTGGCTGATTACAATTGCAGTTAGTCTGGCATCTGCCTTAGCCTTGATGGGTGCGAGACGACCAGTATATGCTTTAGCAACTGTAGGTTTAATTGTGCTGCTTTCGTTGCCTTTCTTGCTATTTGCTTTTGTAACTACATTGTTAAATCATATTGAACTAGTTGCTGTAGAGCCAGGAACCAAAACTGTACCTATCCCTGGTAATATTTCTCAGCAAAAACCTGTACAAGCTACTACCTGAAAAGTGGGGAGTAGTAAATTTTATTAATTGTTGGTGTTGAATTCTGAACTAATGATTAATTTCCCTGTCAGCAGATGGGGAATTTTTTTGTACAGATCACAAACCACTAAGTGAATCCCGTCTCTACAATAGAACAGCAGCTTTTTGCGATCGGGGGCTAGTTATGCTGGAACATGATGTCATTATTGTTGGGGGAGGATTGGCAGGTTGTCGGGCGGCGGTGGAAATTGCCCGTACTGACCCCAGTTTAAATGTTGCTGTCATTGCCAAAACTCACCCTATCCGTTCTCATTCGGTTGCAGCCCAAGGCGGAATGGCTGCATCGTTAAAAAATGTTGATACTGAAGATTCTTGGGAAGCACATGCTTTTGATACTGTCAAAGGTTCTGATTACTTAGCAGACCAAGATGCAGTTGCAATTCTCACCCAAGAAGCGCCAGATGTGGTAATTGACTTAGAACATTTGGGTGTTTTATTCTCGCGCTTACCTGATGGACGCATCGCCCAACGGGCTTTCGGGGGACATTCTCACAATCGCACCTGTTACGCGGCTGATAAAACTGGTCACGCAATTTTGCATGAATTAGTCAATAATCTGCGGCGTTACGGTGTGCAGATTTATCAAGAGTGGTACGTAATGCGCCTGATTTTAGAAGAAGGACAGGCGAAGGGTTTGGTGATGTATCACTTATTGGATGGGCATATTGAGGTGGTCAGGGCAAAGGCGGTGATGTTTGCCACTGGTGGTTATGGTCGCGTTTATAACACTACTTCCAATGATTATGCTTCTACAGGTGATGGTTTGGCGATGACTGCACTTGCAGGTTTACCCCTGGAAGATATGGAGTTTGTGCAGTTCCATCCCACAGGCTTGTATCCAGTGGGGGTGTTGATTTCCGAGGCTGTGCGGGGAGAAGGGGCATATTTAATCAACAGTGAAGGCGATCGCTTTATGGCGAACTATGCACCCAGCCGGATGGAACTAGCACCCCGCGATATTACCTCACGGGCGATCGCTTACGAAATTCGGGCGGGACGTGGTGTGCATTCTGATGGTAGTGCTGGCGGCCCCTTTGTCTATCTCGACTTGCGCCATTTGGGCAAAGAAAAAATCATGAGTCGCGTTCCCTTCTGTTGGGAAGAAGCCCACCGCTTAGTCGGCGTTGATGCAGTGACTCAACCAATGCCAGTCCGCCCGACAATTCATTATTGTATGGGTGGTATACCTGTGAACACAGATGGGCAAGTTCGTAGTAGTGGTGATGCTTTAGTGGAAGCCTTCTTTGCGGCGGGTGAAACGGCTTGTGTATCTGTTCATGGGGCAAATCGTTTAGGTAGTAACTCGCTATTAGAATGTGTAGTTTATGGCAAACGCACTGGGGCGGCGATCGCTCAATATGTACAGCAACGTAAATTACCTTCCATAGATGAACAGCGTTACATCACAGAAGCCCAACAAGAAATTCAAGCCTTACTAGAACAACCAGGAGAGTATCGAATTAACCAAGTCCGCCAAGCCTTTCAAGATACTATGACCGAGTTCTGCGGCGTTTTCCGCACTCAAGAATTAATGAGTCAAGGTTGGGAAAAAATAACGCAATTACAACAAAAATATTCTCAAGTTTTCTTAGACGACAAAGGTAGCTGCTGGAATACCGAACTAGTAGAAGCTTTAGAACTGCGAAGCTTAATGGTAGTCGGACAAACAATTCTCGCCTCAGCCTTAAATCGGCAAGAAAGTCGCGGCGCACACTTCCGCGAAGACTTTCCCCAGCGCGATGATGTCAATTTCCTGCAACATACAATGGCTTACTATTCACCCGCCGGAATTGATATTCAATATCGCCCCGTAGTGATTAATATGTTTCAGCCACAGGAGAGAAAGTATTAGCTAGATGTAGGAGATAGGGTGATGTGGCAATCATAGTCAGTTTACCGATATAGCCAAACGCGCAGTAAAGACAGTAATTGTTCAATATCTACGGGTTTGGTGATGTAATCGGATGCGCCGGACTCGATGCACTTTTCGCGATCGCCTTGCATGGCTTTGGCGGTGAGGGCAATAATTGGTAAGGTGATGAATCGGTTATTTTGGCGAATTAAGCGCGTAGTTTCGTAACCGTCCATTTCTGGCATCATCACATCCATTAAGATCACATCAATATCGGGTGTAGTTTCTAACATGGTGATGCCATCTCTGCCATTTTCAGCATACAGCACCTGCATGTGATAGCGTTCTAACATACTGGTCAAGGCAAAGATATTACGGACATCATCATCAATAATTAATACATTTTTGTTTGCCAGGATGTAATCACGGGCGTGGAGTTGTTCAAGAATTTGGCGTTTGGGTTCTGGTAAATTTGCTTGGACTCGATGTAAAAATAATGTCGTTTCATCAAGAAGGCGTTCGGGCGATCGCACATCTTTGACGATGATAGTCTCGGTAATGCGTCGTAGTTCAATTTCTTGGGCTTTGGTTAATTCAATCCCCGTGTAAATAATGATGGGTAATGATTCGCCGTTTGGCTGCTGTTTGATTTGCTGAAGCAGTTCAAACCCATTCATGTCGGGTAGCCCTAAATCGAGGACGAGACAATCAAAGGGTTGGGCGTTAATTGCTTCTAAGGCGGCTGTACCTGTGGCGACGGCGGTTGTGGCGACATCGCTGTTACCA
This sequence comes from Anabaena sp. FACHB-83, assembly GCF_014697485.1. Classification (NCBI taxonomy): domain Bacteria; kingdom Bacillati; phylum Cyanobacteriota; class Cyanophyceae; order Nostocales; family Nostocaceae; genus Anabaena; species Anabaena sp. FACHB-83. Next base: position 9,101 of record NZ_JACJRY010000044.1, on the reverse strand, counting down.
ATTAACTCAACAATGCTATGGCGTTGGGTGTCGTCATCTTCTACTACCAGTAAATTCTTCACCCGTCGTTCGACAAAACCTTTGATTTTATTTAAAGCTTCCGAGATACTTTCGCTGCTGGCTGGTTTTTGCAAATAAGCTAATGCACCTAATTGTAAACTCCGGCGTTTACCTTCTTCGACGGTCATGATGTGAACCGGAATGTGACGGGTATTTGCGTCATGCTTTAACCTGTCGAGGACAGTCCAACCATCCATATCAGGTAAGCGGATATCGAGTAAAATCCCGGCGGGTTGGAATTGTTGGGCGAGGGCTAAACCATTAGTACCACTTTGGGCGGCGATGACTTTAAAACCTTGCTGCTGCGCCATATCCAAGAGAATGCGAGCAAAATGAATGTCATCTTCGACAATTAATAATACGCGATCGCTGTTTTGGATATCAATGCGATCGTCTTCTAGAAGGGGGGAGGGGGGAGTTGGGAGTGGGGAGTTGGGAGGGGGGGGTTGGGGAGTGAGAACTAGTTGAGATGTGGGTTCTGGCAGAATGAAGGTGGAGTCAGAATCAAATTGGGGTAAGTAGAAGGTAAATGTACTACCTTGACTGACGTTACTTACCAAGGTGATTTCGCCACCAAATAAACGGGCGATTTCGCGGCTGATGGATAAACCTAAACCTGTACCGCCGTATTTGCGGCTGGTAGTACCGTCCGCTTGTTGGAAGGCTTCAAAAATCACTTTTTGTTTTTCCGGGGCGATACCAATTCCTGTATCGATTACGGAAAAGGCGACTACCATTGGGGCGCGGTTCAAGCTTTCTTGATTCATACTCCACCCCTGCTTGGCGACTTCAATGCGTAAGCGTACCTCTCCCCGTTCGGTAAATTTAAAGGCGTTGGAAAGGAGATTTTTCAGGACTTGTAACAAGCGTTTTGGGTCAGTATAAACGGCTTTTGGTAAATCAGCACCGGTTTCAATGCTGAAACTGAGTCCTTTATCTTGGGCGATTTGGCGGAAGGTGCGTTCTGTTTGATCTCGCAAATCTGTCACTAACATCTGCGACATATCAATGGACATGGTTCCCGACTCAATTTTTGCTAAATCTAAAATGTCGTTAATTAACGCCAACAAGTCATTCCCCGCCGAGTAAATTGTGCGGCTGTATTCCACTTGTTTGGTGCTGAGGTTCCCATCGATGTTATCGGTTAACAACTTCGCTAAAATCAACAAGCTATTTAATGGTGTCCGCAGTTCATGGGACATATTCGCCAGAAATTCGGATTTATATTTGGATGACAGCGCCAATTGTTCGGCTTTTTCTTCCAAAGAACGTCTCGCTTGTTCAATTTCTAAGTTTTTGCGTTCAACTTCTTTCTTTTGCAACGCCAGTAATTCGGCTTTTTCTTCGAGTTCGGCGTTGGTTTGTTGTAACTCTTCTTGTTGTTTCTTGAGTAAATCTTCGGAAGTTTTGAGAGACTGGGCTTGTTGTTCGAGGCGTTTGTTGGTTTCTTTGAGTTCGTTTTGCTGAGTTTGCAGTTCTTCGGCTAAAGATTGGGATTGTTTGAGTAATTCTTCGGTACGCATGGAAGCGGCGATAGTATTGAGAACGATCGCAATACTTTCGGTGAGTTGGTCGAAGAAGGTTAAATGAATCTCACTAAAGCGCCGGAAGGAAGCTAACTCAATCACGGCGGTGACTTGTCCTTCAAACAACACAGGTAAAACTACAGCGTTGAGTGGAGAAGCTTCACCCAAACCAGAACTAATCTTGACATAATCGCTGGGGATTTCCGTTAACAAAATTCGCTCTTTTTCTAAAGCGCATTGTCCCACCAAACCTTCACCCAAATGGAAACGGTTGGCTAGATGTTTGCGTTCGCGGTAGGCGTAGCTGCTGAGTAATTTTAGATATGCTTGTTGTTGTTCGCCTGCATCCATTAAGTAAAATACGCCATGTTGTGCGCCTACAAGGGGTGCAAGTTCCGAGAGAATTAATTTGGAGACTGTTTCTAAGTCGCGCTGACCTTGCAACATCCGGGTAAACTTGGCGAGGTTGGTCTTTAACCAGTCTTGTTCGGTGTTCTTTTGGGTTGTCTCGCGCAAATTGGCAATCATCTGGTTGATGTTGTCTTTTAAGATTGCCACTTCCCCTAGTGCTTCCACGGAAATTGACCGGGTTAAGTCGCCTTTTGTTACCGCCGTCGCCACTTCTGCGATCGCCCGTAGCTGTGTTGTCAAAGTCGCGGCTAGTTCATTGACGTTATCTGTCAGGTCTTTCCAGGTTCCCGCCGCCCCTGGTACCCTGGCTTGACCACCAAGTTTACCCTCAATTCCCACTTCTCGCGCTACGGTTGTGACCTGATTGGCAAAGGTCGCTAGGGTATCAATCATTTCATTGATGGTTTCCGCTAAGGTTTCAATTTCACCCTTCGCATCTAACATCAATTTCCGCTTCAAATCTCCATTCGCCACGGCGGTGACAACTCGCGCAATTCCTCGCACTTGGGCGGTTAAGTTACCCGCCATTGAGTTCACATTATCGGTGAGGTCTTTCCAGGTTCCCGCCACACCTTGTACTAAAGCTTGACCGCCTAATTTTCCTTCCGTTCCCACCTCCCGCGCCACCCGCGTTACCTCACTGGCGAAGGAACTGAGTTGATCCACCATTGTATTAATCGTGTTCTTCAAGTCGAGAATTTCACCCTTCACATCCACGGTGATTTTCTTCGACAAGTCCCCATTCGCTACCGCTTTAGTTACTTCCGCGATGTTCCTTACCTGGGCTGTCAGATTCCCCGCCATTGAGTTGACGTTATCGGTGAGGTCTTTCCACGTCCCACCAACGCCACGCACATAAGCTTGGACACCGAGTTTACCTTCTGTACCCACCTCACGCGCCACCCGCGTTACTTCACTAGCGAAGGAGTTCAACTGATCCACCATTGTATTGATAGTGTTCTTCAACTCCAAAATTTCACCCTTCACATCCACGGTGATTTTCTTGGATAAGTCACCATTCGCCACCGCCGTTGTCACTTCCGCGATGTTTCTTACCTGGGCTGTCAAACTTCCCGCCATGAAATTCACAGAGTCGGTGAGGTCTTTCCATGTTCCCGCCACACCTTTGACTTCGGCTTGAACACCAAGTTTTCCTTCCGTTCCCACCTCCCGCGCTACTCTCGTTACTTCCGACGCAAAGGAATTAAGTTGATCCACCATTGTATTGACGGTGTTTTTCAACTCCAAAATTTCACCCTTCACATCCACAGAGATTTTCTTGGATAAGTCGCCATTCGCCACCGCCGTTGTGACTGCTGCGATGTTTCTTACCTGGGCTGTCAAACTTCCCGCCATGAAATTCACGCTGTCGGTGAGGTCTTTCCATGTCCCCGCCACACCTTTAACATCTGCTTGGACACCTAACTTACCTTCACTTCCTACCTCACGCGCCACCCGCGTTACTTCACTGGCGAAGGAGTTGAGTTGATCCACCATGATATTGATAGTGTTTTTCAACTCCAGAATTTCGCCTTTAACTTGGACAGTGATTTTTTTCGATAAATCCCCGTTGGCGATCGCGGTTGCAACTTCCGCTATACTACGTACTTGGTCGGTGAGGTTCCCCGCCATCATATTCACCGCACCTGTTAAGTCTTTCCAAGTTCCCGCCACACCGCGCACTTCCGCTTGAACACCCAGTTTTCCTTCTGTTCCCACCTCACGCGCCACTCTAGTTACTTCCGATGCAAAGGAACTGAGTTGATCCACCATTGTATTGATCGTGTTCTTCAACTCCAGAATTTCACCCTTCACATCCACGGTGATTTTCTTCGACAAGTCCCCATTCGCCACCGCCGTTGTGACATCCGCAATATTTCTTACCTGGGCTGTCAAACTTCCCGCCATGAAGTTTACAGAGTCAGTCAAATCCTTCCAAGTCCCCGCCACCCCGCGCACTTCCGCTTGGACACCTAATTTACCTTCACTTCCTACCTCTCGCGCCACCCGCGTTACTTCACTGGCGAAGGAGTTGAGTTGATCCACCATTGTATTAATCGTGTTCTTCAACTCCAGAATTTCACCCTTTACATCCACGGTGATTTTTTTGGACAAGTCACCATTCGCCACCGCCGTTGTCACTTCCGCGATGTTTCTTACCTGGGCTGTCAAACTTCCCGCCATGAAATTCACGCTGTCGGTTAAGTCTTTCCATGTCCCCGCCACACCCCGCACATCAGCTTGGACACCCAACTTACCCTCACTTCCGACCTCCCGCGCCACCCTGGTGACTTCTGATGCAAAGGAACTGAGTTGATCCACCATGATATTGATTGTGTTTTTCAACTCTAGAATTTCGCCCTTCACATCCACAGTGATTTTCTTCGATAAATCACCATTTGCGATCGCTGTTGCCACTTCCGCAATATTACGTACCTGTCCTGTTAAATTGCCCGCCATCAAATTCACATTATCAGTGAGGTCTTTCCAAGTTCCCGCCACACCCCGCACTTCGGCTTGGACACCCAGTTTTCCTTCTGTTCCCACCTCCCGCGCTACTCTTGTAACTTCCGACGCGAAGGAGTTCAACTGATCCACCATTGTATTAATAGTGTTCTTCAACTCCAAGATTTCACCCTTCACATCCACAGTGATTTTCTTGGATAAATCCCCATTTGCCACCGCCGTTGTCACTTCCGCGATGTTCCGTACCTGGGCTGTCAAACTCCCCGCCATGAAATTCACGCTGTCAGTCAAATCTTTCCACGTCCCCGCCACACCTTTAACATCAGCTTGGACACCTAACTTACCTTCGCTTCCGACTTCCCGCGCCACCCTTGTTACTTCTGACACAAATGAACTGAGTTGATCCACCATGATATTGATAGTGTTCTTCAACTCCAGAATTTCGCCCTTCACATCCACAGTGATTTTCTTCGATAAATCACCATTGGCGATCGCCGTCGCAACTTCCGCAATATTACGTACCTGCCCAGTAAGATTTCCCGCCATCAAATTCACGTTATCGGTGAGGTCTTTCCAGGTTCCTGCCACACCCCGCACTTCGGCTTGGACACCGAGTTTACCTTCCGTCCCCACTTCCCGCGCTACCCTTGTTACTTCCGATGCAAAGGAGTTCAACTGATCTACCATTGTATTAACGGTGTTTTTCAGTTCCAGAATTTCCCCTTTGACATTGACGGTGATTTTTTTGGACAAGTCACCATTGGCGATCGCTGTGGCAACTTCCGCAATATTACGCACCTGCCCCGTCAAATTTCCTGCCATCAAATTCACATTATCGGTAAGGTCTTTCCAAGTTCCCGCCACACCCCGCACTTCGGCTTGGACACCGAGTTTACCTTCCGTCCCCACTTCCCGCGCTACCCTGGTAACTTCACTCGCAAAAGAACCCAGCCGCTCTACCATTGTGTTAACAATATTGGCTGTTTGCAGAAACTCGCCTTTGAGGGGTTTACCATCTATTTCTGTGGCGATAGTTTGAGACAAATCCCCATTTGCCACCGCGCGAATCACCCTTGTAGTTTCGGCTGTCGGTTGGACTAAATCTGTAATTAGAGTATTGACAGAATTCACACAATCTGACCAAGACCCCCGCACAGTTCCTAAAGAGGCGCGTTCTGTAATTTTCCCTTCTTTCCCAACCACATTCCCAATGCGCTGGAGTTCTAACGCCATCCGTTCATTTTGCTCAATAATATCGTTGAGCGTGTCAGCAATTTTACCTGCCAAACCAGTATTTTCCACGGACATCCGCACCGAAAAGTCACCTTTTTTCACAGCAGTGAGTGTTTTCAGCAATTGTTTTAAATCAAGATTGTCGCTTTCTCTGGTTAACTGTTCGGTTGCCATTGCTATATCCTGGGGAAACTGGGGAGTGATTTTAGGGCGATGAGATTAATACTGCACACTCATAATGTTGCAGAGCGTTATTATCCAAGAATCATCATTAAGCAACACATCTACATACCAAAATTGATATGTCTTGGATAAGTAAATTGATGCTTAAGTATAAATGCTTTTCAGAAGAGAATTTTTTTGCTGATTGTTAACTAAACTCTTGCTGAAGATAGTTAAAAGTCATTTTTAATATAACAGACTCATTATTAATAAATATCAATGATTTTAACTCTAGAATTTATCTAACTTTAGGAGGAATAATAGATTATTTCTATCTAACATAAGGTAGAAGACAGTATGAAATAAATTTGTTATTTGGAGGTGGGAACAATTCTATTTGAGGCTGCATTTAATCTTTTATCTCTTCTTTCTTTGTGTACTTTGCACCCTACCCTGCGGGTTCGCCGTCAGGCGTTCTCGTAAGAGTAGCCGAAGAGTGTGTCTATGTGGTTCGTTATCTAATTCAGTGCATCTTCATACAGAATTGGTATGACAGGAAAAGAATTTGCAGATAAACTTTATACACAAAGATGTATTGACAAAATTCGCTCTCTTTTAACTTATTTGCGCGAAACAAAAAATATCTATAGGAATCCGGAATGGGGGGTCGGGAGTAGGAAAGAAGCCTGATCTGAATGTACTGATTTCTGAAAAAAATCAGTACACCTACAAAATGCTCTTTTCTACTCCCTACTCCCAGCCTTTACAGATAATTTCAACAATCAAAGCGGATTCCTATATGAGAAGTAAATCTATGACTACAACAAAGGGGTGAGTAAACGAGAGATTCTCACAGCTAACTTGAACCACAAAGGTTTTTGCTCATATTCGGCAAAATCTACGGTTACAGAAGCAGCTAAATCGGTTTTTAGCATTTTCTCAACGCTGTTGACAAATTGACCATCGATAATAAAACTCATAACTTCAAAGTTGAGAAAAAATGAGCGATTATCCAGGTTGACTGTGCCTACTCCTGCTAAATCATTATCGATGAGGATGATTTTTTGGTGCATGAACCCATGTTTGTAGCGATAAAACTTGATATTGATGGGTTTCATTTCATTGTAATAAGAAAAGGAACAAAGATAAACAAATAAGTGATCTGGTCGGTTTGGTAAAATAATCCGAACATCTACACCGCGCATTGCTGCTAATTTTAAAGCTGTCAGAGTTGAATCATCTGGAACAAAATAGGGAGTCGCTATCCACAGGCGAGTTTGGGCTTGATTGATAGCATTCACGAAAAAAAGTTGACAAGCTTTGTGTTTGTCGGCGGGGCCTGTGGGTAAAATTAATGCTGTTTGGTTAGCTTCCCAGTTGGGTTGCACTTGCCAGTTAACATCGATAACTTGACGATTTGCCCAATACCAATCTTGTAAAAAAGAACTTTGTAGACTTTGAACAGTCGGCCCTTGCAATTTTATATGAGTGTCGCGCCAAGGACTGAGACGGCGATTTTTCCCGACGTAATCATTGCCAATATTTAAACCACCAGTAAATGCAATTTCACCATCGACTACTAAAATTTTGCGATGGTTGCGAAAGTTAAGCTGAAAACGATTACCTCTACCTTTGGTGGTATGAAATGCGCTGACTTGAATAAAATTTTGGCGTAGAGAGTTGATATAAGTGCGAGGTAATTTGTTAGAACCAATTTCATCGTAGAGAAAATAAATCCGAATGCCTTGCTGTGCTTTCGCAATTAAAGCGGCTTGAAATTTATGACCTGATTCATCATCATCAACGATGTAAGATTGCAGCAAAATATAGTTTTTCGCAGAAGCGATCGCCCTTAACATTGCTGGATATGTTTGCTGTCCATCAATGAGTAATTCTGCCGCATTACCTGATGTAAAAGCAACGCCTGTAAATGTTTCTGCTAATGGTGCTAGTGATTTTAATTTTTCGGGGATGACAACTTGAAATTTAGTGATTTCTCTATACGCTTTGTGAACTAATTTTTGATGTTCAGAAAAGACTGAACGTAAGGCTTCAGCATAGCCATGAAATTTAGTTCTGCCTAAAATCCAGTATAAAGGTAAAGCCAGCCAGGGAAATGTAACTAACGAAATACTCCAGGCGATCGCACCACGGGAAGAACGTACAGTCATGACTGCATGGGCAGCATGGGCAATTCCCAAGGCATGAACGACAACGGTAGCTGCACTCAAAAAAGTGAGGATGCTAATGTCTACAAGCATCTTTATTTCTTACATATCGACATAACTAAATTCTGCCAGCAATGGCTTGTGATCGGATGAATTAATTTCGTCTAAAACTTTGGCACTGGCGGATTTTTCAGTTAATCCTCGATAAAAAATATAATCTAGGGGTGGTGACAAAAGGAACCTTTTAATCTTCTTGCTTTCATGAGGGGCAAATTCTACTGACTTTAACCCTAATTTAGTGACAGCTTTATCTAAAAGTATGGCTCGTTGACGATTCCAAGTATTGAAATCACCAGCAAAAATAATCGGCCCGTGATGTGTAGATAAGGCCAAGTCTATTTCTTGTAATTGAGTTTTAAATTTGGTTAAATCAACAAAATTAATTAAGTGACTATTAATAGTTAATAGGGTTGTTTGCTGGTGAGATAAAGCATATTCTGTAATTAATGAAACCTTGGGCGTGTTTACTAAAGGTTCATAGTGTTTAGTAACTATCGCTTTCTTGCTGAGAGGACTAATATTAGCTGCTGTTAAAATCCCTGAATAAGTTTGATGATGGGTATCAATAAAATTCGGTGCATAAGCCCAACTCAATTTGTTAAACCCAATAATTTGTTCCACGCCTACACTCATACGGACTTCTTGACAGAAGATTAAATCAGGTTGGTACTGTCGCAGAATGCTGTAAAAATCTTTAAACCAACTTTTGTCAAAGTTATTTTTAGCAATATTCCAGTTTAAAACCTTAATTGAGTGAGGCTTTAGTTCTGTTTGCAGTTCATGACTGTTACCGAGTGTAGATTCATGGGTTCGGATGAATCGATAAGAGGGAACAAACTGTCTGGCGAAAGAGGCAATGTTTTCTTTGAACTCAGACATGACTCAAATTTACTAAACTTTATGGCTCTCCCAGAGTAGCTATGCTAGAATAGCAGAAATAAATCCAGTATAATTTATATAGAATTAGCAGTAATTGGTGGCAAAAGTCCAAGCTGTAAAAGAGTTATACAAGTAA
>NZ_JACJRY010000043.1:0-50535 GCF_014697485.1 Anabaena sp. FACHB-83 | reverse complement strand
AATAGTAATATTCCTGACCAACCTACAAACACGAAGCGATCGCGCTTTAACCAGTCGTCTAGTACGTCAAACCACCCTCTTCTACTTGGGGCGCGTCCAACTGCGATGGTCATCGGACTAAAATCCTCTTTTTACTAAAAATTTCAACGCTCTTGAGGAATAAACGTTTTTTTGACAATTCCCGCAGCCTGAAAGCGGCTGATTTTCTGAGAGGTTGCCTTCTAAGTAAGTTGACATTTCTCAGGGTTATGCCATTACACGTACCATTGGCTAGTAACCTAGCTTGTGGTAACTTAATGATCCTTAACTTATCACATTAGTTCGGTTTTTTGCCTGAACTACACAGGGAATTCTGGTATTGATTACAAACCTATTAAATAATATGAATATCAGAAATTTTACAATCTGACACAACTTTTCTCAGAAATATCACAATTATCTTTGAAGGGAGTGGGGAGTTGGGAGTGGGGAGTAGTAGTCTACCAAGATAGATTTTCGTGGTGGCTGGCTTCGGAGAAAAGGTGAGAAGATTTCCCCAATTCCCCCTGCACCCCTGCTAGGGCTTGGTGAATTAGTGGGGAGTGGAGGAGACAAGGAAGGGGTGGAAATGAGAGAGAATAACTAATGGCAAGGGAAAAATCACCCTTGACCCTTGACCCTTGACCATTCACAAAGTAGTTCCATGACCGTATCAACAACAATTAACCAAGGCGATTCTAATGGCGATCGCGCTTCTTCGGGCGTGTTACATCAAAAAGTTCTCGGTTCTCGTCGGTTGAGTAACTACTGGTGGGCAACTATTGTAACTTTAGGAGCCACAGGCTTTTTGTTAGCTGGTATATCGAGTTATTTGCACGTCAATTTGCTATTAGTCACCGATCCGACTCAATTAGTGTTCTTACCCCAAGGTTTAGTTATGGGCTTGTATGGCACTGCTGGTGTACTTTTAGCTTTATTCCTGTGGCTGATGATTTTATTAGATGTGGGCGGTGGTTACAACGAGTTTAACCACGAAACTGACACCGTTAAAATTTTTCGCTGGGGGTTCCCTGGCAAAAACCGCCGCATTGAAATTTCTGCCCGCATTCGTGATGTCCAATCTGTAAGATTAGACATTAAAGAAGGTTTAAATCCTAAGCGTGCAGTTTACCTCAGAATTAAGGGACGGCGCGATGTTCCTTTAACAAGAGTCGGTCAACCCCTGTCTTTGACAGAAATAGAAACCAAAGGTGCAGAATTAGCCCGCTTTTTGCAAGTTCCATTGGAAGGACTTTAATTAAGTAAAAAGTAGAAAGGCAAAAGTTAAAAGAAAATAATCTTTTGCCCTTCGGGTTCGCCATTTGCTTTATGCCGGGAAACCCGTCCACCGCAATGGCTTACTTTTTACCTTTACCTTTTAACTTTATTCACTTGAGAGGCTAAGATACTCTGGTTGAGTCAGTACCTGAAAATGCGGTTAAAAGTTACAAAATTTTTAGTTACCTTTTTGATGGTCGCTGCTTTAATGTTGGGAGGATGTTCTACACAGCAAGTTAGCTCTAGCACTTCTTCTCCAACAGGAACAGCTACCGAAACTAGTAATACAACTACTGAAGCAACGCCTGTACCTGAAACAACAAGTGAGAGTATTCCCGGAATGAGTAATTTACCAAGGCTTGAAGGTAAAGCTACTGTAGTGATGACGGTGAAAGGTTCACCCATCACTATCGAAGTAGATGGTACAAATGCGCCGATTACCGCAGGTAATTTTGTCGATTTAGTCCAAAAAGGTGTTTACGATGGGTTGGCATTCCATCGAGTGGTACGTGATCCGCAGCCGTTTGTTGTTCAAGGCGGTGATCCCCAAGGGAAAGACCCGAAATTTCCTGCTGATAGATTGGGAACAGGCGGTTATATTGACCCGAAATCTGGCAATGAACGCTATATACCTTTAGAAATCAAACCCAAGGGTGAAGCTGCCCCAATTTACAGTAAAACCTTTGAAATGGCAGGTGTAAAGACAGTACCAGAGTTAAGCCATAAACAAGGTGCGATCGCAATGGCGCGATCGCAAATGCCAGATTCAGCTTCTTCGCAGTTTTATTTTGCTTTGGCTGATTTGGGTTTCTTGGATGGTAACTACGCTGTATTTGGCTATGTCACCCAAGGCTTTGATGTCGTCAACAAAATTCAACAAGGCGATCGCATTGATTCTGCGAAAGTTACCCAAGGCGCAGAAAACCTGAAAGTTCCTCAATGAAGAGTGCTGAGTGCTGAGTGCTGAGTAAGAAAAAGAGTACTCAGTACTCAGTAAAGTAAAGAACTTGCAATACTTCAGATCCCCGACTTCTTTGAGAAGTCGGGGATCTTGTTCTCTCCCACTCCCTGGGTACTGAGCGCAGTCGAAGTACACTCCCCATTCCCCACTCCCTAATTTCTGAAACTACCTTGGCATTTCAGCAAATTTAATAGTATATAATGATAGATTGTGTCGAATCGTCAAATTAAAGCCAGCAAATGCCTAAACTAAAAACCCGTAAAGCAGCCGCAAAACGGTTCCGCGCTACTGGTAGCGGTAAAATCGTCCGCCGCAAAGCGTTCAAAAACCACTTGTTAGAACATAAAACCACTAACAAAAAACGTAAATTTTCCAAAATGGCCATCGTCAACGAGCGCGACGAAGAAAACGTACGCTTGATGCTTCCTTATTTGTAGAGTAAATTTTTTAGGAATTAGAACATGACACGGGTAAAACGCGGTAACGTAGCTCGTAAACGCCGCAATAAAATTCTCAAGTTAGCTAAAGGTTTTCGCGGTTCACACTCAACTCTGTTTAGAACTGCTAACCAGCAAGTAATGAAGGCACTACGTAGTGCCTACCGCGATCGCAAAAAACGCAAGCGTGATTTCCGCCGTTTGTGGATTACTCGGATTAACGCGGCTGCTAGACAACATGGTTTAAGCTACAGTCAGTTGATTGGCAACTTGAAAAAAGCTGATATCCAACTCAACCGCAAGATGTTGGCACAATTGGCAGTTTTAGATCCTACCAGCTTCGGCAAAATTGCTGAATTAGCAGCCAGTCAAGCGAAATAAAGGTGCTAACGGATGAATAACCTTTGAAGGATGAAGTATGAAGTATGAAGGTTGAAACTTACCCCCAAAATCAATCAAGGGGTTTGCACAAATTTGGCTCGTTGCTGAAAAAATTAATCAAGCAACAAGTCTGTTTTTCATCCTTTATCCTTTATCCTTTATCCTTGAATCGGTTATATATGGGGTTATTTAGCGGAATTTTGGTGATTTTCTGCTGTTTATTGTTAGTCACAGGTTTACCTGCATCTGCCGCAGAAATGCCAGAAATTCAACGGCGGGGCTATTTTAAAATTGCCGTTAAAGATAATTTGCCTCCCTTGGGATTTAGGGACGCTAACGGCAATCTTCAAGGCTTGGAAATTGATTTGGCGCAACGTTTAGCCGCCGATTTGCTAGGGAAAGCCGAAGCGGTGAAATTACAGCCTGTAGCAAATCGCGATCGCTTATCTGTAGTCTTAAAGCATCAAGTTGATTTTGCTATTGCTAGAGTCACGGCTACTGAGGCACGTTCCCGGTTAGTAAGTTTCAGTGTGCCTTATTATTTGGATGGCACGTACTTGATTACTAAAGATACTTCTATTAAAGAAATTCAGGATTTAGCTAACCGTAAAATAGCTGTCCTCAACAATTCTGATGCGATCGCTCAAGTACGTTATTATCTCCCCAAGGCTGAGTTAGTGGGAGTCCAATCTTACCAAGAAGGGCAAGAAAAGTTAGAAAATAATACAGCCACAGCCTTCGCCGCCGATGCAAGTGTTCTGAGTGGTTGGATCAAACAATCTCCCCAATATCGTCTGCTACCAACCAAGCTATCAACAGCGCCTTTATCTGTGGTGATGCCCAAGGGTGTACAATACGACGAATTGCGACGAAATGTAAATGAAGCGATCGCCCGTTACACAGTTAAAGGTTGGCTGAAGCAACGCGCCCAATATTGGGGACTACCTTAAAAGAGATATTGTACTTTTGCCTTTTAACTTTTAACTTTAGGACTTACGCAACGCCGATAATGTCATTGCGACCGAAACGAAGTGTAGGGAAGCAATCTCAGCGTCAGGGGAGATTACTTCGCTATCGCTCGTAATGACGGAGTTACGTTACTTTTGCGTAAGTCCTGAACTTTTAACTTCTCTAAGATTGATAATAGATAGAGAAAGTAGTTTTAATATTTGTCTTAGCAGGCGATGGATAATAATCTAGCTGTTGTTTACCTCTCGATTGTGGTGGCAATTCTGACATTCGCGGTTGTGAGTGTTTTTCGGCAAATTCTCAAAACTCGCAGGTTGGAAAGTGCATTTTCCAAACTGCGAAAAAAACTGGAGAAAGAAAAAGGTACAACTCAGGAATATTACGAGTTAGCCTGTATCTATTCTGAAAAAAAATTGTACGTGCAAGCGATCGCGTTATTTCAAAAAGCTCTCAAAGCTGCTGAAGAAGAAGGCGAAGAAGCAACTGCTCCTATTTACAATGGGCTTGGTTACGCTTACTTTGCTCAAGAACAATATGACTTGGCAATTCGCCAATACAAAGAAGCTTTGAAAATTAAACCCGATTATGTAGTAGCTTTAAATAACATTGGTCACGCCTATGAGCGCAAAAAATTAAATACTCAGGCGCTACAAAGTTACGAAGAAGCTCTCAAATTGGCTCCTAATAATTCCACCGCTAAACGTCGTGCTGAATCTTTACGCCGTTTAGTTTCTGCATAGTTCAGGATTTCAATAAAAAGAAGGGTAAGGGATTATTTTAAAAGTGGTTAGTTGTGTTTGTTGATACTTATAGATCCCTCCAACCCCCCTTAAAAAGGCTATGGTGTACACACAAATATTCGTGTAGTGCATCTGTCCCGCCTCGGAATGAATTCCGAGTCTCATAGCAAAAGTCATCTGAAGATGACTCACCTAAAAATGTCTTATAGTCCACGCTTTGTGGACTTTGGCTATGAGCCTGGAACTTTAGTTCAAGGCGGGATGCGGTTTCATACGGCAAATTTTCGACTTGTGTGTACACCGTAGCTTAAAAAGGGGGGGCTAAGATTCTTTTAAAGTTAAGAGAATAGTAGGTTGGGTGTAGCGATAGCGTAACCCAACAAAGCCTTGAAAATGTTGGGTTCCGTTCCTCCACCCAACCTACACCAGTCTAAGTTTTTGCCTTAACGGAACTGTATTGCGTTATAGACCCCTTGAATTGTCATTACGAGCGCAGTGATAACGGAGCGAAGTAATCGCATAATCCCGTAATTTTGGCGATTGCTTGTCTACGAGACGCTACGCGAACGCAATGACAGGCTTCCAGAGCGATCGCAAAACCGAAAGCTAGACGACAAAACCAAACTTTGGCTAGGATTTCAAGACTTGTGTGTACACCGTAGCCTTTTTAAGGGGGATTTAGGGGGATCTAAAATGTTTGGCTACCAACAACAGGGCTTTTAAAACATCCTCTCCTACACCCTTACCCCAATCCTTGATTTTTTCTCCCTCTGCGTAACTCATCCGCATCGTCAACTAAGTAGATACCATGAGTACTAGACAAACCTGACTGGTCACTGTATCATGTTTGTATTAACTTGATGGTTGACAAATCAAAGCGGGGGCTAAAAACCCTGGGGATTCGTCAAAATCGCCAGAACCTTGACAACAAAATAATTACAGCGTTTCATATATCTGGTAAGTTGAGAATTAGTCGCAATTATGACGGCTGAAATTGACATCTTTTTGAGATTCGTCAAATTGCTTCCCAAAAACCTTGCTCCGTATCGGTTTCAGTACGGCGGGGTTTCTAACCACTAATTCCCATCACGGGGATTGAAACTTTCCACCAGCAACCATACCGACCGGCACACTAACGTTTCTAACCACTAATTCCCATCACGGGGATTGAAACCAATTAGCGCGACCAAAGCGGCTAACTCTTGCCACTGGTTTCTAACCACTAATTCCCTTCACGGGGATTGAAACTATGGTGTTAATGGTTGCCAAGGACGAGATTGTGGATCGTTTCTAACCACTAATTCCCCTCACGGGGATTGAAACTGTCAGCCCCTGCGCTTTGTTCTTAGCTTTACTATTGTTTCTAACTACTAATTCCCCTCACGGGGATTGAAACCACACCAATCAAGAATACGATTTATACGAACTCGAAAAAGTTTCTAACTACTAATTCCCCTCACGGGGATTGAAACGCCGGAAACATTAGGCGTAGCGCGGGTATGAAACAAGTTTCTAACTGGCGTAGCGCGGGTATGAAACAAGTTTCTAACTACTAATTCCCCTCACAGGGATTGAAACAAATTAAGCGAAATTCAGACAAAAGCCTATTTTTCGTTTCTAACTACTAATTCCCCTCACGGAGATTGAAACAACTAAGACACAAGATTCGTGAACTACTTCCATTAAGACGGTTTCTAACCACTAATTCCCCACAAGGGGATTAAAACAAAAGTGCGATCGCAAAATCTATCGGTTTTATATAAGACTAATATCTGCACCTACACAAATACATTCAGCAATCAAACCGGATTTATATAGTTCATACTGAGAAATGAATAAATAGAAGTTCTTTGTTTGCTAGTTACAGATGATGAAGAAACTGCGGTTCGCTGTTTTAGCCATTAATATTATTATCTGCCTGAGTATATTTTTTGGACTAATAAGTAAAGTCTCTGCTCAACAACCGCAGATTTTACACCCTTTAACGCCGTTAACAGAAACAGAAATTACCACAGCCGTTGAGGTAGTTAAAAAAGCAAAATCGTTAAGCGACACGGCTATTTTTTCGATTGTGGCTTTAAAAGAACCAGATAAACAGGAAGTTTTAAATTTCACACCCAATCAAGAAGTTCAACGGCAAGCTTTTTTAGTAGTATACGAACGTTTACAAAACAAAACCTACGAAGGTATTGTTGACGTAAAACAGCAATCCCTTAATTCTTGGCAAGAAATAGCCAATGCTCAACCAGCTTTAGGTTATACAGAATGTGCCTTAACATCTCAAATTGTTAAAGCTGATGAAAAATGGCAAAAAGCCATGCAACGAAGGGAAATTAAAGATTTTGATGATGTTAAAGTTAGTTGTTGGGCGGCGGGAATCTTAAGTAAACAGGAAGAATCAACAGGCGATCGCTTGGTGCGTGGATTATCTTATTATCGAGGCGATAACTGGAATTATTACGGTAGTCCCATTGAAGGTGTACTAGCGACAGTTAATTTAAATACAGGTAAAGTCGTCAGTATAATAGATAGAGGCATCGTACCATTCTCTAAAGAAAAGTGGGACTATGATCTAAAATCTTTGGGTAAATTACTCACACCACCAAAACCGTTAAAATTTTTTCAGCCTTATGGTAAAACCTTCCAAATTAATGGAAATGAAATTAGTTGGCAAGGTTGGAAGTTTCGCTATTTAATGCACCCGCGTGATGGTTTAGTGTTGTATTTAGTAAATTACCAAGATGGGGAAAATCTGCGACGAGTTTTATATCGTGGTAGCCTATCAGAAATGGTAGTCCCTTATGGTGATCCTGATCCTACTTGGTCATTTCGCAATGCTTTTGATGTTGGTGAATATAACTTTGGTGTGTTAGCGAATGCGCTGGAGTTGGGTAAAGATATCCCCAGCAATGGAGTTTTATTAGATGCGATATTTGCCAACGAACAAGGCGAACCTGTGACAATGCCGCGAGTTGTTGGTATTTATGAGCGTGATAATGGTATTCTCTGGAAACATTATGGATATGATACTCAGCGTAATGATGTCCGCCGCAATCGGGAGTTAGTGTTAACTATAACGGCGACAATTGATAATTATGATTACAGCCTGAATTGGATTTTTCACCAAGACGGTACTTTAGAAGTTCAAAACGAATTAAGCGGAATTGTTCTAGCGCAAGGAACAAATTTAGAAACAGAATCTTTTGATAATTCCTATGGACGGTTACTGGCTAAAAATATTTTTGGGGTAAATCATCAACACTTTTTTAATTACCGCCTTGACATGGATGTAGACGGACAGGCAAATTCTGTCACAGAGATGAATGTTAACTCTGTACCAATTAGTGGTAAAAATCCTATAGGAAATGCGATCGCAGTAGAAAACACACCATTAACCACAGAAAAAGCTGCCGTCCGTGATGTTGATACCAAACATAGCCGAGAATGGATGATTAGCAGCACCGATAAAAAGAATACTCTCGGCGTGGGAACTGCATATATGTTAATGCCAACTGGAAACACCATATTTTTCCCAACTGAAGGTGCAGAAATTCGCAAACGCGCCGAATTTGCTACACATCATTTTTGGGTAACAAAATATAAACCAGATGAACTTTATGCAGGTGGTAATTATCCCAATCAAAGCCAACCAAAAGAAGGTTTACCAAAATATATTGCTGACAATGAGTCATTAACAAATCAAGACATTGTAGTTTGGTACACGATGGGAATGACACACGTACCCCGTCCTGAAGACTGGCCGGTAATGCCTGTTCATCGTGTTGGTTTTAAGTTATTTCCACGCGGTTTCTTTAGCCGTAATCCTGTGATTAATTTACCTGAATAACTATCAAATACTCGCAGATCCCCGACTTCTTGAAGAAGTCGGGAATCTAGTTCTTCACGAATGAGGCACAAGATTATGAATCTATACATTCTTATTTTTTATACGGCTTGACTACGCACTAGTCTTAAATGACCATCAGAAGCAATTTTTTCAAAACAAGAATCCATTTCTATAAAAATATCCCAATACTCTTTATGGCATCTTTTTACTAACATCTTCATAAATAAATCTTCTAATTGATTGTTACGCTTGCCTTTCCAAAGTGTATCGCTTAAGGCAACACATATCTCTTCAAAAGAACATTCCATTGTTTGCCATTGAGCATGAGAACGACAGCAACGCGCCAGAGTTGAATCAACTCCATTTTTGATGAGTAAATTCTCACCATCAGCTTCGTGATTGATACCTTTAGCTGTCAATTCCTCTGGATGAATAATTTTACCTGCATCATGAAACGCTACACCCAACCGCAAAAAACTTTCATCAAACTGCACCTGTAATTCATACAATTTTGAGATGAGCAAATCAGCAGCTTCGCCAACTAATTTAACGTGAAGTATCAGTTTTGGTAAAGCTCCCAATTCCTCTAGAAACTGATAAGCTTCATTGACTGTTTGAAAGGTTTTGCTTTGATGACTCATGTAAAATTACTCATCAGTATTATTAAATAGGTATAAGGACTAAGTTAAATTTAACTTGAGATTGGCGGGTTTCGACTTCGCTCAACCCTCTTTTAGTGCAAGATTTGAAATGATGTAATATCAAATACTCTGGTTCTTTAAAGATAGCGATCGCACTTCTCATGCCAAAATATATGTAGAAATATTAAGAATACTTGCCCAGAGTTTATGAATAAATATTAAATAACAGCTTTATCTTGCTAACAAGATTTGCATAAGACTAAGAATTATTTCCTTAAACAATATATATGTTGTTTAACTTAAAAGCTAAAATCTAATCATCACAAAGGTTTCAGCGATTCTGACACCAATCAACTAGTAAATAGTCCTATTTCTTCCACGCTACAAGTTTTGGGACAATCAAAGACTAATAATTTCGCAATCATAGTCCACCTCTGATTTTGTTCACAAGGGAGAACGCCTGATGAAATTGGCTTACTGGATGTACGCAGGCCCAGCCCACATTGGTACTTTGCGAGTCGCTACTTCGTTTAAAAACGTTCATGCGATTATGCACGCTCCCCTCGGAGATGATTATTTTAACGTTATGCGTTCCATGCTCTCACGGGAGCGAGATTTTACCCCAGTGACAGCCAGTGTTGTAGATCGCCACGTATTAGCACGCGGTTCGCAAGAGAAGGTGGTTGACAATATTACCCGCAAAGATGCAGAGGAACACCCCGATTTGATTGTGTTAACTCCCACTTGCACCTCTAGCATTTTGCAAGAAGACTTACAAAACTTCGTCGAACGGGCGCAGCTAGAAGCCAAAGGCGATGTCATGTTGGCGGATGTGAACCATTATCGCGTCAATGAATTGCAAGCAGGCGATCGCACTCTACATCAAATCGTTCAATACTATATTGAAAAAGCCCGCAAAAAAGGCGAACTACCGACAACCAAAACCGAAAAGCCATCAGTTAACATCATTGGTATTTCTACCCTGGGTTTTCACAACAACCACGACTGTACAGAACTGAAAAAACTTATGGGTGATTTGGGAATTGAGGTAAACGCCGTCATTCCCGAAGGTGCTTCTGTTCATGAATTAAAGAATTTACCCAAGGCTTGGTTTAACTTGGTTCCTTACCGGGAACTAGGTGTAATGACAGCTAATTACTTACAAGCAGAATTCGGAACACCTTGCGTAGATATTACCCCAATGGGTGTGGTAGAAACTGCCCGTTGCATCCGCAAAATTCAACAGGTAATTAACGAACAAGGCGCAAATGTTGACTATGAAGAATATATCAACGAGCAAACCTTGTATGTTTCCCAAGCGGCTTGGTTTTCCCGTTCGATTGACTGTCAGAATTTGACTGGTAAAAAAGCTGTGGTATTTGGCGACAACACCCACGCCGCCGCCCTTACCAAAATTCTCTCACGAGAAATGGGGATTCATGTAGTTTGGGCAGGAACTTACTGCAAATATGATGCTGACTGGTTCCGCGAACAGGTAAGCGAATATTGCGACGAAGTACTGATTACTGATGATCATGGCGCAATTGGGGATGCGATCGCACGAGTCGAACCCTCAGCCATCTTCGGTACACAAATGGAACGCCACGTCGGGAAACGCTTGGATATTCCTTGCGGTGTAATTGCTGCACCAATTCACGTCCAAAACTTCCCCATTGGTTACAAACCATTTCTAGGCTACGAAGGTACAAATCAAATCACCGATTTAATCTACAATTCCTTTACTTTAGGAATGGAAGACCATTTATTAGAAATATTTGGTGGACACGATACTAAAGAAGTAATTACGAAAGGTATTTCTGCCGAATCTGATTTGAATTGGACAAAAGATGGTTTAGCAGAATTAAATAAAATACCTGGATTTGTGCGCGGTAAAGTCAAGCGAAATACTGAAAAATTTGCCCGCGATCGCGGTTTCAAAGATATCAATGCTGAGGTGCTATACGCTGCTAAAGAAGCTGTCGGGGCTTAGTTTTACGGTTAACTGTTAGCTTGAACTCGATTGATGATGTAAGAGCATTTATAGACAAAAATGCTCTTACTATCTCTTTTTTAGTTGTCAACACTAACATTTACAGAGTTAAAAAATGAGAAATTGAGTGTTGATATTTCAAGTCCGTAAATTCTTTCTCAATCTACAATTTAAAATTCAAAATAGTCTGAGATAAAAATCCTTAATTTTCCGAGGAAGCCAGTAACAGCAATTTTTTTCTAAGAGTAGCGTTTTTTTGAAATACTCTAAAGTAATTTAGTCAAATATTAAAGATATTTTAAAGTTAGTATATTAGCTGCGTAATTGCACTCAACTTTTGAAAAAAGACGTGATTTTTGAGTCCAATTAACCACATAATATAAGCATAGCCTAGTCAAAAATAGATCATTTAATCGAAGGAACTTCAATGACTCAACGTATCACTCGTGCGGTTAATTCAATAGTGACAAAATTTTCACGCAGAAATGCTCTTTTGTGGCTAGGAGGTAGCGGATTAGGTACTGCTATAGTTGCAGCAGGAACCCAAAAGGAAGTAGTCGCGCAAGGTAACAGAAATAGAGATGTGACGTTGCTGAATCCACCAACGTTATATAACGCACCTCAAAATGGCTATAGTCACATAGCGATTACACCACCAAGAACAAGAACCGTGTATATTTCTGGCCAATTTGGTTCAGATTTACAAGGTAATGTAATCTCCAATGATTATGAAGAACAATTAGTCAAAGCTTTTCAAAATCTGCGCTTTGCCTTAAATGCGGCTGGTGCAAGACCACAAGATGTAGTCAAAACAACTGTTTTGATAGTAAATCACACCCAAGAAAAATTAATTCCGTTAGGACGCGAAATTGGTAATTTGTGGGGGAATAAACCACCCGCAAACACACTCATTCCTGTTCCTCGATTGGCGCTTGATGAGATGTTGTTTGAAATTGATGCTTATGCTGTGATTCCAGAATCAGGTAATAATGGCTGGTATTAATTTCTAGATAATTTTAATTGCTACGTATGAACTTGTAGGGGTGAACAGGTGTTCACCCCTACAAGTTTTTGTATGTATATCGAAATTTTGGAGAATGGGTATAGTAAATAACATTTTACATTTGCGAAGTTTAAAATTACAATGTAGTATATATATTACAGATGTTAAAAACTTATTAGCTCAATCACGGTGTGTTCTGGGCAATTTTATACATCAGTACACAAGTGGAACTGCTAAATGTTTTTATTCAATCTGCGTCAGGGGCGAAAACTTCCCCAGTTATCTATGCAAATTACTATGTGGAAAACTTTTTATATCAAACCTCACGAAATCGGTATTCTATATCACCGTAGTGATTTTAAGAAAATTTTGCAGCCCGGTACTTACACTTATTTTGGTAAGCATTGGCAAGTTAAAACCTATGACCTCAATCAACCAGAGGCGAAGATTGATAACTTAGAACTATTGTTGCGAAATCACAGTTCTGAGTTACAGGAACATCTTATAGTTGTGAGAACTGGTTTCGGTCAAGCGGCTTTAGTCCACTGGGGACAAACTTGGGTGAGTATTCCGCCAAACCAACTCCGGGCTTTTTGGCGTGGTTTTATTGAGGTAGAAACTCATCTATTTAACTTGAATCAAAGTTTAGTTTTAGCTGCGGAGTTTGTTCAACAATTACGCGGAATTGCGTTGAATGGAATCAAGAAATTTCTCATTTCTGAGTATGAGATTGGTTTGCTGTATGTACAGAATAACTTTGTACAGCCGCTAGAACCTGGGGAGTATGCTTTCTGGGCTGTTGATAGAGATGTGACAGTGCGGACTCTCAGCCGGATTTTGCCAAATCCTGATTTTCCTTTAGAGGATGTGCTAATTGAGCGACATCCTGAGTTTGTGGCGGCTTATTGTGAGGTAGTACAATTACAAAATCAACAAGTAGCGATCGCACGTTATCAAGGTAAAGTAATTGCTATCCTCAAACCATGTAGCCGCAAACTATTTTGGCAAGGTGTAGAAATAGAAGTAGTTGACATCAACACCGAGGCAACATTACCACCACGTTTAATTGCTGAATTAGTTTCGGGTTTACCAGAAACTCTGGCTTTGAGTCGCAACTTCTTGCATATTTGCGAAGTACCTGCACAACACCTGGGGTTACTGTATATCAATCAAGAGTTTCAAACTCAACTGCAACCGGGAATGCACGTCTGGTGGCTATTTGGGCGTTCTTTGCAAACCGAAGTTTTTGACCTGCGTCAGCAAACTCTAGAAGTTTCTGGCCAAGACATTTTGTCTAAAGACAAAGTACCATTGCGCTTGAATTTAACGGCTGGTTTCCGCATCATCGACCCTCTGAGAGCCAAAAATGGCTTGTCAGATATTGTTGGTTACTTGTATAAAGAAGCTCAGTTTGCTTTGCGTGGCGCAGTTGGTGAAAGAACCTTAGATGCTTTACTAGAAGATAAAGGCGCAATTGACAGAAGTATTTCTGAATATATCCGTCAAAAAACCGCCGACTATGGAATTGAAGTTGATTCAGTAGGGGTAAAAGATATTATTCTGCCTGGAGAAATTAAAACTATCTTGAGCAAAGTAGTAGAAGCGGAAAAAGCCGCCCAAGCTAACGTAGTGCGTCGGCGTGAAGAAACTGCTGCAACTCGCAGTATGTTAAATACCGCCAGAGTTATGGAAGATAACCCGGTTGCATTGCGGTTGAAAGAATTAGAAATACTAGAGCGAATTGCCGAGAAAATTGAAAAAATTCAAGTTAATGGTAGCTTGGATAGTATCTTGACTGAATTGATTCGGATTAATCGGCCATAATATCCTGTAGGACTTACGCATAAAAACGAAAAATTAAGGGTTTTGGCGAGGGTATAGGGGTGTATGTATCTAAAACCCTTACACCCAATCTTCATAGACAATCTTGGTGCGTAAGTCCTGTTACGTATAAAACACTCGCATCTTTTTTAATGTACTTTTTGTCCTAAATATTGGTTATTTTATTTGACATAAATCTAATTATTAAACTTTCAATAAAGAAAATATATTTTTTTCATGAAGTTCATCTTTTTTTCATAAAACCTATTGACTATATTTAGAAAAATTCTTAAAAGAATAACAGTTAGGCTAACTTAACAAAGTGAGGAACCACAGGTTTTCGGCAAAATTTCTCTTCTAGCTTACTTTCTTATACTCATCAAGCAATTTTGTGAAACTAATACCAGCGTTACACCAAACTATAGGAAAGTTGGCCAAATTATTCAGTCTTACTAGTTCATAGTTGATTTTGTTTAGGTGTTTACCAGAAACTGCTGTTTATTGAGGCAAACAACAGCTATGCTGGCTAAATATTTTGTCAGGTTTATAAACTACTACTGCTCAATGCTTTGCGCTCACAATTGGGGAGCGCAGTTTTTAACACAATTTTTCTCTACAGGTAGAATAGTTGCTACTAGAAATACTTGTAATTTGACGATTTTAGTAGCAGCTATTTACATACAGCACTTTTGAAGTAAGTGAGGTACACCATGAGTATTAAGTAATGAGTAATCAGTAAATTTCTGACTCATTACTCATTATTCATTACTCATTACTTTTCTCAATCAGTTGCTGTACCTCATAAACATCGAATCTGCTGTATAAATCTAGATTGTCCAAACAAATGCAATATGAAAAATTCCCCTGATTATTCGTAAATTCAAGGGGCAAACATTCAACGTCGGCTAAAAGTTTTCATTTTCCATCAGTCAGAAGTCAGTCTTCCCAATCAACAGGTTTTCAAGAGTAAATTTATCCCTTCATCATTGCCAGATTCTGACTTCACATCGAATAAGCAATTGTCAACAATAACTGGTAGTAATTATGTCAAACTATTCTAGCAAATACCAAGGTTTGGAAAATTACGATCTGCAAGATAGTAAGTTTTTGACACCTTTTCAAAGAAAAGCTTTGTTGAAAAATTTGCAAAGTAATTTACAGCCAGAATATCTCCGCAGAATTGAAATTATGTTGCTGGCGGATATGGGTAAATCTCAAACTCAAATATGTGAGATTGTGGGTTGTTCTCAAGAAATGGCACGTTACTGGATTGGTATAGCAGAAGCAGGTTTAGCGCATAAATGGAATGAGCGACCAATTGGGAGACCAAAAATTGTGAATGCTCAATATATTGACAGATTGAAAGAATTGGTAAGTCATAGTCCGCGTGATTATGGCTACGCATTTACTTATTGGACAGCCCAATGGTTAAGCAAACATTTAGCAAATGAATTGGGTATTTCGATTAGCGATCGCCATGTTAATCGTCTACTCAAACAAATGGGACTTTCGACTAAACCAAAAAGTTCCAACCAACAAAAAACAGAAGAGACAAAAGATAACAATATTACCATTGGTGACTTGCAAACTCACAGTGAGCCGGCTTTTCCTTGGTCATTTAATTTAATGCAGACAAATCAATAAGGTTCATTTAAGGTAATGAAGGTCTATCTATTAGACAAAGACTAAGATTTGGGGGATTCTCCACGCCACATGCTTCAAGTCGGCAAAGCCGCCCAACGCAGTGGCTCCCCAAGCCCCCGATTGGGGGACGGTTGCGTCCCCCAAACCCCCTCCAAAATCATTTTTTCGTTTTTTGTTTATTCATTATTTGTGGGTTTAGTTGTGATTTAGTTTTGTTATTTGAACCGTATTGGGGCTGGAGGCTAGTACAGGTCGGCGTAAATAAATAGACCAGAAGGAATTGCTAAAAGGCTTGTAGTATTGTTGTTCTTTCTTTTCCTTTTGCCTTTTTACTTTTGCCTTGTTGTACTAGTTTGTTATTTATACTAAGTTGCTTTCAGAAATAGCATTCCCATTCCCTAGCCTCACCCACAGCAGGGACGTTGTATATAACGTCTCTACAAATACGACTTGCTATTAATTTCTGGAGATTAGTAAATGCCATTAGGATTTTCTCAAGAACAGTTAGCACAACAAATTACTCATACTTTGGGCGAGACATTATCTAGTCAAGATATGGAAAGATGCTTGACGGAAGTGCAAATTGTCGAACCGCCTGTTGCTAAACAATTTTGGCAAGCAACAACGGCAAATCCGGGGATTTATATTATTGTCGCCGGGAAAGTGAGACTGTTGGATAATGCCAATAACTTAATCACTACCCTGACAACTGGGGGTGCATTTGGTGAATCAACGTTGTTTCCTGAAGAAGAGTTTTGTTCTTACGTGGCGAGGGCTTCTGTTAACCTCAAATTGGGCTATTTACCGGAAGCACTGTTGCAGGCGATGATGCAGAAATATTCTAGTATGAGCGATCGCCTGCAAAAAAGAGCAGAACTTTGGAATTTACTCTTATTATGTTGCCAAAGTGCGCCCATTACCCTCAATGGCTCTGTGGAAGAGATGCTTCAGGCTTTATCTCTCTTCCGGCGACACAATTTAGATACTGGCGCACCTCCAGCCAAATTATTTCAAGATACTAGACTTTGGCTATTGCGTCGCGGCAAATTACTCCACGCTGACGGACGGATATTAACATCCGGCAACATCTATATATATCCCCAAGAAGGCAGTTGGCAAGCTACACAACCAACCATTGTCTATAGTCTACATAATGCTGATTGGCAAACGGCTGTGGCGTATTGGCCGCAGTTGGCTGATTTGGCGGGAGTGGGGAGTGGAGAGGTAGGCAGGGGGCAGTGGTTCGGCTCCTTTCGGCTTCTCCTGACGGAGACGCTGCGCGAACGCTCAAGGCAAGTCGCTCACCAACCGGGAGGAAGGGATGAAAGTTCTGTACCGCATCCATCACCGAAGCCCAAGAAACTGCGTCAAGCTTATTTTCCTAACCCGACGGTGAGGGCAACTCATGTGTGGGGAAGATTGACGAAGCGGTATCCCTTTTTTGAACAACAAAGTGCCGCAGATTGTGGTGCAGCTTGCTTGGTGATGGTGAGTCGCTATTGGGGTAAGCGTTTAAGTATTAATCGACTGCGAGAGTTAGCGAATGTAAGTCGTGGTGGTGCTTCTTTGAGAGGTTTGACAGCCGCCGCCGAGAGTGTGGGTTTTGCGACTCGTCCGGTGAAAGCGAGTTTGGATAAATTAGCACAACAAACCCTACCTGCGATCGCTCATTGGGAAGGTAAACATTATGTCGTTGTTTATGAGATTACCAAAAAAAGGGTAATTATTGGTGATCCGGCGATCGGGCAACGCAATCTGACAGTCGGTGAATTTAAAGCTGGGTGGACTGGTTACGCCTTATTACTCCAACCCACCACCTTACTCAAAGAAGCTGAGGAAGAAAATCTGCAATTTTGGCAGTTTTTTGATTTAGTTAAACCCCATTGGCGAGTGCTGTTAGAAGTGTTCATTGCTTCGGTATTTATTCAAGTATTTGGATTAGTGACACCTTTATTTACGCAACTACTTTTAGATAGAGTCATTGTTCAAGGAAGCAGCCTGACATTAAATGCTGTGGGTTTAGGATTGTTAATTTTTGGATTATTCCGCGTCGCTATTAATGGACTGCGACAATATCTTTTAGACCACACAGCAAATCGGATTAGCTTATCTTTATTGGTAGGTTTTATCAAACATACCTTTCGTTTACCTCTAGCATTTTTTGAATCGCGTTACGTTGGTGATATTGTTTCGCGTGTCCAAGAAAATCAAAAAATTCAGCGTTTTTTGACTGGGGAAGCTTTATCAATCACTTTAGATTTACTGACAGTATTTATTTATGTCGGGTTGATGTTTTGGTACAGCCCATCAATGGCGTTACTTAGCTTATGTATTGTCCCGCCGTTTATGCTGTTGGCGCTGGTGGCTACACCATTTCTCCGCCGCATTAGCCGTGAAGTATTTACCGCCACTGCCAGCGAAAACAGTTATTTAATTCAATCTCTCACGGGGATTCGTTCAATTCGGTCGATGTCCATTGAGCAAACAGTTCGTTGGCATTGGGAAGAACTGTTGAATAATTTGATTAAAAAGACATTTAGTGGGCAAATTGTCGGCAATCAACTGCAAATTTTTAGTGCCACAATTGAAACCGTGGTCAGTACAGGATTGCTGTGGTTTGGGGCATCATTAGTAATTCAAAATCAACTAACAATCGGACAATTAGTGGCTTTTAATATGCTTTTGGGTAATATTATTCGCCCTTTCCAAAGATTGGTGGTGTTGTGGAATCAAGTACAGGAAGTAATGATTGCGACCGAGCGCATTAATGATGTTTTAGAAGCCGAACCAGAAGAAGATTTACAACACCATCCCCGGCAGACTTTACCCAGATTGCAAGGACATATTAAGTTTGAAAATGTCACCTTTCGCTATCATCCAGACAGTGATATTAATGTCTTAGAAAATCTCAGTTTTGAAATTAACCCCCAACAAACCGTAGCTGTAGTAGGGCGGAGTGGTTCGGGCAAAACTACCTTATCTAAATTGATTTTGGGGTTATATCCGCCGACAGATGGTAAAGTTTTAATTGACGCTCACGATGTGACTAGTATATCTTTGCGATCGCTGCGTTCTCAAATTGGCGTTGTTGACCAAGACACCTTTTTATTTGGCGGCACAATCCGCGAAAATATCAGCATTGCTCACCCCGAAGCTCACTTAGAAGAAATCATCCAAGCGGCGCGTTTAGCAGGTGCAGATGACTTTATTAAACAGTTACCAATGGGTTACGAAACTCAAATTGGTGAAGGTGGCGGAATGTTATCTGGTGGACAGCGACAAAGAATTGCGATCGCCCGTGCTTTACTCGGCAATCCGCGTTTATTATTATTAGATGAAGCCACCAGTCACCTCGACGCTGAATCTGAACGCATCATTCAAAATAACCTGACAACCATCCTCAAAGGACGCACCAGTTTAATCATTGCTCATCGCCTTTCCACCGTGCGTCACGCAGACTTAATTCTGGTATTAGATCGCGGCTTATTAGTTGAAAGTGGCACTCATGACGAATTAATTGCCAGAAAAGGTCATTATTTTTATCTCAACCAGCAACAACTGGCGCAAACATAGGACTTATTTCGTATTCAGTGAAAGACTGATCATTAAGTCTGTAAGGGTTTAGGGGTGTATGGTAATACTGTTCAGTTAAGAGAATAGTAGGTTGGGTGTAGCGATAGCGTAACCCAACAAAGTCTTGAAAATGTTGGGTTCCGTTCCTCCACCCAACCTACACCTGTTCCCTGTTCCCTGTTAAGCGTCAATCTAAGTACGTAAATCCTGACCTTTATTAAGTCAATACGGTTCAGTTAGTAATTTTTTCTTCTCTTCGCGCTCTTTGCGCTCTTTGCGGTTCGTTAAAAAAAATGACTTTAACAAAGAGTTTTAGTCTTAACTGAACTGTATTGCTTTATCATTCCAAAAACAAATTGAGTATCTGGGAAATTTGCACATGAATAGAAAACTGTTGAATTACCTATGCCAAATTCTTATCCCGATTTCTCATCCATACTTACTCAACCAAAGCAGCATGAACCTCGCCAGTTTGATGACTCTGATGTAGTTGTCGATGAATCAATCCAGACAACTGAAATTAATGATTGGTATTACGGTACAGAAGAACTTCTCGATGCTTTACCCAAGCTTTGGACACGTTCAATGCTGTACCTGCTAGTCGCCTTTGCTGCTATTGTGATCCCTTGGACAATGCTCGCTAAAGTAGACGAAACAGGCTCTGCTAGAGGGCGTTTAGAACCCAAAGGTGCAACGCAAAAATTGGGCGTTCCGGTTACAGGTGCAGTCAAAGCCGTCAATGTCCAAGAAGGCGCGACGGTGAAAGCTGGACAGGTTTTGATGCAGTTAGATTCGGATGTATTGCAAACAGATTTGCAACAAACACAAACAAAGTTAGAAGGGTTAAACACTCGACTATCACAGTTGGAATTACTCAAAAATCAACTGATGCTGGCGATTAATATTCAAGAACAACAAAACCAAGCCCAAGCCTTAGAAAAAGTTGCCCAAGTCAACCAAGCACAACAAAATCTTGATGCCAAAATCAGCAGCTATAACCTGCAAAGATTAGAAAAACTCGCCACTGTTGAACAGGCTAGACAGAAAATTAATTCCACACAGATTGACCAAAAATTAGCGCATAGTCGTTTTAATCGAGATGTCGCGGAAGTTGACCGCTATCGTCAACTTTTAAACGAAGGTGCGATCGCGCAAGTTAAAGTAGTGGAATTAGAAAAAATTGCCGAAGAAAGTCAACGCTTGCGAGAACAGGCCAGCGCCGAACTCACCCAATCAGAATTAAGTTTAAAGGAGGAAGTGAGCCGCTATCAATCCATTATGAGCCAAGCTTGGGCAGATATTCAGCAAGCAAAACTCCGCCTCGAAGAACAGCAAAGTAGCTATCAAGGCGTAGTGCAAGCCGGGAGACTGGCGCTGCTGAAAAGCCAAGAACAACTCAAAGATATGCAGAACCAAATCACTAGCCTGCAATCAGAAATTGCCCAAACCAAGAGTCAGATTATCTCATTCAAACTGCAACTAGAACAGCGTGTAGTGCGATCGCCAATTGATGGCACAATCTTTGAATTACCAGTCACAAAACCAGGCCCCGTAGTCGAAGCTGGACAAATCGTCGCCCAAATTGCACCTAAGAATAGTGAGTTGATTATCAAAGCCCAAATGCCCAGCCAACAAAGTGGCTTCTTGAAAGTTGGTATGCCTGTCAAAGTCAAATTTGATGCCTATCCCTTCCAGGATTATGGAGTTATTCAAGGGCGCGTTCATTGGATTTCACCAAGCTCGAAAATTCAAACTGATAGTGAAGGCAAAGCCACTATCGAAACCTATGAATTGGATATTGTTTTAGATAAAACCTATATCCAAGCTGGTGATAAACGCATTATATTAACACCAGGTCAAACAGCAAATGCTGAAGTAATTATTCGTCAACGTCGTGTCATCGATTTTATCTTAGATCCATTTAAGAAATTGCAAAAAGGCGGATTAGAACTGTAATTATTATGGCTACTTTGTTTTGAAACGTGAATAAAATTGACAAGGTAGACAAGGAGGACAAAGGAGACAAGGTAGAGAGAGCTATAAAATCATGTATCTTGATTTTTAATAGGGTAGGCTGTGATAGTCTGTCCTAATTTTACTTTTCATTTTATGTCCGGTTAATTAGTTATATTTCTCACATTATTTAACCCCTCCTCTTGAATCTACAGTGTACACACAAATCTCAGTTGAGCGCATCTGTCCCGCCTCGGAATAAATTCCGAGTCTCATAGTGCAAGTCCTCTAAAGAGGACTCAACAAGAAATTAATTCCAGTCCACTTGAGTGGACTTTGGCTATGAGCCTGGAACTTTAGTTCAAGGCGGGATATGGTTTAATAATACAAATTTTCTGAATGTTTATGTCTAACATAAAATATTAATTAGCAGGCGAAACTTCCACTAGATAGAGATAAGAAATAATCTTGCCAGCCAACATATATAGATATGAGATTAACTTCAATGCGCCCTACAAAACACTAATCAGAATTAGTGGAGGAATTAATTATGGCAAAGCTGTTAAATATTGCTGTGGAAGACATTATTGACTACATCAAATTGTCTTGTCAAGTTCCTAGTATATTAGATGCGATCGCTACTCAAAAAATTATTGCCGAAACAGTCGAAACACTTGGAATTACCGTCGAAGTTGAAGAACTACAAAAAGCCGCAGATAGTATGCGTGTTGCCAATAAACTCCTCAGAGCAGAAGACACTTGGGCTTGGCTAGAAAGATATCATCTGTCTTTAGATGATTTTGAAGAAATTGCCAAAGCCAACATTTTATCTACAAAATTAGCGAATCATTTATTTGCTGAAAAAGTCGAACCATATTTTTATGCTCGTCAATTTGAATATTATGCCGCCGCAATTTATGAAGTTATTTTTGATGATGAAGACTTAGCATTAGAGATATTTTATGCCCTGCAAGAAGGAGAAATTGGTTTTCAAGAAGTTGCCCGCCAATATATCGATAATCCCGAAATTCGTCGGGCTGGAGGTTATCAAGGAATCCGCACCCGCGCTGACTTAAGACCAGAAATCGCCGCCGCCGTATTTGCTGCGACTCCACCACAAATTATCAAGCCAATTGTCACACCCAAAGGAGTACATATAATTGCTGTTGAGGAAATTATTAAACCGGAATTAAATGAGCAATTACGTTTGCAAATTATCGGCGAGTTTTTTAGTAATTGGTTACAGCAACAAGGTGCAAATTTAGAAATAGTGACAAAGCTACCAAATAATTCTCCACCATCTCAAAATTTACCAAGACCTGCTTAATTACTCAATTTTTAAATCCCCGCCTTCTTTGAGAAGTCGGGGATTTTTCGAGGACTACTAGGAAAATTATGATAAAGATAAAGGTATATAGATATCCGCAGAATTAGCATTCAAATAAGGGCGTTGTAATTCTACTTGGGATAAGGCAAATTGTTGGAAAATTGCTGTGAGGCGATGGGCGGGTGTATCATTGCCTTGCTCCCAAGCATCCAGCAAACCGTTAGCGATAATTTGACAACGATGTGTCCCAAAACTTTCTTGTTCAGCAAATCTGCGGTTTGGTTCTTCCGCGATCGCTAACCCCGGTGCCATAAACTTAGTAAATAAAGGGACTTCCGGCTGAAAATAAGACTGACATTCGACATACACCCTTT
Source organism: Anabaena sp. FACHB-83 (assembly GCF_014697485.1). Classification (NCBI taxonomy): domain Bacteria; kingdom Bacillati; phylum Cyanobacteriota; class Cyanophyceae; order Nostocales; family Nostocaceae; genus Anabaena; species Anabaena sp. FACHB-83. The sequence goes on along the minus strand of NZ_JACJRY010000043.1, from coordinate 27,578 downwards.
CTAACACTGGATGAATTGCCTCATAATCCTTTTTATCAAAGTAAAATACTGCGGAATCGTAACGTTCGTAATCGGAAGGATTGTATAAGGCTTTCAATGAGAAAGGAATCTCTAGAAAATTGAGTTGCGTAGTCAAGGTGTGCATAACTGCAACAGCACCTTCGGGAGTGACATTAAAGTAAACACGCACCAATCTTTCCCGATTTGTCGCCGTTCCAGCGTTCGCCACCGCCATATAAAATCCATTTTGTACCAAATTTTTGGGCATTTTGACCGCAACATACTTACCCACAGTTGTAGATTGATGTTGGGGTAATAGATGACGACTGCGTTCAATATGCAGAGTTAAACCATCTTTCTGGACTGCCAAAGTGTTATCAAGATTTTCTTTGACTACCTGCCAATTGTAATACCAATAACCATCGCCTTGATTACTTTCGTGCAGGCGATCGTAAAAAGCTACATCAACACCAAGTAAAGTATTATTTTCTAGATGTTGGTTTAAAGCTACAGTGTTAGTTCCTGTATTAGCAGCCAGAGAACTTTTTAAAGAACCATTGTAATAAATGCCATAAAGAAAACTTCGCAATTGCATACTTAAAAATTTCTTTTGTAGCGCCGCAGGTAATTGCTGAAAACGAGAAATTGCTGCTTCTGGCAGTTGCAATGGTTGGTAATCTGGATGCTTAATACAATAAGCAGACTCAATTTCAATCTGAGAAATAATATCTTGTAGTGATGTCTGCAATGACTCAGGAATTTCTGCAAGTTGAGTGGCGATGGAATCTAACATTTGCATAAAAGCTTACCTGTGATTTCAGAATTCAGGAGTTAGGAAGCAGTTTTGATGAAGAAATTTACAACCATGAATCAAAGAGGTATTTAACCTACTCCCAACTCCCTTTATTTCTCTATAGATGGTTAATTCTAATCGGACGCAGTGATATGAAAAATCAAGCGTGTGGAGGAGGGTGTAGATGTTCAAAATCCTTACACCCCTACACCCTCAAACCCTTACACCCATTCTTCACCATTAACCTTTGTGCTTAAGCCCTGTCTGATAAACGCTTGACGGTAAGAGTTCTAAAGCTTCAACACCAAAAATTGTTTTTATTGATGCTTGGGGATTACATAGCAAACTCTTAGCAACTTGCAGCATACAAATTCCGATATTACCGAAGGTTTTGTCATGCTGGAGTCCGGCTTGAATGGCGGTAATTAAGGCTAAACCGCAAAACTGCACTACTCTTTCTAAGAAATCTGGACGACGCTGCAAAATTTCTGGGAATTGAGTTAAATAAGTTGACATTAGCGCCGCAATCGAAGGCTGAAGTAATTCTAATGGTGTTGTAGCGAGACGCAATGACTCTTCAATAGCCATCGACTTACTAGTTGTCATACTATACAACCAAAATTGCAAATAGCTGGAAATGAGCATTCCTAAATCATGCGCCGGATCTCCCCAAGCGCCACGTTCCCAGTCAATCAAGCGAATGATACTTTCACCAGACAAGGAGTTGTTTGCAATTGCGTCTTCCCAACTTAAAGATAAAAGAAGATTGTTCAGCTTCAGGTCATGATGAGTCAGACAATAGCGGGTGTAAGAACGGCTCAATTCTGCGATCGCCTGCCCCAAACTATCGTAACGTTGATATAGGGCAAAAAATTTCAATCCCTCACTGGGAACTAGGCCAAAGATTTCTGGAGTAATTCTATCTAGTCCTAAATTGAGATTCGGATTTTTGAGTTGAGATACTTGCTCAGTTTTTTGCAAGAATGCTTCATATTCTGGATGGTCAATTGTAGCACGATGAAGTGATGCTAAAGTTTCGCCCATCACTTTTGCAATCTCAATAGGAAAGACATTCTCTTTGAGATAGAAATCAGCCAAATCTCGATAATTACTCAAATAATTAAAAACAATGATGGAATTTTCGCCATCAAAATGCACTGCTTCTGAACAACAAGCGCGAAGATGATTAATTTCTGGAAAAGTTTGTAAGAACTGATGCACTCTCCATTCGTCAGCAAACTCTCCAGCCGTTTTTCCTTCTCGATTTAGGCGTTCTTGTTTCACTAAAAGTTGCCGATTATCTGGTAAAGTCACTAACAAGTTAAAGTTTTTCGCCGGTTTTAACTCAATCTTTGTTAATGATTGTTCTGCTTGATTACAAAGTCCAACTGTAAGCAAGTATTCCAATACATTTTGAGAGCTTAATAAAAATGCCATAGTGTTAGATGTGGAGAGTTTTTGCAAAATTAACGATGATTGCTATAATCACCGTCTCAATTGTGATGCAACAATTAAAATAAACTAAACACCGAACGGGTAGATTTAGGCTGAGGAATTGTGAAAGATTTTGCTATTGATGAAATACTGTAGATTGCATAAGTGGATAAGATAAAATTCAAGAATGTATAAGCAAAATTCAGAAGTTGCTGCAATTCCGATTCCCCACCATAGATAAATAGAGAATCTCGTTCATTTACTTCAGTCAGGTAGCTGTCTAAGTCAAGAGGACTTAAATCAGTAATGATAATCTTGGCCATTTCATCATTCCCAGAATAGATATAGTTGACTCTCTTGGATTTGATTTTTATCTTCCAATCCATGAGAGCCATCTAGCAGAGTAGTAAACAAAAAACTTATTAGTAATTAGACTTACTAAATGATTTAGCTAGGCTATAAATATGCTGAATAGCATAGACATTCACAAATCCTTCAATCAGTTTATTAAATACACTGATGTATGAATCAGAGCCATAACCGTATTCATAAGAATTAGAGTTATTTCCCCCGTATGCAGTACTCATGTCAACATCACTCAAATCATTAAGAAAGCTTTCAGAATCGTGGAAGAGTTGAGAACCAGCAACATTTAGTTCTGAAAGAGTGATATTAGCCATAATTTTTTCCTCAAAGACTTGGTTGGAATCAGGTTTATTTTTAGGTAATGAAGCTGAATCGCACTTCATTTTTAAATTTAGATTACCGAGTTTCGACACTTAGATAAGCTCAGTAACCACTTTGCTCAATCCTCTTATAATCAGATTGTTGAGCATTGAATGGAGTCGGGAGCATCCCACTTTTTTAATATGTCATTGCGAGCGCAAAGAAGTGGAGTGAAGCAATCGCAAAATCCCTCACTAAGAACGAGTCCATGCGATTGCTTCGTCGTGCCTCCTCGCAATGACAGGATTATTATTTTGCTGAGTAATAAAAACTGGGATGCACCCAATGGAGTCGAAATGCGTCTTCTAAATAATTTTTTCCTAGAGTGCTGACTTAGGTCAATTCTCTGTGATGCTGCACTTAATATTAAGTTGGAGAAATTCAGCCTGCATACTCTACATCAAAGTTGTATAGTGTCGAATGCAGACTGATTTATGGCATCATTGACAGAGAATTATTATTGCACTACAAAGCTATTAGTAGTAGCCGCCGTCCTTAGAACTAAAAGATTTAGCTATGCCAAAAATATGTTGAATAGCATAAACATCAACAAATCCTTCGATTAGTTTGTTGAATCCATAGAAGTCACTAACGTAGCTACCATCAGCACCCTGTGTAGCGATCGCATCAACTTCGCTGAGGTCATTCAAAAAGCTTTCAGAATCTTGAAACAGTTGAGAACCAGCAGCATTTAATTCTGAAAGGGTGATATTAGCCATGATTTTCTCCTCAAAGACTTGCTGAAAATTGATCATTTGTGTGGGTAATTAAGCTATCTTTCACTTAACTATGCTGCGAAAGATAGCTTAGTAGGAAATTACAATGCTATTAATAGGCGGAGTTACTGTAGCCGCCTTTGCTGAAGGATTTAGCTATACCAAAGATGTGTTGAATAGCATAAACATCAACAAATCCTTCGATTAGTTTGTTAAATCCGTAAAAGTCGCTAATGTAGCTACCATCAGCACCCTGTGTAGCGATCGCATCAAAATCGCTGAGGTCATTCAAAAAGCTCTCGGAATCTTGGAACAGTTGAGAACCAGCAGCGTTTAATTCTGAAAGAGTGATATTTGCCATGAATTTATCCTCAAATATTGGATGAGAATTGATAATTTGTCTGGGGAATTAAGCTATCTTTCCCTATTATGTGAAAGATAGCTTAGTAGTGAATTACAAAGCTACTAGACAGCAGAGATACCGTAGCCGCCTTTGCTGAAGGATTTAGCTATGCCATAGACATGTTGAATAGCATAAACATCAACAAATCCTTCAATCAACTTATTTAATCCAAAGCCGTCGTAACCATAGCCATAGCCATAGCCAGAACCACCAGCGATCGCATCAACATCGCTCAGGTCATTCAAAAAGCTTTCGGAATCTTGAAACAGTTGAGAACCAGCAGCATTTAATTCCGAAAGAGTGATATTAGCCATTATTTACTCCTAATACAGTTGCTTGTCATCCAGTAGTTTTTGCAGGCAATTAAGCTTGGTTTCGCTTAACTGTTACTGCAATTTTTATTTATGCAACCTATAAAAGTCAACGCTAAAAACGCCATTCAAAAGACATAAATAAATGTCTTGCGTCTATTTGAAACATTAGTGGGATATATTGACTTTTCCGAAATAAAAATAATTTGAAGAATAATACCATTTCACGAAATTACTGATAGAAATCGCTTCCTCTGCAACTCTGCTTCTGGTCGCCGAGCGAAGTCGAGGCGCTACTTGCATATCCGTATCATTTTTAAAGTGAAATGGTATAACTCATAAATCAGAATAGTAGGTTGGATGGAGTGATAGCGTAACCCAACAAAGTCTGGAGAATGTTGGGTTCTACACAAGTCTAAGATTGATATATTTGTAAAATATTTATCCATAAAAAATCCCCAACTTATTAAATAAGTTGAGGATATACAACAGCATATTTTTATCAATTCGCTAATTACTGAAATAAAAAATCGTGCGTTTTAAAACTAATGCAAGTTAGAACACACGATAATCAAGAATGAATTAGCTACTAGCGTGTTGATACCCATTTACTAAAAATCAATACTCAATGTAGTAACCTCCATACCGTGACCTTTGACCATAGCGGTTGTTAGGTTGTTGTTGCTGTTGTTGCAAGCCAGCGATTGTTTGTTCTAGTTCCGTTGACACATCCCGCAGAATATTATTGATATTTTGCTGCGTTTTTATGAGGTCGCTAGTGTCAATTGTGATTGAACTTGAGCTTGCACCTGCTTCCACCTTTGTGGCTTCTCCAGCAGTCAGTTCAGTAATATACTGTTCGTCACTACTGGAATAGAGGTCTGAGATAGTTATCCTTGCCATTTATTCACCTCCACAAATTTGGTGATATTAATTAACGCTGCACAACATCTAAAATGTCTCTCTTATATTCTGTATACGCATTAAAAAAATTCAAGATTTTTTAGCTGATTTTTTAGACACAATTCAAGGAGTTTCGTCTATAAAAGCGCAAAATTAATTGTGGTGTAAGTTGTTAAGTCTAAGCAGTTCTGTTTGGTATATGACTAAAGGAGTTCAACAATTAACAGTTGAATAAACGAAGGTCTGATTCTAAATTGGGCAGAATCTTATACCATTTTGGATTTTAGATTTTGGATTTTGGATTGGGAAATTGCTTACTGGTGAGCTTTTCAGTAACCCATTTGTCGCAATCATTTTTCAAATTGGTATTAATAGCGCAAGTTTTGACTAGCAATACGCTGGATTTCTTCAAGTAACTGGCTTGGTAGGCGATTTTCCAATGCAGAATTATTTCGTTCTTGTAGCTCATCGGCTGTTTCACCGCGTAACAGCCAGCGAATTTTGCAACAAAATGAGATGAGCAAAATTAAGAGACGTTTCAGGAAACGTCTCTACAAAAATTTTGTGAATACATAACAAAAGCCAAAAGGTGCTATTTGACGTATCAAATCAAGAACGCCGTGCATTTAAACAGCACCATTCTTTCTTTTTCCACAAAGCTGCAACCACCCAACCATTTTTTTCTAAGGCATCGGCTACGGATTTAGATTGTTCGATTAAAATGCCGCTAAAGATTGCCCAAGTGCTAGGTTTAGCGATCGCAGTCATTTCGGGAACCAACTGAATAATTACATCAGCCAAGATATTACAAACAATACCGTCTACTGGCTTGTCGATGATTGTGTTTAAAACATCTACACTGCCTTCGGCGGGAATCAAGCGTTCTGGACTAATGTTATTCAGGGCGCGATTACTAAAGGTTGATTGCACTGCCAAGGGGTCATTATCCACTGCATAAACTTTTTCGGCTCCTAGCAAAACTGCACCGACAGATAAAATACCAGAACCACAACCGATATCTGCAATTGTGACTGGTTCTTTTTCTGCATTGCCCACAAACGATTGCGGGACTTCACTCAAGCGCATTTCTAAGGCTTCTAAACACAGTTGAGTTGTGGCATGGTTTCCTGTCCCGAAGGCGACACCAGGATCAAGGAGAATGATTAATCGTCCTGAGTTTTCTGGTGTTGGTAGCCATGCAGGGTTAATCAAAAAGCGATCGCCAATTTCCAAGGGTTGCCAATATTGCTTCCAGCTACTCGCCCAATCTTCTTCATCAATTAACTGCCAATGTAAGCTCGGTGCAGACATTCCCACACACAAAGCATCTTGACGTAACCGCAGCGCCAATGCTGCCAAATCGAGTAACTGAGCTTGAAATTGCGGTAAGTAAGCCTTAACTAAGGAGGAATTTCCTTTGCGTTCGCTGGCTGTTCCCCGACTACCAAAATCTTCCAGTCGCCAAAAGATAGAATCTTCTAGCTCTGGTTCACATAAAATTTGCAGTTCCCACCAAGTGTTTGCCATATCTAAGTGCTGAGTGCTAAGTGCTGAGTGCTGAGTAGAGATGCAATGCGTCTGTGCAAGAGTGATGAGAGTGGTAAGTTGCTTTGAACTTCTAATATTCTTCACTCAGCACTTTCAACTCAGCACTCAGCACTTTTAAAGTGTTACTGTATAAGCGTCACGAATCCCTTGTACTTTGGTGATTTCCGCCAAAATGCCATCGGGTAAGGGATCATCAATACTCAAAGCCATTACCGCGTCACCACGGACGATTTTCCGCCCCACCTGCATACTAGCAATGTTGACGTTAAAACTACCGAGGAGAGAACCGAGTTTACCGATAATTCCTGGCATGTCGCGGTGTAGGGTAAACAGCATGTGTTTGCTGGGGGGAACGTTAATGGGGAAGCCATCAACGTCTGTGAGGTGAATTTCTTTTTCCCCCAACAAAGCACCTGTAACTGAGTGAGTACCTAAAGTACCTGTGGCTTCCAAGCGTAAGGAACCAGCATAGTCCCGCACGGAAGCATCCCTGGTTTCAATGACGCGAATTCCCCGTTCCTTGGCTTCAATGTTGGCGTTGACGTAATTTACTCGTTCCCGTAGAGCTTGGTGAAGTAGACCTTTTAAGGATGCGACTACTAGGGGCTGACTCTTATTAGTGGCTAGTTCCCCTTGCAGTCTGACTGTGAGTGTTTCGACGCGACCGCCAGCTAACTGACCAACCAAGTTACCCAAGGTTTCAGCCAGTTGCATGTAAGGTTTGAGTTCTTCTAAAACATCGGGGCCGAGTCCGGGAATGTTGACGGCGGAACGGGCGGGGAGTCCTAATAAAACATCGCGGATTTGTTCAGCCACGTCAATGGCAACGTTGACTTGCGCTTCTGTGGTGGAGGCTCCCAAGTGGGGGGTGAGGATGATATCTTTGCCGAGCGATCGCAATTCTGATTCACCCAAAGGTTCTGACTCGAACACATCTAAAGCTGCCCCAGCTATTTTACCTTCTTTGATGGCTGCGGCTAAAGCTGCTTCATCAATAATCCCGCCACGCGCACAGTTAATAATCCGCGCTGTCGGCTTCATTTTTGCCAAAGTTGCAGCGTTGATTAAATGGGTAGTTTCTGGGGTTTTGGGAATGTGGAGTGTGATGTAGTCTGCTTGCTGGAAAAGTAAATCCAACTCTACTAACTGACAACCAATTTGTTCTGCTCTTTCGTTGGAGATAAAAGGATCATAGGCGAGTAATTTCATTCCCATTGCTTTAGCCACACTCGCAACGTGGGAACCAATTTTTCCTAAGCCCACGATACCGAGTGTTTTTTTGTAAACTTCCGCACCAACAAAAGTTTTACGATCCCACTCTCCACTTTTCACCGAAACATTAGCATCAGGAATGTGACGGGACAAAGCCAACATCATTGCTAATGCGTGTTCTGCTGCTGCGATCGTATTTCCTTCAGGGGAATTAACTACAACAATGCCTTTGCGGGTAGCAGCAGGCACATCAACGTTATCTACCCCTACACCAGCACGACCAATAATTTTTAACTGTGTGCCAGCCTCAATAATTTCTTCTGTTACCCTAGTACCAGAACGAATCATTAGCGCATCGTAATCACCAATAATTTCGATTAATTCTGCGGGTTTTAAACCAGTTTTGATATCAACTGTAGCAACTTGGGATAAAATATCAATCCCAGCTTGATCAATAGGATCGGAGACAAGAACCTTGGACATGATTACTTCATTTAAAGCTAGAGGTTTTGCTGCACAAGACTTTTTAGTTTAGTCTTTATCGGTTACAATTCAGCAAAAATATTCGTTTCATTATCAATTTAGATTGCTATCAATTTAGATTTATGAGAATGTCATTTTAAGCAAAGCAGCGACCAGGATAGTCTGGGGGAAGCACCATAAATATTTGATACTTCTGTGACATCCTCTGCAAACAACATCTTTAAAGCAATCTAAAATCTCAACCCAAAATTTAAAATTTTTTGACGCTGCCTCCTAATCTCGGAAAAAGAGTGGCTGATAATAAACCCTCTCGTAAATATAAACCAATCAGAGATCCAAAAAACTAATATCTTTATTAATCATCGTAGTAGGGGCTAGAGGCTAGGGATTAGGGAGTATAAAATTTTTCTCCTGTAATACCATTTCACGAAATTACTGATAGAAATCGCTTCCTCTGCAACTCTGCTTCTGGTCGCCGAGCGTTCGCGCAGCGTCTCCGTCAGGAGAAGTCGAGGCGCTACTTGCATATCCGTATCATTTTTAAAGTGAAATGGTATAACCTGTAACCTGTCACCTATAACCTTTCACCTATTCATCCGAAATCGCTATAATTCTGGTGAGGATATTGGCGTGGATTCATAGATTAAAGCCCAGTATCCGTAAGTTTTGGGGAAACTAGCCATGTTAGAGTACAACTTGCTGAGGTACTTGCCCTCTGCTGAGGAACTACCAGACTCTGATGAAACACCAGTAGATAATGAACTGCAAGAATTAATCCCAGGGTTACTCAAAGCAATACTGTTAATACTTTGGTCAGAACGCATGGACTGGTTTTTTGGCGTAGATATGGGTATTTATTATCACCCTGATGAACCGCCAATTGTCCCCGATGGTTTTTTAAGTTTGGGTGTAGAACGGTTCTATGATGAAGAACTGCGTCCGAGTTATGTGTTGTGGGATGAAAATGTTCTGCCAACTTTGGTGTTAGAAGTAGTTTCGCCCAACTATCGCAAAGAATACAGCGACAAGTTAAAAGAATATGAGGCTTTAGGTGTACTTTATTATGTGATTTATTCTTCTCGTCGTCGCCGCAAACCTCGCTTAGAAGTGCATAAGTTAGTTAATGGTAAATATGAATTACAATCAGGCAATCCTGTGTGGTTAGCAGAAATTGGCTTGGGAATTGGTTGTGAACGGGGAAATTACTCTGGTGTCACTAGAGAATGGCTTTATTGGTATGACGAAGTTGGAAACAGATATCCCACACCCGCAGAACAAGTTAAACAAGCACAACTACGGGCTGAGTTAGCAGAACAACAAGTTCAACAAGAAATACAACGCGCCCAACAGGAAGCACAACGCGCTCAAAAATTGGCGGAACAATTAAGAGCTTTGGGTATAGATCCAGATACTCTTGATTAAAAGTTAATTTGGGCATAATTCATCCAAATTCACGATGTTAAATATGGTTCAAGTCGTCCAAGCGCAAAATATCGGACTTGCTTATTTAGAGGAAAGATTTAGCCTCCAAATTTCAGAAAATGAAGGATTTTTCACAGAATGGCTGGAAAATTTACCGTCAGTGACAAATTTAGATCAACAATATTTGGATAGAGTCAAAGCTAATTTTTTAAGTTTAGTTAAGCGTCCACCAATTTTAGAAAATGCCGTCAAAATGGTGGTAATATCGCCTCTATTAGACTTGGCGGGATTTTATCGAGAGCCTTATGCGATCGCCACCGAAGAATCTGTAGAAATTACAGTCGAAGATGCAGAAGAAATTGTCAGGGGCAGAATCGATGTCTTGGTGATTAAAGAGCAGTTTTGGTTGTTGGTCATCGAATCGAAAAGAGCCAGTTTATCTCTTTTAGAAGCGATTCCCCAGGCTTTAGTATATATGTTGGGTAGTTCCAATACAGACAAACCTGTGTTTGGACTAGTTACAAATGGAGAAGATATTCAATTTATTAAGCTAATAAAATACGATAAACCTCAATATGCTTTGTCTGATAAATTTACTTTATCTAGGCGAGAAAATGAGTTATATAAAGTTCTGCAAATATTAAAAAAACTCAGTCAAGTTTTACATTAATTTATGTCTCATCGTCCGATTTATCTTGATTGTCATGCGACTACACCAGTAGATGAACGAGTGTTAGCAGCAATGTTGCCTTATTTCACCGAAAAATTTGGCAATCCCGCTAGTATTAACCATGTTTATGGTTGGGAAGCCGAAGCGGCTGTGAAACAAACGCGAGAAATCTTAGCAGCAGCAATTAACGCCACACCCGAAGAAATTGTCTTGACTAGTGGTGCAACAGAGGCGAATAATTTAGCCATTAAAGGTATTGCTGAAGCTTATTTTCAAAAAGGTCAGCATATTATTACTGTAGCGACCGAACATAAAGCAGTTTTAGACCCTTGTGAGTATCTGAAAAGTCTGGGGTTTGAAATTACAATTTTGCCAGTACAACAAGATGGGTTGATTGACTTAAACCAATTAGCAAAAGCCTGTCGTCCAGAGACAATTTTAGTATCGGTGATGGCGGCGAATAACGAAATTGGGGTGTTGCAACCTTTAGCAGAGATTGGGAAAATATGCCGCGATCGCAATATTATTTTTCATACCGATGCTGCCCAAGCTATTGGTAAAATCCCCTTAGATGTGCAGGCGATGAACATTGATTTAATGTCGTTGACTGCTCATAAAGTATACGGGCCAAAAGGTATCGGTGCATTATACGTCCGTAGACGTAACCCTAGAGTACAACTTGCACCCCAACAACATGGCGGTGGACATGAACGGGGAATGCGTTCAGGAACTTTGTACACACCGCAAATTGTTGGTTTTGGCAAAGCTATAGAACTGGCTTTAGCAGAACAAGCGACGGAAACTGCACGTCAGACTCAATTAAGAGAAAGTTTGTGGAAGCAATTATCCCAGTTAGAAGGAATTCACCTTAACGGACACCCGACGCAGCGACTAGCGGGAAACTTAAATATCAGCGTTGAGGGAGTTGATGGCGCTGCATTATCCCTCGGACTACAACCTGTGATGGCGGTATCTTCTGGTTCTGCTTGTTCATCGGCAGTTACCGCACCCTCTTATGTTCTCACAGCCTTGGGCAACTCTGAGCCACTAGCTTATGCTTCCGTGCGGTTTGGCATTGGACGGTTTAACACAGCCGCAGAAATTGATATAGTAACGAAACATGCGATCGCCACCATTCAAAGTTTACGTAAACAGAAAACCTTGGTTTAGTCAGGGGCTTGTAGCTTTTAGGGTGGGCAAATGCAGATAATTTAGGAATAAATTGTCATGATTGCGCTTGATAATCATTTGGGCTAATTGGCGTTGAAAATAACTGTTATATGTTCCCTGTGTAATCGCTAAATAAAGTTCAAAATCTAAAGCTGTCTCTAGTAAAATATCTCGATAAACTACATATTGACCCATCTCTTGCTCTAAATCATTAATAAACGCGCGACCTAAGAAACTTTTGACTTCTACATGCCCACCCTACCCCTACCTATTCTCTGCTATAAATCAAACTGGCTATGACTGCTGCTAATTCTGCTGGTTCGATGGGTTTGGTGAGATGTCGCTGAAAGCCTGCGGAGATAATCTTTTGGGAATTAGCTTCACCAGCAAAAGCAGTTAAAGCGATCGCAGGTAATATACTGGCAGGAGTAGTCTTTCTTACCTGCTCAATCAGCATATAACCATCCATTGTGGGCATCCCAATATCACTCAACAGTAAATCTGGTTGGGTTTGAGCGATCGCTTGTAGGGCATCTGGGGCTGAGTTTACCGCCTGGACTGTTGCACCATACTGTTCCAAAAGAAAAGTTAGTAAATTCAACGTATCCACATCATCATCGACAATAACTATCTGCACGCCTTGAAGATTTGGGGTATTTTCAATTAACGGATAGTTGGGCAATGTTTCAGCCGCAGCCACAATTAATGGTAACTGTACGGTAAAAGTTGCGCCTAAGTTTTCTCCGGGACTTGTGACTTGCACAGAACCACCGTGGAGTTCGACAAGATGGCGCACAATGGCTAATCCTAATCCTAGTCCACCAAATTTTCTGGTTGTGACCTCATCGGCTTGACGGAAGCGTTCAAACACGAATGGGAGAAACTCTGCACTAATGCCTTTACCTGTATCTGTAACTTGAATTTGGGCAGAATTACCAACGGTTTCTAGTCGGACTTCTACTCTACCGCCTTCCGGTGTAAACTTTACTGCGTTGGTGAGGAGGTTCCAAATAATTTGTTGGAGGCGGTTGGGATCACCTGCTACTGGTAGCGTACTCACGGCAAAATCTGTTTGTAGCGGAATTGATTTGCTTTCGGCGGCTAAACGCACAGTCTCTAGTGCAGCTTCTAGACAAGTTACTAAGTCAACTGTGCAGATATTCAAACTCAGCTTACCGCGCAAAATCCGTGAAACATCAAGTAAATCATCAATTAATCTGGCTTGTAATTTAGCATTACGCTCGATGGTTTCTAGGGCTTGGGTGGTTTTAGCTGCATCTAATCGGCGGCTTTTGAGTAGTTTTGCCCAACCGAGAATCGGATTTAGTGGCGATCGCAATTCATGAGAGACAATTGCTAAAAAGTCATCTTTCATCCGGTTGGCTTTTTCTAGTTCTATTCTGGCTGCACGTTCTCGTTCTAATGCTTGCACCCGTTCAGCTTCGGCTTGCTTGCGTTCGGTTAAATCTAGAATAAAGCACACCCAGCGAAATGGATAGCGTGTTAATAAAGTCGCACCCAACAGAATCGGCACACGCGAGCCATCTTTGCGGATATATTCTTTTTCAAACGGAGTGCATACACCAGAAACAAAAACTTCCTCTACCTTGGCTTGATCGAGTTCTCTATATTCTGGTGGTGTCATATTTTGCCAACGCAGTTTCCCCGCTAATAAATCTTCTTGGGTGTAACCAAGCATTTGTAAAAAGGCATCGTTGGCGAAGGTAATTTTATCTGGTTCGGCTTCAATAATTCCGATGATGCTTGATTCTAATAGCTGTCGCAAGCGAGATTCGCTTTGTTTGAGTGCTTCTTCGGCTTGTTTGCGATCGCTAATATCAACATTAACTCCTACCATCCGTAAAGGTTTACCTTCGCGATCGTAGTAAACTTTGGCTCTAGCATGAAGCCAATGAATACTGCCATCCCGCCACACCACCCGAAAATCTGTGAAAAACTGGCCTGTTGTTAAAGAATTCACGATATCTGCATGGGTTTTGGCTAAATCGTCAGGATGAATCCATTGTTTCCAAGCTTCATAAGTTCTGCCAAATTCACCTGGTTGTAAACCGTAAATTGCTTCTAATTCTTTTGACCAAATATTGACGTTAGTGGGGATATGCCACTCAAAGCTACCAATTTTACCAACGGATTGGGCTAAATCTAACCATTCTTGCTTTTGGCGTAATGCTTCTTCGTTACGTTTATGTTCAGTTATATCTAGAAAAGCCCCAATTACACCCCTAATCTTACCCACCGAATCACGTAAAGGTGCGGTTTTGCCGTAAATATACTGGACATCATCTTCACCAAAAACAAACTCAAATTCTCCCTCCATTTCTTGACCAGTTGCACCAGATTGCTGCATTGGGAGTTCATGGAGGGGAACATCTTGACCATTTTTTTGAATTTTAAATGGCCAAGGGTATTCTCCACTGGCTGGAGTTGCTGTCATAATTGAGCCTGGTTCTAGGCGCATTAATTTATACGCACTGCGGTTAACTGTCATTTGATGACAGTGGGGATCTTGAGCAATCCAAACTGCGGCCGGTACAGTTTCCATGATGGTTTCTAGTTCTTCAGCCCTGGCTTTGGCAAGTGCTTCACTCTGGCGCAATTTGGCTTCGGAATGCTTGCGTTCGGTGATATCTACATTCACAGCTACAGCGTGAATAATTGCGCCGATTTCATCGCGGATCGGGATAGCAGAATTCAGGATGGTTTTGCGTTTACCATCAAAACTTTCAATATCAATTTCTTCGCCAATGACTGTCTCACCTGTCGCCAAAACTCTAGCTAATGTCCATTCGTGGGCAGCAATTGGTTTACCTGTATCTGCCCACCATCCTTTATATTCATGATATTGGCTGGGATCATCCAAACAAGGGGCATTTTCTCCCCAAATTGCTTTGATAGCTGGATTAACTTCGATAAATTTGCCTTGAACATCAGCAATCACTACTCCTACAGGCAAAATATCGAGCATGGCACGCAACAATTGACCTTCGCGATCGCGCTTGGCTTGTTCTTGCGCTAAAATTGCCTCGGAATGCTTGCGCTCGGTAATATCAGTTAGCATTGCAACCATACCAGAGAATTTGCCTTGCTCATCTAAGATTGAGCTAAGAGCAGCAATTACCCAAAGTTTTGATGCGTCTTGGCGGCGTAAGCACAGTTCAAATTGTCGTTTTGTTTCTTCGTGCTGTTGCTGATTTTGTTCTAGCCATTGCTGAATTTCGCTTTGAGCATTATGTTCTAAAAAATCAAAAATGGCGCGATCGCTCATTTCATCTACACTATAACCAAGCATTGTAGCTAGTCGGGAATTAACCGATTCTGTTTTTCCATCTTGGTCAAATATCCATATCCCTTCATAAGCTGTCTCCAAGAGACGGCGATAATTCACTTTCAACTTTGCCAACTTAGACTCAGATTTCTGCTTGGCAATATATAACTCTGAATTTAAAGAACTAATTAATAATGCTGTAAACCCAAAAACAACTAGCTGTAGTACATCAGCCCCGGTTTTGGGTAGTAGAGAATAAATGGGCGAAATGAAAAAGTAGTTATTGACTACAACCGCCAACAAAGTTGCCCATAAGCCAGAAACTAACCCCCCATACCAACTACTAAATAATACAGCGACAAAAAAAATTGGCGAGACTTCTAGTTTTAACAAGTTATCCAGCGTTAAGCCTAATAGCAGCGCCATTAACACCGAGAACACAGAAACAAAGTAACGCTGCAAATAGAAGCACTGGAGCTTTGACATACTGCGATTAATCCTTGGCAGTCACCTGTCTCTAAGACATAAAATGTTTATTCCGTCTCGGCAACCATCCTGAGTTATATCTTATCTAAATATTTAAGTTGTATGCGTATCACTGGCGTAAACCACGGGTGATTTAAAGACTTAATAAAGTGTTACATAATATACTTGTCATTTCCCAAAACAAGTGATAACTTCTAGTTGTGTGTGAGGAGCAAGTTGAAAATAAAAAGCGCCTGGGGTGGAAACACGGCAACACCATCAGGTGCTTTTTATTTGGGTTAGAAATACTAACATAGTTTGTGCAATTCGTAAAACTGTCACACAACAGATTTACTAATTCAAAAAACAAATGCTATTTTATATTTGTGTGTGAGGAGCAAGTTGAAAAGAAAGAGCGTCTGGGGTGGAAACACGGCAACACTCCCGGACGCTTTTTCATTTGTATTTTTCGATGGGTTTAACTAGTACAGGTCGGTGTAAATAAACAGACCACACTTCGACCAAACGGCAGTTGAGCGAAGCCGAAACTCAGTGACCATAAGGAATTGCTAAAAGGCTTGTAGTATCACTATTCTTTCTTTTTCCTTTTGCCTTTTGACTTTTGCTTTGTTGTACTAGCTACAAAAGTCCACTCTAGTACTGTGATGGGAGCTTGTTGGAGAGCTTGAATCAGTTTAGCGGGAGTAGCAAACTTGACTTGGGATAATTCACAAGCTTCGACATTGACAGTGAATTTTTCGTCTTCAAACGGCCAAGGTTGGACTGTGACTAAAGAGTCTGTGCGTTGCATAATGTCATAACGTTGACCATCAGACCCTGTGTTAATTTCTAAGAAGCGTTCATCCGCAGGTAATTCTTGCTGACAGAGAATTAGAGATAGGCGATCGCACCACTGCATAAATGCGTAAGCTGTATCCACTTCATCTTGCGTTATTCCTAACTCTTTACGCCAGTGTTCTTGGTTTTTTACTTGTTCGTCTAAAAACTTGTCTAATTCTGGTGACTTACCACGTTTAGACTCATTTATCCGACACAGGTGCTTAGAAATTAAAAGAGTTACCCAGCGTCCACGATAGTGAGCATTCTTAATCAGATTCGCCAACTTATCAACGTTGATTTCAGGATTCAACATAAAATCCATTGGTGCGCCAGCTTCCGTCAGGTTATCTTCTTCCCACTCTTTTTCTAAGTCATCATGATGAGAAATTGCAGCTAATGTTTCATATAACCTTGGTGGTGCATTTTTCCGCCGCCACTGTCCGGCTAACTGTGCTGCAAGTAAAGCATGAGCGCGATGATAAATTACTTCCCAACCATTTTGTGTAGGTTTAACAATCACTAATCAATCTCCCTAGAAAAGTAATGGGTTTTGCATTAAAAAAGCAATAAAATAAGTCAGGGAAGAAACTCCCACTGACTTAAGTCATAATTATTGAGGGTTGACAAGGAATTAGGAGGACAGAAACTTTAGTTAGTTTTGCTTTCTAAAGGATTAGCAACGTATTTGAAAGCAGGTTCAGAATTCCAGGGGCCGCGCTCATCGTGACCATTGCCATTAGTAGATAAGTTATAGTAAATATTCACTGTTTCATCAGGCTGAATATTACCGAAAAATGGATCTGTCAATTTACCCACAGAATCTAATGCTTTCATAAACATCTGGGTATGAGAAATTTCTCTGGTTAACAAATGCACCAAAGTATTTTTTGTCCCTTGATCTGGTGCTAATTTAATTAACTCTTCGTAAGTTTGACGAGCGCCAGCTTCAGCCGCAATATTCGCTCTTAAATCACGAACTACATCGCCACCTTCGTTGATATAGTTAGCTGTCCAAGCATTACCTTGGCTATCTAAAAAGTGGGGGCCAATACCGCGAATAGCGAACAGAGTACTTTTATAAGCATCTGTTTGGTCAGTATTTTTAGTATGAGCTTCAATTAATTTACCAACCATTTCTAAATGCCCGAATTCTTCAATGGCAATATCTTGCAACATATCTCGAATTCCAGCATTTTCCACATGAAAAGATTGCACCCAATATTGCAAAGCGGCGGTTAGTTCTCCAGTTGCACCGCCAAACTGCTCAAGCAGTAACTGAGCAAAACGGGGATTGCTGTCATTAACATTGACAACATGAATTGGATCTTTCTTATGGAAAAACATGCAAGACCTCTGGGATTATTTTCAACAAAACATAGTGGGCAATAAATTTATTGCCTTGGCAGTTGAGAGTTTTTAACTGCTTTTATAGATAAACAATATGATTAGTGTGTTGTTGGCAAATTAGCTTTCTACAGCAGGTAGGACAAAAGTATATTTCGGGGTTGTAAAGAGTGTTATTGGTAAAATTTACCCAACACACTCTCGGTTTAATAATGGTTTACTCACAAGAGTTTAAGCGTTACTGCTTCTTCGCAGTAGTCCCCATAAGTAAATAGCAATAATGGCACCAATGATTGCTATAAATAAGCCAGGAAGACTAAAACTAGTGGCTGTCAATTGCAAAGTCCCTGTTTGCAACAAAGTATATAAACTTCCGCCAAGAAAAGCACCAACAATCCCTAAAATCATTGTGGAAAGAATACCGCCACCTTGATAGCCAGGGTAAATGGCTTTAGCGATCGCACCAGCTAATAAACCTAATATTATCCAAGCAATAATATTCATAACGACCTCGAAAATCTCATCTGTACTCAGATTAACAACATTGATTTATTGGCGTTTCTTCCAGATGAGGTAACTTTTGAAGTCAAAAGATAGATAGATTTTTCTCTACCAATTTATATATAACAATACCTAAATATAGCTATCCTATTTGAGATATGAATAAGATAATTCAGAGCGACAAGGGAGACAAGGGAGACAAGGGAGATATATGTTTGTAACTTGCTTAGGCTTGCTATATCTCAATATGCTTGTAGTTTCTCAGTAACAAAGAAGGTGGTGAAATATGAGATATTTACATAATAGTCTATTGAGAATTTGCAGGCGATCGCATTACCAAAGCCTTAAACACCCAGTTAATTTATCGATAGTTTGAATGAAAACAAGCTAGAGATAGTTTTGATATTATGTGCGATCGCTAGTATATTTATTATGCGAAGGTTCTAAAACATGAGTTTTGATCCTCACGCAAAGGCGCAAAGAGTTATAAGATTAATGTATAATGTCTAATATTTTGTCTTAACTTTGCTCATAAGTAAGAATTACTTAAATACTAGACGAGACCAACTATCAATAATATCAACCATTTTATCACCACTAATACCTTTAACTTGTTTTTTACCCGATGTAATTGTTACTCTTGCTATAACATCTTTTAACGAATCAAATGGTTTCTTTTTACGAACTTTCTCAATACTTTCAGCAACTTGAGCTGCTTTCTTATCTGTAAATCCGGCAGTTCTTAATCTTAAAGTGAGTTCTAGCACATTTAAACTATTAAATGCTTCTAATGGTGTAATTTGTTTGGGTATTTGATTTTCAACTGACTTTATGTATTCATAGAGTTTTTGTCTTTCTTTCTTTTCTTGCGCTAATTCTAATCTTAAGTCATTAATTTGCTTTTCTATTAAACTAATTTCTTCCTTTTCCAAGCTTAGTTTAGATTTGTTTGTTTTTGTCGATACTATATTTTCTTCTATAGTATTAGAATATTTCAATTCTCGAAATGCTGCTACTTGCTTCAGTAGCATATCCTCATTTTTAGGTGAAATTACAAAAGCATTAACCATTTCACCCTTTCGGGGATTTTTTTCTTTTGCTTTTACAGCAGCATAGTACTCAAAATGCCCATCAATAACTGTATAATTTTCGGCATCTGTCGGTTTTAATACTAATGGTCTTATAATTCCTCCACTTTCTAGAATAATCTCTGCCAGGTTATCTAAATCAGCTTCAGAAAAATTTGAACGAGGTATATTAGAATTAATATCTTTCACGTCTACAAGATAAAATTTCATCATTAATTAACCCTCCATTTTTTGTAAAACTTCATCTGCTAAAATTTCAAACTCCATAGCAGATTGTTCAGCATTAGATTTAATTTCTGCATATTTAATAACAGACTTGGGATCTGGATACTCTAATTCTCCAACTGTTATTGTTTGATTCATACACTCTGACAACACTGTTCTATCATAAATTACTGCTTCGAGCAGAGGTAGATTATAGCGTTCTAATATGACATCTCTCTGTTTTGGAAAGGTATATTGTAAAAATTTAGCATTCGTAGAAATTTTAGAAGCAAGAACGCCTATTATATTAATGGGTAATTTGCCTATATCATCTCTATATTCATTAACTTGTTTAATAAAATTTATTACTGTCGGTAAACCTTGATTTGCAAATGGTTTTAAATCAGAAGGAATTATTAAGTAATCAGCTGCAATCAAAGCAACTTCAGCATAATAATCCCTTGAGGGAGGCGTATCAATAATTACAATATCATAATTACTTTCTACCATATTCAATTTTTTTACTAACCTACGTCTAGTAGCAGCAATTTTGTTTAATGTATCTTGATATTCAATCAAGGTTATATGAGAAGGTATGACATCAATCTCAGGATTATTAAAGTATTGAGACTGACGAACAATATCTGGAATATAATTAAATTCTCCTGATTCTATTAAATGGTATACATTTTTGTCTTTTAAATCATCATCTTCTTCAAATTGAAATTTAATTAGCCCTGTAGCAAAAGTGGTGTTTGCCTGGGAATCGATATCAATTAAAAGAACTCTTTTACCTTTTTTACTTAAAGCTGCTGCAAGGTTAACAGCAATAGTTGTTTTTCCAACTCCGCCTTTATTATGGTAGATTGCTATGGTCTTCATGTAATTCTTGCCCTGTTCTTGTGAATTCAATTGTTCTTGATAATCAGCAATTACAATTTTATCTATTACCTGATTTTTGTTGAGACTATCTCTACCAATCAAGCTTTTAATTTCTTCTATTTTTATCTCTACATCTTTACCTGCACAAGAAAAAACTAACTGAATATCATCACCTGATTTTTGATAAATTCTAATCTCTTTACCGTTAGTCAATAATCCATATCTCACATTCAAGCTGGTTAAATAATGCCTGAGTCTGAGAAAGTGATTATTTAAGTTTTGTTTAGGATGCTTTGCTTCCATCACCACACTCAATGGCGAGTTAGCGTCTATGACAAATGGTAGAACTTGTGCGGCAAATGCGAGAAAATCTAGGCGGATGCTACCAACGGCGACTTCTTGATGCCAAGTGTCTGGTGTATATCCTAACTGTGGTAGCAAATATTGGACTATGAGTTTGCTTTCAACTTCACTTTCGTTACGGCACAACTCAGGATTGAAAGCCAAATTATTTACCTCGATAGAATTTAATTTATTGCATCATGCTTATATCTGTTTGATTCTGCCACAAAATTACTGGCTAAGATTGTGTATAAATATTTTTTAAGTATTTGTAAAAAAAATAAATATCATTTTGAACAGAGTAATTTCCACAAACCTCAGATCCCCAATTTCTTCCAAAAGTTGAGGATCTGTTTGTTGGGGAATGATTCAAGACTGCTATAATTTGAAGGTTTTAATTTTTGATTTCCCACAAATATTAAATTTAACGAAAGTTTTAAGCGTTCAGGATGGGTGTACGCTACCTAGATGGGAATGCGTCATCAGAGGAATTAACCAATGGGATATGTAATTGCTACTGCAAATATGAAAGGCGGTGTAGGGAAAACGACTCTCACCGTCAACTTAGCTACTTGTTTGGCGAAAAATTACGGTAAAAAGGTACTGGTATTAGACTTAGATACCCAAATTAGCGCCACACTTAGTCTGATGTCGCCTTTAGACTTTGCCAAGCGGCGCAAACAAAGACTGACATTTAGATATTTAATCGATGATGTCATTAATCCAGATCCTAACAGCAAGCTGACAATTAACGATATTATCCAACCTCAAATTTGTGGACTTAGCGAACTAAGTTTATTACCGGGTGATATCGATTTATATGATGAGTTTGTTGTCTCAGAAATGCTGCACAAACAAACGGTTGCTTTTGGTGAACAAAACTTTGAAAATGTCTGGAACCGTTTTGAAAGAGTATTGATAAATAACATTTTAAAACCAGTGCGTGATGAGTATGATTTTATTCTGTTAGATTGCGCTCCTGGTTATAATTTGCTGACTCGCAGTGCTTTAGCTGCTAGTGATTTTTACATCCTCCCTGCCAAGCCAGAACCTTTATCTGTGGTGGGAATTCAACTTTTAGAAAGACGCATTGGCCAGTTAAAAGATAGTCACGAACATGAAGCGAAAATAAATATTAAAATGCTGGGAATTGTTTTTAGTATGTGCAATACTAATTTACTGACTGGCAGATATTATAAACAAGTTATGCACCGAGTTGTGGAAGATTTTGGTGTAGAACAAATTTGTAAGGCACAAATCCCAGTTGATATTAATGTGGCGAAAGCTGTTGATAGTTTTATGCCTGCTGTATTAAATGCACCTCAATCTGCTGGTTCTAAAGCATTTTTGCAGTTAACGCAAGAGTTATTGCAAAAGTTGTAATCATCATTTGTAGAGACGTTATATATAACGTCTCTACTTTCGCACAATAATGGATGCTCTGGTAATTATCCCATATAGCTTGAGTAGTTCCAGCAGCGTCAATCAACGCTGACAGTTAAACTATTATGCAATGAGAAGTTATTTATTTGCAGGTATTAAAATAATGAATAAGAGATTTATTAAGTTTCTTTATAATATTATCCGTTTACCAAATTTGACTTAAATCTAAAACAAATCCTGGTAATATATCTTCACCGCTTAATGTTGAAGGATTATCTAATTCTTCTACAGCTTGTTCAGGACGATAAATAAATACTTTTTGTTGTTTTCTATCTATTAACCAACCTAATTCTGTACCATTAGCTATATATTCTGCCATTTTTTCTTGTAATGTTTGCAAATTATCTGTCTCTGAACGCAATTCCACTACAAATTCAGGACAAATAGGCGCAAACTTCTTTCTTTGTTCTACAGGTATTGTTTCCCATCTTGCTTTTTTTATCCAGGCTGCATCAGGAGAACGCACTGCACCGTTAGGTAAGGTAAAACCACCGCTAGAACCAAAACCTACACCCGTACCATCTTGCTTTGTCCATATCCATAATTGACCAGTTAAATTAAAATTGCGTTCATCTGTTTCCGCGCCTGTGGGTGGCATAATTAATAATTCTCCCTGGTGATTACGTTCAATGCGAAAATCACGGTTTACTTGACAGAAATCAAAAAGTTGCTCGTCACTCACGATGATGTTTGGTTGCATTTTCAACACCATTCCTAAGAAGTCTGTGGTTACAGGTGATTGGGTGTTCATCATCTTGGAAAATATAAATTCCTATATAACGTGATGTGCTACTTATTCTTTAAACCCCTCTCCAAACCTCTCCCCGAAGCGGAGAGAGGCTTTGAATTTTGCTCCCCTTCCCTCGTAGGGCTATCCATTAGTCACATCTTTCTTAAAAATCCTAAAACGCTTGTTTTGTAGTCATCTTGAAGACTGAGGGGTCAAGCATACTTGACAAATTCGCTCTTTATCTTCTCGCTAAAATTGGCTTTTTATTGAGAATTAAGAACGAAGTAATCAGGGTTAGAAAAAGCGTGAGTGAATACTCTCATAAATGTTGAGAAAGATCCGGGTAATGGATAGCCTCGTAGGGAAGGGGTTGGGGGTTAGGTTGGAGAAAAAGTTGCACACGGCGTTAAACAAATGTAGAGACATTTCATCAAACGTCCCTACATTCATGTTAAACCTGTTTTAAAACTCACCAACTAAGGCGGGAATGCACCTTTCGCACAATAAAGGATGCTCTTGTGATTCTCCCACATGAGTTGAGTAGTTCCAGCAGCGATCGCATTTTTCGCCTTCTGCATTCACTACCCCAATTTGCCAGTCTACGGTTTGCGCGGTGTATTTTAATCCTTGCAATTTCTCCGCAGAGTCTAATACTTCCACCTGAGATGTCAGCAATAAATACCGCAATTCATCAATACCATTACCCTTGGTTGGGTTAAAGGCTTTGATAGCATCACCTAACTGTTTGTGAGGGATATGAATCAAAGCTTTAGCTTCCAGGGAAGAACCAATCATTTTTTCTATCCTGGCTTGTTCTAGAACTTTGTTAACATCGGTGCGGAGTGAACGCAGAGTATCCCAAAATTCCCCTAAGTCTGGATTATCCCATTCATCATCTAACTGCACCCAACCAGCTTGAAACACTGATTTGTAAGGTGTTTTATAGGGGAGAAATTGCCAGATATCTTCCGCAGTATGACAGAGAACAGGTGCGATCGCTCGTGCTAAATTTTCTAAAGCAATGTGTATCACTGTCTGACAACTGCGACGGCGAAAAGCATTCGGCGCACTGATGTATAGTCTATCCTTGGCGATATCTAAGTAGAAGTTGGATAAATCAACAACGCAGAAATTCTGCACAGTTTGGAAGAAACGGAAGAATTGGAAACTTTCAAACGCTTCTGTAACTTCCTGGAACACCTCACGTATGCGGTGCAGCATATATTTATCTAACTGCGGCAAATCCTCGAAAGGTACTGCATCTTTTTCTGGGTCAAAATCATGCAAACTTCCCAACAAGAACCGCGCCGTATTGCGAATCTTACCGCGCACATCGTTAAGCTGCTTGATGATATTTTTCCCAATGCGGACATCACCGGAGTAGTCTACCGAAGATACCCACAATCGCAATACATCTGCACCATAAGCTGGGTCTGATTTTTGATTTTTCCCGCCTTCAATGATGGCATTGGGATCAACCACATTTCCTTCTGATTTACTCATTTTCCGACCTTGTTCATCCAAAGCAAAGCCGTGAGTTAAAACAGTTTTATAAGGTGCAATGCCATTTACCGCTACACTAGTCAGCAAACTCGACTGAAACCAACCGCGATGTTGGTCGGAACCTTCCAAATATATATCGGCGGGGTAGCGTAACTCTGGACGTTGCTTAAGTACAGCCGCCCAAGATGAACCAGAATCAAACCACACATCCATTGTGTCTGTACCTCTGCGGTAAGACTTGCCATTGTTGCGATAAGATTCTGGTAATAATTCCTCTACCGACAATTCCCACCAAGCATCAGAACCTTTCTCAGCGATGATGGCTTGAACGTGGTTGATAGTTTCCTCATTTAACAGAGGTTCATTCGTTTCCTCATCATAGAATACCGGAATTGGCACACCCCAAGAACGCTGACGAGAGATACACCAATCAGAACGTTCCGCCACCATTGGCGTGATACGATTTTCACCTTGGGCTGGTATCCATTTTACCGATGCGATCGCCTTTAATGCTTCCTCCCGAAATCCCGCCACCGAAGCAAACCACTGTTCAGTAGCCCGGAAAATCGTTGGTTTCTTCGTCCGCCAGTCGTAAGGATACTTATGGGCGTAAGCCTCCTCCTTCAACAGCGAACCCGCCGCCGTCAGCGCATCAATTACTGCCTGATTCCCATCACCCAACACATTCAACCCCGCAAACTGTCCCGCTTCCTCGGTAAAGTTGCCGTTATCATCCACTGGCGCAAGAATCGGCAAACCGTAACGCTGACCCACAATGTAGTCTTCTTGACCGTGACCAGGGGCAGTATGTACTAACCCAGTACCTGACTCAGTAGTGATATAGTCACCACCTACAACCACCGGACTTTCCCTGTCATATAAAGGATGACGGTAAGTAGTATGTTCTAACTCCTTACCCTTAAAAGTAGCCTTCACCGTCAACTCAGCCGAGATAGTCGCCGCCAACCGTTCCACCAAATCCGCCGCCACAATCAGGTATTTAAACCCTCTCTGCGCCTCTGCGTCTCTGCGTGAAACCTCCACAACCGCGTAATTCAACTCGCCATTAACCGCCACCGCCAAGTTACCGGGAATTGTCCAAGGAGTAGTAGTCCACACAGCCACACCCAACTCTGGCAAATACTCACCCAAAACAGATTTAACTGCCTCAGCCAAACCCGTCACAGGGAACGCCGCATAAATACTCCGCGAAGTATGCCCTTCTGGATATTCCAACTCCGCCTCAGCCAAAGCTGTTTTAGAACTCGGACTCCAGTGAACAGGCTTCAACCCACGATAGATGTAACCTTTCAAATACATCTGGCCAAAAACCCCAATTTGCGCCGCCTCATATTCCGGCTTCAGCGTCAAATATGGGTTATCCCAGTCGCCCCAAACACCATAGCGTTTAAAATTCTGGCGTTGGTCATCTACCGTTGCTAAAGCAAATTCTTTCGCTTTTTGCCGCAATTGCAAAGGCGTTAAACTCTGCCGTTCTGCCGACTTGAGATTTTGCAAAACCTTCAACTCAATTGGTAAGCCATGACAGTCCCAACCAGGCACATAACGAACCTTCCGCCCTTGTAACAACTGGTAGCGATTAATAATATCTTTGAGAATTTTATTTAAGGCATGACCAATATGCAGAGAGCCATTTGCGTAGGGAGGGCCATCGTGCAGTATAAATAATTCGCCTGGATTTTCTTGCGACAGGCGTTCAAAAATTTGATTGTCTGCCCAAAACTTTTGGATTTCAGGTTCACGCTTGATGGCGTTAGCCCGCATCTCAAAATTAGTTTTAGGTAGATTTACAGTGTCTTTGTAGCTTCCAGTTTCCGTCACAGCTTCATGCCTAAGAATATATGTGCAGGTTCTATCAATTATAGAAGATGGCAGGAAGTCTCAAATTACTTGTTTTGCTCACCCCAGCGCATAATAAGTAATAGGCATTTAATTATAATGTAATTTATACAATTAGTAATAAGTATAGTTACCAAATAAAATATATATGACAAAACCAGATGAAGAAGAGAATTTGAAAGAAGAGATTGAAAAAGCTCTCACCGCCATGAACAACTATATCAAAGAAGGTTATGATGCGCTTGCTAATCAACAAGACATTAGCGATAGAGAAATATATCAGCTATTCGCAGAAATAATGGGACAAGAACAAGCTGATGAATTGTTGAGTCAAAGAAAATGGAATACAAAACTTTTATTAAGGGATATTTCATTATTTCTAATGAAAGAACCTGAGTACCGCAAAAAATTTGAAGAGAGGGGATTCAATCATGAAGAAATTACTAAATTACCTGTGAATTTAAATTTACTTCCAAATTCAGAAAATGCAGTTGTTGACATTCGTAAACTTCGTGACTACTCCCTTAATCGAGAACATCCTACAGGAAAGGATAAAGCCCGTCTCTTTTCTTCAATTTTAGGTATGACTGCTGAAAATGCTGAGGAATTACGCCAAATTATTTTGGAAAAAGTCAAAACTCAAGAAGTTAGTTTGAATAGGTATGATGAATATGGACAACGCTACACACTAGACTTTACTCTGGAATGGCAGAATAGAACTGCAACTATTCGCACTGGTTGGATTATAAAAGATGGTTCTGATGTTCCCAGATTAACTAGCTGCTATCCTTTGCTGTAATGTTGTAATATGTGGAGACTATATTAAATGACTACAAATACACCAAAGTTGCTGGATATAGTAGCACTCACAATTGATCTGCCTGAATATAATTTGTTGCGTGGTCAAGTTGGTACGATAGTTGAAATGTTAGCGGATGGTGCTGCATTTGAAGTAGAATTTAGCGATCGCAATGGTCAAACCTACGAATCAGTTGGTTTACGTCCAGAGCAAATTATGGTTTTACATTTTGAGCCAGCATCACCTAGTTCAGTAGCAGAAATGGTTACAGCATAACTGAGTGTAGGCGAGTTTCAGAATTAGTAAAGCTCAAGCAAAAGCACTGGGAGAATTTTTTCATGTGTCTCCTGCATTACAGCACCTACGGCTGTTATGAGGTACAGTAGCAGCAACTAGCAAACCAGTTTCTTAAATGTTGAGGATTTATTAAGTCGAGTGCAACTGAGATTAGTTTATCAACCATTTCTGTTGTAGTTGGAGCAAAATTGCGTAAAAAAGAT
>NZ_JACJRY010000042.1:0-53019 GCF_014697485.1 Anabaena sp. FACHB-83 | reverse complement strand
TGATTAACCTCTTGCGTCACAATGGTTTTGATTCCCTCACCAGAGCAATACGGCATTGCGCCCATGATATTAAATTACTTTTTTCCTTTTTAGAATGAAACAGTCCTGCCTTTTTAAGGGGGATTTAGGGGGATCAGATGATTTGTGTGTACACCGAAGCCACCCAACCCACACCAGTCTAAAAAAATTGGTACTTACACCGTGAGACGAAAAATCAATGGTTTGGGGACGGGTGAAGGCTTATAGGGATGTACTAATTTAAAACCCTTACACCCATTCTTCACAAAAAGCGTAAGTCCTGATCTATTTCATGTCATAACCAAATAAGTTGGGGTCAACTTCGCCTAACTGCAAGTCTGCTAAACCATATTCTGCCCATCTTCGTTCTACCATTGCGGCGACATCAGGATCAGATTCTAGTGGTGCGCCCCATTCATGTTCGGTTTCGGGGGGAATTTTGGTAGTTGCATCAATTCCCATCCGTCCACCTAAACCAATTTTTTCACTAGCAAAATCTAAGGTGTCAAAGGGTGTATTTGGCAAAATAAACACGTCGCGGGTGGGGTCAACTTTAGAACTGATAGCCCAAACAACTTGTCTGGGGTCGCGGATATTAATATCTTTATCGACGACAATCACAAATTTGGTGTAGGTAAATTGCGGTAACGCACTCCAAAAGGCTAAGGCGGCGCGGCGTGCTTGTCCGGGATAGGCTTTATCAATGGAAATAATCGCGGCTTTGTAACTCAAAGCTTCCATTGGTAAGAAGAAATCCACAATTTCTGAGACTTGTTGGCGCAGAATTGGGGTATATATACGATTGAGTGCGATCGCCATCATCGCTTCTTCTTTCGGTGGACGACCGCTAAATGTGGTTAAATATATCGGGTCTTTGCGGTGCGTCATACACCCAAAGCGAATTAAAGGCGAGTCTTCCACGCCGCCGTAATAACCCATGTGGTCGCCAAAAGGCCCGTCTGGTAAAACTTCTCCTGGGGTAATTGTTCCTTCTAAGACAAATTCAGAATCAGCCGGAACTTCTAAATCGACTGTTTTACACTTTGCCAACTGTACACCAGAACCGCCATACAACCCCGCAAATAACCATTCTGATAAGTCTACCGGGATGGGTGTAGCAGCTGCCATGATAATTAATGGATCTACACCAAGAGCGATCGCTACTTCTAATTTCTTCCCACGTTCTGCCGCTTTCCGCAAGTGTCTTGCCCCACCCCGCACTGATAACCAGTGAACAGTCATGGTGTTTTTCGATTGCAATTGCAAGCGATATACACCCACATTCGGCGTACCCGTCTCACAATCTTTGGTAATGACTAACCCCAAGGTGATAATCTTGCCAGCATCACCAGGATAAGGACGAATCAAGGGTATAGTATTTAAATCTAAATCATCACCTTGAATTACCACTTGCTGACAAGCCGGAAAAAAGTCTCTCCCTGGTTTGGCTTTGATGACATCAAACAGCACTTTCCCAAAATCTATCGCCTGGGAAATCTTTTTCGGTGGTTTTGGCTGCTGTAGCATACTCAGCTTTTTACCCAAGGTTTCTAATTCTTGGGGATGCTGCATATTCATTGACCAGCAGATTCTTTCCACTGTCCCCAACAAATTCACCGCTACGGGGAAAGAAGCGCCTTTGACGTTCTCAAACAACAACCCCGGCCCGCCTTTTTGCAGCATTTGGTTAGAAATCTCCGCAATTTCTAATTCTGGGTCAACCAAGGCAGAAATTCGCCGTAATTGTCCTCTTTCTTCTAAAAGTTTGATGAATCCCCGCAAATCTCTCGCCATTGTTTTAATAAAGCTAAATAGTTAAGAAGTATGAAGCGTCTGTTTAATATTATGAGCTATAGCAATCCTAAATGATTTATCAACATCTCTCTCCCTTGTCTGCCTTGTCTCCCTTGTCTTTGTTGTTCGCTCTATTATCTTGCCGAAGCCTGTTCCCTTTTTCAAAGCGTTAACTAATTGATTGACTTTTCTTAACCCTGTTGTACAAGCAATTTGGTTATTCTAACGAAGGATAGACATTATTGATTTTAAATAAGCTCTACCCTTCAAACATGGCGAGAATAAATTTTTTCCTCCTAGCAGGTTGTCTGTGATGTGCTTCCTGCTAGGTTTACCTATTTTTGGTCATTGGTCATTTGTCAACCCCCATTCCCAACTCCCTATTCTCTGGCTAGATTATGGACTAAACTATTCACTTATAATGTAGTTTTGTGAATCCAGGTAGCCGACTATTTTATGCTTACAAGACTTTCAGTAGCTGTTTACGGGATGGGTACAGCACCAACTATTGCTCCTGAACGGTCTAGTCAAACTATTCGCAAACAATATCCTAATTACAAGGTGATTGTGTTGAACGATGACTTCAATACTTTTCAACACGTCGCTGAGTGCTTGATGAAGTATATCCCGAATATGACTAGCGATCGCGCTTGGGATTTAACGAATCAGGTACATTATGAAGGACAAGCGATCGTTTGGGTAGGGCCGCAAGAACCAGCAGAATTGTATCACCAACAGCTGCGCCGAGCCGGTTTAACAATGGCTCCCCTAGAAGCGGCTTAAGATCATGGATAAATCTACCACAAACTCGCAGAAAGCTAATAAACGCAAAGATGGCAGACTCGTTTGGAATCACTCTACCCATCTTCCCGGTCTGATTCCCATTTTAGAAAATCTCTGCTTGCAAGAAGGCATTTACACCATTACCCCAGGCGTAATTGGGCGGGTAAAAGGTCATAGCCCCAAAATGCAATTACGTATATCTGTCCCAATTCGCGGGGGTTACAAAATTATCGCTAGACAAGGTAAGACAGTGCAAGAGGTGTTCATCCTGACTAGTTTAGTTCAGGATGAACTACAAACAGCGATCGCGATCGCCATGAAACATAAATCAACTTAACAGTTAGGTACTAGCTCGTTTTTGTCTAGTTGATTTCATTTCACACTTCATACTTCACACTTCATACTTCATACTTCACACTTTCTCTGACTATTCTTCAACTCGATGCACGGCGAATTTATGTAGCGGCAAACTCAGAATACAAGAAAATGTTAAGAAATATGACAAAGCTGCGGTGATTTTCAAAGACATCACGACAGATTCCCAATCAGGTAAAATGACTTTTTCTAAGGCAAAAGCAACACAATATACCAGCCAGTAAGAAAAACTCATTCTAAACAAAATTTTTTCTGTTTCTTCTATGTCATCTTTTGGTTGCTTACCGTCCCAAAGCAATACTAAACCAAGAATACAAGCACCAAAGGAGACCGCAACTACAAAATCATGACACAAGAAATTCATCGACTGCATTGGCCTCGATCCCAATATTTTGCAATTGAGTTTCAGTCTAAAGGAATATTCCTTGCAGTTACAAAAAATATTTACAAACTGCAATAAGTCATGCAGTTAATGTTACAAACTGCAAACAACATAGCTATATTATCAAGTTATTTTTAGATTTATTTAACTTTATAGTAGGGGACAGGTAATAGGTGACAGGTGACAGGGTTAAAAGCTTTGTGGTGTCTAAGTCTTATTATTTATCGATGTCTTAAGCAAGTTTGCTACGGGTGCATCCCAGTTTTTATTACTCAGCAAAATAATAATCCTGTCATTGCGAGGAGGCACGACGAAGCAATCGCATGGACTCGTTCTTAGTGAGGGATTTTGCGATTGCTTCACTCCACTTCGTTGCGCTCGCAATGACGTATTAAAAAAAGTGGGATGCTCCTGTTTGCTACTGCTATAACTAGCGTTCAAAATCATTCGTGATAAATAAGATCCCCGACTTCTTTGAGAAGTCGGGGATCTGAAAGACACAATGATCACAAATCAAACTTTCTCCCTTTCACACTTCAGACTTTAAAAATTCATTGTAATTTGATTCACCACATACATACTTTGAATCCGCCACATACCATCGCGCCGAATTAAATCATAACGAACCCGCAAACTTTCGTTAGAAGACTTTTTCTTCAGACCATTTTCATAAAACTGTGTTGCTTCTTTAACAGTCGCTAAAACGGCGGCGCGATTTGGGTCTAGGTCATTTTTACTGACAAATTCTATTTTGATGCTGTGGTCGTATTTGCGATAGCGGTTATCTAATTTATCTTGCTGGGCAACTAACCGCCATTGAGACAAAGATGCGCCAGTTAAAATGTTATTTAAACTGTTAACATCATGGTTTGGCCCTAATGCTAAAGCTTTGGTAGAAAGCCATGTCCGAATTACTTCTTCGGCGGTTGCATCGGTGAGGGGGCCGTCAGGTGGCATTAATTCACTATTGGCATCAGGAATTTTTATGGGTGGTTGATTAAGTTTTATTGCTAAGGGGTTTTCTGGTAAACCTGGAGATGGGGCAAAGATATCTTTCAACCAGCCAAAGGTGGTGGAAATGATTAACCAAAAAACTAATATCCCAGCCAAGGAAGCAAATACTGTCCAGACTAATCTGGTTTTGCGGTCTACACTGCTGACAGGGCGGCGTTGGCGAGGTCGGCGATCGCGGTTATTATCTAACCTATGTTCTCGGTTAATAGGTTGATTGGTCGGCTTCCGTCGTCGGCGCTTTGGTGTCGGATGGGGCGCAGCACTTTTACCATTGAGATGATGACCTGTTGTGTTGTTTGTCCGGTCTGGGGAAGTAAAAGACGCAACGGGAATTTCCGGCGTTGGGGTGCGACTAGCCATAGCTGGTGCAGGTGGGGTATTGGTTCTCGGTAGCGGTACCTGAGAATATTCAGGTCGTTTATGGTTGGGAGTTTCTGGTAAATCCAAATCTGGCATTTTAGCTTGATTTGGACGAGAAACCCCAGGCGTATTTGGTTGACGGTGATTTGCTGGCGGTGCGTTAACAGGTTGACGATTAATGAAACCCCATTCGTTGGTAGTTTCGGCATCTGTAGGTAATGCTTCTAAATACGCTTGCACTTGGGGGTTAGCAAAGTAATCTTTGAGTGCGGCTGGCTGTCTGGATAAATCCCGAAAATGGGGAAACACTTCATTTTGTAACCACTGTTCGCCATACAAACACAAACCCGGTAATAAATCAGGCGAGTCCTGGGATTTTTCCCGAATAAAAGCTAAAGCTTCGTATTCCTGACTCATTTCCAAAACGCGGGTT
Organism: Anabaena sp. FACHB-83; assembly: GCF_014697485.1. Classification (NCBI taxonomy): domain Bacteria; kingdom Bacillati; phylum Cyanobacteriota; class Cyanophyceae; order Nostocales; family Nostocaceae; genus Anabaena; species Anabaena sp. FACHB-83. Next base: position 47,860 of record NZ_JACJRY010000042.1, on the reverse strand, counting down.
GCTTCTTCGGTTTGTCCCAACAACAAAGCACAAAGTGACTGTTCTAGATGCACATCTTGACGCTTACCCAAATGCAGTAGCATTTGCCTAGCCTGACGAATTAAAGCGGGTTGACGTTGGGCAAATCCTCTAGCAATCAAAGCATAAACGGCGAGGTAAGTAGCTACTGCCGATGGGCGCTTACTTTCGGCTTCAAATAACTTATGCTGTTCTGTAACTGTTAAATAGTGGCGGATTTGCTGAATAAATCGCAGAAAATCATCTATGCTTAAACCCGATTGATCGTTGTGGGTGCCATCAATGCCACCGCGATCTTCCAGGATACTTTGTAATAATTCTAAGCCTCGGCGACGTTCTACTGTTTTTTCTAAAGATAACTGTAGTAATTCTAAAATCCGATAAGGACGTAGTTTATAAAGGTCAGCTTGAATTTCTGCCTGGACGCTGGAAAATATGCCTTCACTCACCAGCATTTCTAACCCAGACTCTAAGGAAACTGCGGCATTTTCGTAATAACCTTGTTGCCACTGTTCCCGCCCTAATTCTAGGCAGGCCAAAGCCACAGTCAAAACAATATCTGGATGTTCGCTGCTTTCGAGAAAGTCTTCCTCGATGGGATGATTGCCAATTTTGGCCGAGGCAACACCATTATGGTTAGCAAGGTATGTTTTACCGAGTTTGAGGACTTGTTCGTATTCCCCCAACTCTTGCAAGATTAATAACGCCCCGACTAATTCCTGTTGGGGAACGTCAATACTCAGGCCTTGACTATCAAGATCATGACTAGTTTCTGTGCGGTTGCCTGCGGTGACTGTGGCAGTAGCTGTGCCATCAGGATCATAAGCATGGGACAGATAAAGCTGATCGTAACTGCTACGTTCTTTTGGATTTGATAAAACCACGTAAGCTGTTTCTATAATTTGTTTACGAGAAGAAATTGCTGCTTGAGAATACTCCCGTCGTGGCAGTTGTACAATGCGATCGCTATATGCTTGCCGCAATTGTTCTTCACTTGCCGCTAACGGTAGTCCTAAAATTCGGTAGTAATCTAGCGGAATTCGCACAGCCTACTTCCCCTGCACCGAGATCAACATAATCCACCTAGAGCATTCCAGGTATGTAAAACCGTGCCACAATATTACGGTGAATAACACCGCGCCGGACTTACACTATTAAGTGTATATTGCAACAATTAATTTTGTTCCCTCTAAAATTTTGAGACACATTTTAGTACTATTAATTTAACTTCGCCTAGATAAGAGGGAAACTTTGTTTTAATTCTTAGTATTTCCTTGTGTATAACTGCTATCAGCCATTAAACACTGCCAAATTTTACTGCGATCGCTCATCATAATCGACATACCTAAATAAATAAGTTTATCTGCTTGACATTATACTTACGTGTTTGCCCTGGCTCTGGAGTGATAGTAGCAATACTTGTAATGGTAGATGCGTGATAATTACAAGGAACAAAATGTTACCATACTTAGACCTTGAGTTACAACTAAGTAGATAGGAAAAGGCAGGAGGCAGTGGTTCGGCTTCGCGGTAATCGAGCGAAGTCGAGATTCACCAACCAGGCAGAAGGCAGGAGGGAAGAAGGTTTTAGTTTAGTTAACCTTTCTTAAGATAGTTTTGTTTTGTCCCAGCGACTTACTTATAGGACTCATATTTGATTTGGGAAAAAAATCAGTACACCCAGTTCAGCCTTCTTTCCTACTCCCTACTCCCCATTACCTACTCCCTGCCTACACAAATAGATTCAGGAATCAAACCGTATTCCCATATCTAGCAAGCTAAATGCAATTGCGGCGTTTATTTGTGGGAAATTGTTAATAGATATGCAGAAACAAAGCTATCCTGATTGATAGCATCTGTACAGAAGTTGGGATTGTAAAACGCCAGAGGGCAACATTCAAGGTCATTTATGGCAGTTAGGGTGTAAAAATCGCAGATAGCGACGATAAAATCCAAAATTCACCTATTTTTTGCCTCTATATCCCAATTATCCTACTTAGCGCCCAAATTTTAGTTTTTGTCTTCAGCACAACCAGGCCAAACATCGGCCTATTTAACATGGTAAATTTCAGTTTGACAACAGGGATACTAAAAAAATAATGGTTCAAGAACGGACGTTACCTAAATTTGATACTGCCAGCGCCCAAATCACCAAAGCGGAAGGCTTAATGCTGTACGAAGATATGGTGTTAGGACGCTTTTTTGAAGACAAATGCGCTGAAATGTACTATAGGGGCAAAATGTTTGGTTTTGTCCACCTATATAACGGTCAAGAAGCCGTTTCGACTGGCGTTATCAAGGCAATGCGTCCGGGAGAAGATTACGTTAGCAGTACCTACCGCGACCACGTTCACGCCTTGAGTGCGGGAGTTCCAGCCCGTGAAGTTATGGCCGAATTATTCGGTAAAGCTACAGGTTGCAGCAAAGGACGTGGCGGTTCCATGCACATGTTCTCGGCGGAACATAACTTATTAGGTGGTTACGCTTTCGTGGCTGAAGGCATTCCGGTGGCGGCTGGTGCAGCTTTTCAAAGCAAATATCGCCGTGAAGTTTTGGGCGACCCAAAAGCCGACCAAGTAACCGCTTGCTTCTTTGGTGATGGTGCGGCTAACAACGGTCAATTTTTTGAAACCTTGAATATGGCAGCTTTATGGAAACTGCCAATTATTTTTGTGGTGGAAAATAATAAATGGGCAATTGGGATGGCACATGACCGCGCCACCTCCGACCCAGAAATTTATAAAAAAGCCAGTGTGTTTAACATGGTGGGCGTAGAAGTAGACGGCATGGACGTACTCGCAGTTCATTCTGTCGCCCAAGAAGCCGTCGCCCGCGCCCGTGCTGGAGAAGGGCCAACATTAATTGAAGCCCTCACCTATCGCTTCCGTGGTCACTCCCTAGCCGACCCAGACGAATTACGCAGCAAAGCCGAGAAAGAATTTTGGTTCTCCCGTGACCCAATTAAGAAACTAGCTGCTTATATGGTGGAACAGAATTTGGCAACTGAGGAAGAACTTAAGGCAGTTGACAAGAAGATTCAAGACTTAATTGATGAGGCTGTGAAGTTTGCCGAAAGCAGTCCTGAACCTGATCCTAGCGAATTGTATCGCTTTATATTTGCAGAAGACGAGTAGTTGTCAGAGACTAGGGAGTGGGAAATGAGGGACTAGTACCGCTATGCGGAAGTCAAAAGTTAAAAGTCAAAAGTCAAAAAGCTCATATCACAAGCTTTTCGCTACTTGAAATGGTATCTTTAATTTCCGCCGAGTTGCACTAGAGACTAGATGTTAGTACAGTTCGGTGAAAATAAACAGACCATGTTTCGACCATGCTAAGTGACCATAAGAAATTGCTAAAAGGCTTGTGGTATTACTATTCTTTCTTTTTCCTTTTGACCTTTTACTTTTGCCTTTTTGTACTAGAAACTAGAGGCTAGAAATATGTATTCAGCCTCTCACCCTCCGGGTTCGCCACTTGCTTTATGCCGGGAAACCCGTCCACCGCAGTGGCTCACCTCTCACCTCTCATCTGTAACCTATAACCTCTAAGGACTCATCTTGTGCCTAAAATTACCATTGAACAAAGACAATACAAAACTTATATTCTGGCTGACGACACCACTGGTAATCAGATAGAAGTTGTCCCAGAACGGGGCGGGATTATTACTAGCTGGCAAGTCCAAGGTCAAGAAATTTTCTACTTGGATACAGAACGCTTTACTCATCCTGATTTGAGTATTAGGGGCGGAAATCCCATATTGTTTCCCATCTGTGGTAACTTACCTGATAACACTTATACTCACAATGGGCAGCAATATACTCTCAAACAGCATGGCTTTGCCCGTGATTTGCCTTGGGAACTTGAGGAAGTCTCGGAAGACAAGACAACTTATGTCAAAGTTCATCTGGTCAGCAACGAGCAAACAAAAGCGGTATATCCCTTTGATTTTGATTTAAGTTTCAGTTACAAAATCAATGGAAATACTCTGGAAATTCAACAACATCTGCATAATTCTTCTGCCACACCAATACCCTTTTCTACCGGGTTTCATCCTTACTTCCAAGCCCCAGATAAAACTCAGCTAGAGTTTGCGATTCCGGCTGGTGAGTATCAAGACCAGAGAACTAAGGAAAGAAAATTCTTTGGTGGGAATTTTGATTTCAATTTGGATGAGATTGATGTTGCCTTTAAGGAACTAACTGCTAATTCAGCTACAGTCACAGACAACAGTCGTAAATTAAAATTGACTTTAGATTACGGCGATGAATATCCCATCGTGGTATTTTGGACGCTCAAGGGCAAAGACTTTTATTGTTTGGAACCTTGGAGTGCGCCGCGCAACTCTCTAAACACAGGCGAAAATTTGACTGTGGTAGAGCCAGGAGCCAGCTATCAAGCATCTGTTAGATTGACGGCAAGTTTTTTCTAAAAACCCCTTTACAAATCCAATGGTGTTTGTGCTATGATGGCAAAGTTGCAAACAAAGCAAAAGGGTCGCTAACTCAACGGTAGAGTACTCGGCTTTTAACCGATTAGTTCCGGGTTCGAATCCCGGGCGACCCATATAATAAATACAGAGTAGATCAATGGTTTTAATCCCTAATAGGGGTTAGTTTAAATTGCAGTGTTTGAAGATGATGTATTTTGCGATCGCGGTCAAGACGTTTCAATCCCTAATAGGGATTAGTTTGAATTGCAATCAAAAGGCGGTTCGCTGGTACTACCCCACGCCTGGTTTCAATCCCTAATAGGGATTAGTTTGAATTGCAATATCTGTCGAAATCAAAGACCCTATCTTAGGTATCGTTAAGGAGTTTCAATCCCTAATAGGGATTAGTTTGAATTGCAATTCTCAACGCTTCAGATGGACTTCTGGTATTTTTGCTGGTTTCAATCCCTAATAGGGATTAGTTTGAATTGCAATAATCACTACTTACACACTTATAATCTGAGGTAAAAGTTTCAATCCCTAATAGGGATTAGTTTGAATTGCAATCCTGAATTACCTCTTAAGAATGTGTGGTTTGGCACAACGTTTCAATCCCTAATAGGGATTAGTTTGAATTGCAATAACTTGGCTGGCATCCTCCCTGTTATTGGGATTATCGTTTCAATCCCTAATAGGGATTAGTTTGAATTGCAATTAGAGCAATTTTCCACTGAATATTATTTTCTGTTGTTTGACGGGTTTCAATCCCTAATAGGGATTAGTTTGAATTGCAATTTAAAGGCTTCCGCCGCTACCCTGTCCGCCGCACTCCCCCGTTTCAATCCCTAATAGGGATTAGTTTGAATTGCAATATTCCGGCAGTTGCTCATCTGGGTGTTCCAGCACTTTGTTTATGTTTCAATCCCTAATAGGGATTAGTTTGAATTGCAATTTTAAGGTTCGCGCGAATTTTTCACGAGTGTACTGTTTCAATCCCTAATAGGGATTAGTTTGAATTGCAATAATGGTACAGGTTTTAGAATGTTTTATCCTGATTTGTTTCAATCCCTAATAGGGATTAGTTTGAATTGCAATATCGCTAATAATCAAAGGAAAATAATGGCATCACATAAGTTTCAATCCCTAATAGGGATTAGTTTGAATTGCAATCAAGGTAAATCATCCTCTGCTTGATAATTTCCTTCTTGAAGTTTCAATCCCTAATAGGGATTAGTTTGAATTGCAATTCCTGTCATCCATATCCTGTTTGGTGTTCGTATTGTTTCAATCCCTAATAGGGATTAGTTTGAATTGCAATAGAGAAAACTCACCACTAAATAGTATTATGGACGTTTCAATCCCTAATAGGGATTAGTTTGAATTGCAATCTGGCACTGACGAGGATTTATGTTAAGCGAAGAACTGTTTCAATCCCTAATAGGGATTAGTTTGAATTGCAATTTTCCTCCGTTAAGGTGCGATCGCCTGCGATTAGTTTCAATCCCTAATAGGGATTAGTTTGAATTGCAATAACTCTCCCTATGAAACTTTAGAAGAGTATTGCTTGATGTTTCAATCCCTAATAGGGATTAGTTTGAATTGCAATCTTAGTGAAATACCGATTAATATATGGGTAGCTACCCGTTTCAATCCCTAATAGGGATTAGTTTGAATTGCAATGGTTTTATTAAGTGAGGTTAATTAATGAGTCGTGTTTCAATCCCTAATAGGGATTAGTTTGAATTGCAATAGCGGGAGCCGGAAAAGCTTGCTGTATTTAGTTTTCAAGGTGCGGTTTCGCGGATGGGATAATTCTAACATGGTGGAATGTCAATTGATTTACATGAAATCGCTGAAACCTTCACTATGTAAGGTGCGCGGACAATTTTAATTATTTTTTCTGCAAAAGCTTACCCTCCAAGGAATCCAGCCATTCTTGCTTAAGGGCGATTTTGTACACCTACCCATCCGCGCATTTTGACCAATTTTGTCGTGCTGTTTAGATCCCCGACTTTTTGAAAAAGTCGGGGATCTAGATATTACATCAAGATTTGGCGGATTAAAATACTTATGACTTCATTGGGGTTGGCGGTATACCTGTCAAGCGTAAGTAGAAAAATTTTTGTAAATAATTTTCTCCCCACTTTCTATTCCCTACGCCCTGCATACACAAGTAAATTGAGAAATCAAACTTGATTCCTCTATTCATGACGCATCACATCTTAAAAGCCACCACAGAAACAGTGCATCTTGGCGGGTTCTCTCATTTATTAAAACCAGCACTCATAATTAATTCTGGTGACACTGTTGATGTCGAAACCTTCACTGGTTACTACATTTACGACAAAGCACCGCCAGAATTTCTCACACCAGAATTTGTAGATATCTGCCAAAATTTGCCTGATGAACGCAAAATTGCTGGGGGGCCGCATTTACTCACCGGGCCGATTTATGTGCGGGATGCTGAACCTGGGGATGTTTTAGAAGTAAGATTAGAAGCGATCGCCCCAAGTTTACCAGTGGGTTTTAATGCTATTCGTACAGGGTGGGGAGCTTTAGCACAACAATTTACCCAACCTGCATTAAGATTCATTCCCCTAGATTTAGCTAATAATATCGCCGAATTTCCAGCTAACAGTGGGATTAAAATTCCCCTCACACCCTTTTTTGGTATTTTGGGTGTGGCGACACCGCAAAGCGATCGCAGTTCGATTCCCCCTGGTCACTATGGTGGTAATATCGATAACCGGGAACTCCAAGTAGGTTCGCGGGTATTTTTGCCAATTTATGTCCCTGGGGCGTTGTTTTCTATCGGTGATGGACATTCTGCTCAAGGAGACGGGGAAGTAAATGTTACAGCCATTGAAACTTCGATGAACGGGAGAATTTCTCTCACCCTCCGCAAAGATTTATCACTCACCACACCCATTGCTGAAACCCCAACAGACATCATCACAATGGGTTTTGCCGAAACCTTAGATGCAGCTTTAGAACAAGCTTTAAAAAATATGATTGCGTTTCTACAAGGTTTTGCGAATTTATCAGCAGAAGAGGCTTATGTGTTGTGTAGTTTAGCGGTAAATTTTCGCATCACCCAAGTTGTTAATAGTCCCCAAAAAGGTGTTCATGGGATGTTACCTAAATCAATCTTCTCACCTAAAATGAGTTTGTAAGAAGTATTGAGAATTCAGAATCTAGTAGCCAGAATCTTGAAGAAGTTCAGTTGATTACTTACGAAAACCTTTCAACCCCACCCCGAAAAAGCTGTGTTTCGTCTCCCCGCCCTGTTAACTTACTGTGTACACACAAGTCGAAATTTTTATGTTCAAGCCATTCCCGCCTAGAACTAAAGTTCCAGGCTCATAGCTAAAGTCTACTGAAGTAGACTGGAATCAATTTCTTTTTGAGTCCTCTTTTGAGGACTGGCGTTATGAGACTAGTACCGCTACGCGGAAGTCAAAAGTCAAAAGTCAAAAGTCAAAAGACTTATATTCTTGGCTTTCGCGCCTTTTGAAATGGTGTGTTTATTGCCGCCTTATTGTACTAGGAATAAATTCTGAGGCGGGAGAGATGCGTGCAACTCAGATTTGTGTATACACCCTAGCCCCGCTAACGGGGTTGGGGGTGGGTTGAATAGTTTCGGGTAACTACAGCAGATTCGATGTTTATGAGGTACAGCAATTGATTGAAAAAAGTAATGAGTAATGAATAATGAGTCAGGAATTTACTTATTACTCACTACTGATTACTCATTACTTAATGCTCATGGTGTACCGCACTTACTTCAAAAGTGCTGTAATTAACCAGCTAAAATTCTGACTTATGATTTCTGTATTCTTAATACTATGATTCAACACACAACAAACATTTTGTATGTCTAATATTCTTGTACAAATGCTGCTGATTGGTTTAGCGGCTGGTGTTGCTGGTGGGATGTTTGGTATCGGTGGCGGTGCAATTATGGTGCCAGCAATGGTACTACTAGTAGGGCTAGACCAAAAATTTGCCACTGGTACATCTATTGCCGCCCAAATTTTACCCATCGGTATTTTAGGCGCAGCAGTTTACTACCGTAGCGGTAACATTAACATCAAATATGCGGTCATGATTGCTATTGGTTTAGTAGTAGGAAATTTTTTTGGTGCGTTATTTGCCAATCAGCCATTTATTAGTAGTGAAACTATGAAGAAACTGTACGGCATCTTTTTATTAATTATAGGTGGAAGATATTTGTTCTTCCGTTAATTTGTGGGATTGAGTGTGTGGGTGAACGGTTGTTTACCTATAGGACTTACGCAAAAAAACGAAAAAATAAGGTTTTATAACAGGGTGCAGGGGTATGAGGGTGTAAGGGTGTAAGTATCCAAAACCCTTACACCCCATACCCTTTCACCCTCACACCCAATCTCCACAGAAAATTGTAAAAAACCAAAAGTCAAAAGTATTCTTCATTTTTGCCTTTTGACTTACCGCTACGCGGTTGAGGCAGGAGACAGGGTGAGAAGTAAAATCTTTAACTCATTACTCAGCACTCATTACTCATTACTCAGCATAACCACAATGTCACAGCATTACTCTGTCACTGTAGACGATGTAAAAGCAGCACAGGCGCGACTGGCGGGGGTTGCACATCAAACTCCGGTGCTGACTTCGAGAATTGTGAACGATCGCACCCAAAATGAAGTATTTTTTAAATGCGAAAATTTTCAACGCACAGGTGCATTTAAATTTCGGGGTGCTTATAATGCCTTAGTGCAGTTGTCAGAAATTCAAAAACAACAGGGTGTAATTACATTTTCCTCTGGAAATCATGCCCAAGCGATCGCTCTGGCGGGAAAGTTATTACATATTCCCACAACTATTGTGATGCCTGACGATGCGCCAGAAGTGAAGCAGCAAGCTACCCGCAGTTATGGTGCAGAGGTGATTTTATACAGTCGCCATGAAACTGATCGAGAAGAATTAGCCAAAACCTTAGCCAGCGATCGCCATCTTACCTTGATTCCGCCTTACGATCATCCCCACGTCATCGCCGGACAAGGAACCACAGCGTTAGAACTCATTCAAGAAGTTGGGCAACTAGATTATTTATTAGTTTGTTGTGGCGGTGGTGGCTTAATATCAGGATGTGCGATCGCCACAAAAGCTCTATTACCTACCTGTAAAGTGATTGGTGTCGAACCAGAACTAGCTGATGATGCAACTCGTTCTTTTCACAGTAAAACTCTGCAAACTGTAATTAATCCACCGACAATTGCCGATGGTGTGCGGACTCCCAGTTTAGGTAAGTTAACTTTTCCCCTAGTGCTGAATTACGTTGATGATATGGTGACAGTCTCAGAAACTGCCATTATTAATAGTATGTTTTTCCTTTGGGAACGCCTGAAAATTGTCGTTGAACCCACTGGTGCATTAGCCACCGCCGCCTTACTCAGCAATGTGGTGTCAGTAAAAGATGCAAAAATAGGTGTAATTATCAGTGGTGGTAATGTAGATTTAGCAAAGGTAGCTAAATTTATTCAGTAATTCACTGAGGAGATTTTGAACTTTTTTTCGAGTTAGCCAGTCAAATAACGATGTGTTCGCCAACTGAGCAAGGATAACTCAAGTTATGACAGTCAAACCCAGATATTTGGTATTGTTGCTGTTCATCTTGTTGGTAGGAAGTGACCCCATCTATGCAGCTAATAAGCCTGTTGACCCAAAAATATTACACATAATTAATCGGTTGAGTTTTGGGGCAAAACCTGGAGAGATTCAAAAAGTCGAGTCTTTAGGTGTAGAGCGTTATATTAAAGCCCAACTTTCACCCAATTCCATATCAGAACCACCCAGCCTTACCCGCCAGCTTTCGCAATTAGAAACACTCAATTTAAATACAGTCGAACTTAGAAACTATCTCAAGGCTCCACCACAAGCAACCCCAGAAGAAAAGAAAGCTTTGCAAAAGAAAGGCGGCAAAATTTTACAAGAAGCCGTGAAAGCGCGGTTACTACGAGCCACTAGCAGTAACCGCCAACTGCAAGAAGTGATGGTGGACTTTTGGTATAACCATTTCAATGTTTATTCTGGTAAAGGAAATGCTCGCTACTGGGTGGGAGCGTATGAACAAGAAGCAATCAGACCTTATGCTTTAGGGCGATTTCGTGATTTACTCGGAGCCACAGCCCATCATCCCGCAATGCTAGTTTATTTAGACAACTCGCAAAACAAAGCTAGTCGTCGTCCTGGTGCTACGCCACGAGTAAACGAAAACTATGCGCGAGAATTGATGGAACTGCATACTCTGGGTGCAGATGGTGGCTACACGCAACAAGATGTGATTGCTTTAGCGAGAATTTTTACAGGTTGGGGAATAGCACGTCCAGGTCAACAGACAAATGGCAAATCGGTATTTTACTTTGACCCCAAGTTTCATGATCCTAATGATAAGGTTTTTTTAGGACGCACTATTAAAGCTAGTGGTCAAGCTGAAGGCGAACAAGCTTTAGATATATTGGCGCAAAGTCCGGCCACAGCCCATCATATTAGTTATCAATTGGCTCAGTATTTTGTGAGCGATCGCCCACCTGCTAGTTTAGTTGATCGTCTGGCACAACGCTTTCGTAATACTGATGGCAATATTCGCGCAGTTTTAGAAACTTTATTTCAAAGCCCAGAATTTTGGGATAAAAAATATTTCAACGCTAAATTTAAAACTCCATTTCAATATACTGTCTCCGCAGTCCGGGCTACAGGCCTAGAGGTTAACAACACCATACCTCTATCTCGTAACCTGGAACAGTTAGAAATGCCTGTGTACGGTTGCCGCACTCCAGACGGGTACAAAAATACACAAGATGTCTGGTTGAATCCCGAAGCGATGAACCGTCGCCTCAGCTTTGCCACTGCGTTAGGTAGTGGTCGCTTACCACTTTTAGGTATAGCCAATAATCAACCCAAAAATAAAAGCATTAACCCTGTTCAGCCCCTGGATGCAACACAGCTAATTAACACCTTGGGTAACTCTCTATCGCCTAAAACCCAAAGTGCGATCGCTGCTAGTCCTCCAGAACTCAAAGCTGCATTAGTCTTGGGTAGCCCCGAATTTATGCGTCGTTAGTAGAGTGCTGAGTGCTGTTCACTTCGACTTCGCTCAGTGAACAGAATAGTAGGTTGGGTGTAGCGATAGCGTAACCCAACAGAGTATGCGTGAATGTTGGGTTCCGTTCGTCCACCCAACCTTGTATATTGAGCAATACCGAATTATTTATGAAAAGACGTGATTTTCTGATCCAAGCAGGATTTTTTTCGACAACTGCGATCGCTTCGGTTAGTTGTAATACTTGGGTAGTACATTCTGCTACCAAGAAAAGCGATCGTCAGCGTTTGATTGTGATTTTTATGCGTGGTGGTGCAGATGGTTTAAATATTGTTGTGCCTTATGCAGAGCCAGCATACTATCAAGCCCGACCAAAAATTGCCCTTGCCAAACCAGGACAAGAAAAAGGCGTTTTAGATTTAGATGGACACTTTGGTTTACATCCAGCCCTAGCCCCATTAATGCCCTTCTGGCAACAAGGAAATTTAGCCTTTGTTCATGCTGCGGGTTCCCCTGATCCTTCGCGTTCCCATTTTGACGCGCAGTTTTATATGGAAATTGGCATTCCTGGGAACCAAAGAGTGAGCGAAGGTTGGATGAATCGCTTAATGGGTGCTATCTCCAATAAAACACCCATCCAAGCCGTGAGTGTTGGTACAACCAAACCACGCATTTTAAATGGTCAAATGCCAGTTGCGAATTTAGCCTCCGGGAGAAATGCTAACAAACCAATCGCCATAGATAGACCACAAGTAAGTGCCGCCTTTGACCGATTGTATGGTGGTAACGATGCCCTCAGTCAAACTTATCATCAAGGTCGTGTTGCTCGTGAAGCCTTGATGACTGATTTAGCCCAAGAAATGAAAATGGCAAATAATGGCGCACCCTTACCCGATGGCTTTGCGGGTGATGCCCAAAGATTAGGCAAACTCATGGCTAAAGATCCGAGAATTGAATTAGGGTTTATGGCCTTGGGTGGTTGGGATACCCATGTAAATCAAGGTAGCGATCGCGGTTATTTAGCCAGAGGCTTAGGCAGTTTAGGCAAAGGATTAGCCGCCTTAGCCCAAAGTTTAGGCCCCACCTATCAAAACACAGTCATATTAGTCATGTCAGAATTTGGCAGGACATTACGCGAAAATGGCAACGGCGGCACAGATCACGGACATGGCAATGTGATGTGGGTTTTAGGCGGTAAAGTCCGTGGCGGTAAAGTTTACGGCGAATGGCCTGGTTTAGAAACAGCCCAACTTTATGAAAAACGAGACTTGGCTGTTACCACCGATTTTCGAGATGTAATTTCTGATGTCTTAGCACGACATCTATCTGTAAACGACACCCAACTAAGTAAAGTCTTCCCCAGTTATACACCCAAGCAAAAAATTGCTTTGTTGTAGGAAGTTAGAGGTTACAGGTGAGAGGTTACAGGTGACAGCATTAAAAGCTTTGTCTCCCTTGTCCCCCTTGTCCCTCTTCTCTCACTAAGGTTTAGTTAGTAATTTGTGCTTCTCTTCGCGCCCTACCCTGCGGGAAGCCCTTCGGGTTCAGCAGTCGCTCATGGGGGAAACCCCCAAGACCGCGCTGCTTCACCGCTATCGCGTCTATGCGCCCTTTGCGGTTCGTTTAAAAAGTGTCATTAATCACATTTTTTAACCAAATACTGATTACCAAAAGTCTCTGCTAAGATAATTGGTTACATAAGTTAACATTTTTTCTATGACCACAATTAAGACAGCTTTCCAGACACATCAACAAGAAGTCACACGCTTGTTTTCGCATGTGCAGGTTGAGGGTAACAAACTGACTCATCAACCGGGGAGTGTTCTGGGAAGCACCGCCTTAGTTGCAGGTACAACCGTAGGTGCGGGAATTTTGGCGTTACCTGCGGTGACATTGCCTTCTGGCGTGATTCCTTCAACAGTCTTGTTAATTGGTGTCTGGCTGTATACTTTAGTTTCTGGTTTATTAATTGCCGAAGTTAATGTTAATACCATGCGTTCGGCTGGTCGTCCCAGTGTGGGCTTAATGGCAATGATTGAAAACACCCTGGGAACTACGGGAGCAGGAATAGCTGGTGTGGCATATATGTTACAGCACTATGCTTTGTTGGTAGCTTATGTTACCCAAGGCGGTGAGATTTTGATGTCTGCGATTTCTCATCTTTGGGGTGGAGAAAATTATTTACCTAGCTGGGTGGGAACAGCAGCGTTTACATTGCTGTTTGGCAGCATTATGTACTTAGGACGGGAAAAATTCATTGAAAAATTGAATAACTTCTTGGTGGGAATTGTCATTGTGTCTTTTTTGGGACTCTTTTTATTAGGAGTTACCCAAGTCCAAGGTGTACATTTTCTGTTTCAAAACTGGAGTGCATTAGGGACGGCTGTACCAGTCATGTTAGTTGCCTTGTTTTACCATAACGTTGTGCCGGTGGTGGTAACGCAGTTAGAAGGAGATAGTCGTAAAGTTCGCCAGTCAATTATTGTTGGTTCAGCAATTCCTTTGGTGATGTTTTTAGCTTGGAATGCTGTGATTTTGGGTAGTGTCAGTCCAGAGACGATTCATAGTACAACTATTTTCGACCCCATCCAAGTGCTGCGGGCTGGTGGCGGTGGAGAATTATTAGGAGTGTTGGTATCTATTTTTTCAGAATTTGCGATCGCCACATCCTTTATTGGATTTGTTTACGGTTTGCTAGACTTCTTCCAAGATATTTTTGCAAAAACACAAACCAAACCCACCAGCCGCTTACCCTTATATTCCCTGGTGTTACTACCACCCCTCGGTTTAGGTGCAATTAACCCCAGCATTTTCTTCACCGCTTTAGATTTTGCTGGTACTTTTAGCATCTCAATTTTAGGTGGCATTATTCCCGCATTAGCCACATGGAAACAACGTCAACAACTGCAACACACAAATCAGTTTGTTCCTGGTGGTAAGCTGACACTGATTTTAATGATAGGAATTGCAGTAGTTATGATACTAAAAGAAATTCTGGCGATGGCAAATTTCTGAGTGCTGAGTGCTGAGTGCTGAGTTCTGAGTTAAAGATATCTACTTTTCACCCCTGCTCCCTGTCACCTGTCACCTGCTATATGAATACTCCCCGCCTAGTCAAGATTAGTAAATTCTTAAGCAAATATCTCCGCCACCAACCAGAATCTTTAGGTATTCAACTTGCGCCTGGTGGTTGGGTTGCAGTGGATGAACTTTTAGCGGCTTGTGCTGAACATAAGTTTCCGATTACTCGCCAGGAATTAACAGCAGTAGTCACCACCAACGATAAACAACGCTTTAGTTTTGACTCGACAGGTACTTTAATTCGCGCCAACCAAGGACACAGCGTCGAAGTCGATTTACAATTACAACCTGCTGTCCCACCTGATGTGCTGTATCACGGTACTGGACACAAAGCTGTTGAGTCTATTTTGCAAACTGGACTCAGCAAAATGTCTCGCCACCATGTCCACTTATCACAGGATATAACTACAGCCACAACTGTCGGCGCAAGACATGGTAAACCCGTAGTTTTTGCGGTGGATGCAGCAACTATGTATCAGGCGGGTTACATCTTCTACTGTTCTGACAATGGTGTGTGGTTAGTAGATGCTGTGCCGCCAGAATATCTCCGCCAGCTTTAAAATCTACTACTGGGGAAGAAGAGCAAATCTACGGCTTCACCAATAAATAAACCTGTTCCTGCCAAGAATGTTAACACCCGAAATGACTCTTTTTTGTCGAAGCCGGCAAAACGCATTTCTAAATCTGCTAACAATGTAGTTGCGATCGGTATTAAAAATAAACTAAACAATACTGACCAAGTTGCTACTAAAGCTACTGATGCACCTAAAGTTAAAATCACAATTAAAATTTTAGAACCAAAAGCCGTTAGCTCTTCCAGCCAAGCATTACTTCTGCGGACAACCGCGATCGCCACAGCCGCAATAAAAGCTCCTACTAACCAAACAATGTGATGTACTGCCAAATACCATCCCAGTAAGGCATAAGCCAACCACAATAGTACAAGGGGTAGCATAGGAATCTTATGCACAAATCCCGCGTTCATATTTTTGAATAATAAAAATTTAAAACTTACTAATTTAAATTCTAATCAGAAATTGATGACAGCAATTTCTTGTCCATAGTACTTAATAGTTTGTAAATATCTCATACAAAAACGCAAGATTAGAAAACATCAAAATCTACATATTAATGCTTGCAATATTCTACTAATTGTGCATCTCAAAAACCGGAAAAATACTTTTATCCTAACTCTCAATATAAAGTATAAAAATACACTTTATTTATGATTGCCAGAAAATAAGTTTACACAAAATTTACATAATTCATCAACCAATGATGATATCTAAATCCTGTAAATAAGGCATTTATCACTGCTTTGGGAGGAAAATGAGTAACTTGTGAACTTAAAGATTTAATAAAAATTTATAAAAAAGTTTGATTATATTTACTTAAGTAGTATTCTAAAATACTATGCTTATTAAAAAAATTACTAAAAAATTTTGATCACAAATTAATAGTCATCATTCATTTAATCTAAAAAGTACATGAAAGCAACTCGCATTTTTCCCCAACCACTCACCAACCCTCAACTGTGGTTATTAGGAATAGGTGGAGGTTTAGTTGCAACACTTTTAACGATCATTTGGAAAGCAGATGATGATTCTCATTTGGGAATGACAGTTTTAGCTTTATTCGCTGTCTTCTCACTATTAGGAGATAAAAAACATAAACTGAAATTAGAAAGTGATGTTATTTCTAGTGTTTTAGGCACAGTTTTAATCGGCATTGTACTTTGGTATAGTACTCATTTTCCACCTGGAAAATTATTTGCAGTTTATACTCACATAGCGCCCTTTGTGGCAGCTTTAGGATTGAGTTTACTAGCTTCTGGCTATCAGGGATTAAAGCAATATTGGCAAGAATTAGTAATTATTTTTTTTGCTGGTGTTCCTAAAGTATTAATCTTTGCTTTAATAGATATTAAACCCTTATCTATTTTGACAGCCAAATTCTCTACATTAATGCTTTGGTATGCTGGGTTTGAAGTAGCTCTCCAAGATGTCTATATAAATTTACCAACAGGTGGCATTAAAGTAGCAGAAAACTGTGCCGGGATAGAGTGGATATGCCATCTTTTAGGGTTAGCTGTAATTGGTTTATTAATGTTTCCTCCAGAACGTAAAAAAAGAATATTTGTGCCGATAGTGGCTGTAATTATTGCTTTTATTGTGAATGCAGTCAGAGTGGCAATTTTAGCTGTGATGGCAGCGAATCAAAATCAAAATTCTTTTAAATTTTGGCATGTCGGAGATGGTTCTTTAATATTTGGGATGATTACAGTCATACTTTTTGGTATATTTTACTGGTTCTTACTCAATCAAAAAGCAGAGAAAGACAAGAATATTACAAGGGCTGAAAGCTAATGGAGACTTGGAGTAAACTGCGGATTTTATTATTAGCTGTCACTCTAGGCTGTGTAGTTGTAGTGTTTTTGAATGTTCTCCAAAAGCAGTCATTCAAAAAGCCGAAGCTGGAGGAAATCAGAAGCGAAGTTTACATTGATCAACTCCAGCCAACAGAAATCACAAGTCAACCAATTTTGGATTTTTAGATTTGCAATTTTGGATTGACCCCGATCACAAGGGATAAACAATTTTTGATTTTAGATTTGCGATAGCGCAGCGTTAGCGACGCAGGAGCGTCTTTTAGATTAAATCCAAAATTTAAAATCCAAAACCCAAAATTCTGCGGTGTGGGGATTGTACCCTAAAGAATCCAAAATCCAAAATCCAAAATCTAAAATTCGGAGGGTCAAAATGAGATTTTTATCGTTACGTAACATTTGCTAGAAATTATGACCAAATCAAACACTGATAAACTAATTCCCGTAATTCAAGAGTTGCAGGAATTTGCCTTCAACCAAGTAGGCTCTATGACAATTTTGCGAGTCCTTGGTTATGGATTATTGTTATTGGCGTTATTTGATATAGTGGAAACTTTAGTACCACCTAGCTTTATGAATCCTGTTTGGGAATTTCAAGCTTTTGGTGTATTAGTTGAAAGAATCCCTGTAACTTTAATTGGTTTAGCGTTAGTATTTTTTGGTGAGTTACATGCTAGAGCTAAGTGGGAATTTTTTACTGTTAGGTTGCTATCTTGGCTAAGTTTATTATTAGCAATCATTTTTATATTACTGATTCCTGTGGGTGTGAGTAATACTGTTAGACTGAGTAAACAAAGTTATAATCAAATTAATAACTTATCTCAGCAGCAAATAACTCAAGCCGAACAAGTTGAACAGCAATTGAGCCAAGCTAAACCAGAGCAAATTGAAAGTTTTCTGAAAAGTCAAGGTCGTTCTGTAGACGCAAGTAATCCCCAAGAATTAAAAACAAAAGTTTTGTCTGAGGTTTCACAAGCTAAAGAAAGAATCAAGCTACAAGCACAAGCTAATCAATCGACTCAGCGATTAAATTTACTGAAAAATTCTGTGAAATGGAATCTTGGGGCTTTAGTTGCAGGTACTTTATTTTTCATCTTTTGGAAAACTACTAGTTGGGCGAGAAGTAGGTGACAGGTGATAGATGATAGGTAACAGTTAAGAATGGGTGTAAGGGTGTAAGGGTGTAGGGGTGTGGGGGTTTTGAAGGTGAAACAAAAAAATAGGGCGGACAACTTAGATAATGTCCACCCTGTTTGAATTAATGCAAAACTTTATGCGCTTACACTTTTGCTAGTTCTGGTGTGGGGCGTTTGCTGTTGCGGATATTGGTAATAGCTTCCGCATAATCTTTGGCGTTGAATACAGCAGAACCAGCCACAATTGCGTTAGCACCTGCTTCTAAAACTTGCCAGGTGTTGTTGGCTTTGAGTCCACCATCAACTTCAATCCAGGGGTTGAGTCCGCGTTCGTCGCATATCTGACGCAGTTTTCTAATTTTTGGTAATACGCCAGGAATGAAGCTTTGACCACCGAAACCGGGGTTAACACTCATGATGAGTACTAAGTCACAGAGTTCGAGTACGTACTCAATAAATTCTAAGGGTGTGGAAGGATTGAGTACTACCCCTGCTTGTTTACCAAGTTCTTTAATTTGACCGAGTGTGCGGTGTAGGTGTGGGGAAGCATTATGTTCAGCGTGTACAGAGATAATATCTGCGCCGGCTTTAGCAAAACCTTCGACATATTTTTCTGGTTCCACAATCATCAAGTGGACATCCAGAGGCTTTGTAGTAACCGGACGAATCGCCTCCACAACCAGAGGGCCTATCGTAATATTAGGTACAAAACGACCGTCCATTACATCAACATGAATCCAATCTGCTCCAGCTGCGTCTACTGCGCGAATTTCGTCGCCCAGACGACTAAAATCGGCTGATAGGATAGATGGAGCAATCACAATGGGCTTTTCAGATCGGTTTTGGGTCATGGCTAGTGGGTTTTTAAGCTTCCTCGTCTGTAGGCATTGTAACAAAATGGTGTAACAAAATATTGAGTAATTCTCGTTAATTTAGTTTTGCTTTGTCAGGAAATGGTGAGGTAGGGGAGCAGAAAGACAAGGGGGACAAGGGAGACAAGGGAGATAAGGGGGAAAGAAGAAGAACTATTGACCATTGACAAATGACAAATGACTATTGACCATTGACCATTGACTAATAACTATGAACAAAAAACTAAACTGGCTAATTTGGGGTTTGAGTGCTTCTTGTTTGAGTGTGCCTGTAATGGCTTCAGGTTTACAAACATCTTTAGGAACAAATGGTATTGATGCTTTAAAACTACATCAGCCTCCTTATAATTTAATCGGTCGTAAGATAGCCATTGGTCAAGTAGAAATCGGTCGTCCGGGAATGTTTGGTTGGGATAAGGCGGTCTCGAAAAATCGCACGATATCTTTGGCGGCGGTTTTTTTACGCAATGGCCCGGCGAAGTCAAATACGGGTGTTGACCCCCACGCTTATAATGTGGCTGGGGTGATGGTAAGTACAGATAAGGCTTTACCAGGGGTAGCGCCGGGAGCGAGGCTGTATTCTTCGGCTGTAGGATCTACGAAAAATATGGGTCAGCCAGAAGAGTGCATATCAGCACAGCACATAGCACTACAAAACGGTGGCGATATCCGCGCGATTAACTTTAGCTTTGGCGAACCCCTCAACCGTGATCCACGACCGGATGCTGTTCTAGATGGGAATGCTTTGTTAACGATGTGCGTTGATTGGTCAAGCCGGGTTCACGATGTTTTGTATGCGATCGCCGGCAATCAAGGTAAAGGGGGTATTCCGATTCCTACAGATAATTTTAATGGAGTTAACGTGGCTTTTTCATCCCGACGGGGTGGGATTTTTAATAAAGTAGATGTTTCTAACCTGGCTGGGCTAAATCAGGGAGTAAGTGGTAGGTTAGCCGGAAGAGAGTTTAATGCTGATGGTCGTCGTGCTGTTAGTATAGTTGCGCCTGGGAGTAATATCCCTTTGCTGAATCCTGACGGCAAAATTAATAAAGCTACAGGTACAAGTTTTGCTGCGCCTCATGTTACAGCAACTGTAGCGTTGTTACAGGAATTTGGCGATCGCCAACTGCGAACCAAAAAACCTAACTGGAGTGTTGACAGTCGTCGTCATCAAGTGATGAAAGCAGTTTTACTCAACTCCGCCGATAAAGTCCAAGACAGTGGTAACGGCTTACGCTTGGGAATGACGCGGACACTCATCGATAAACAAAATCAAAATTGGTTAGAGTCTGATGCTTACCAAGACCCAAAAATTCCTTTAGATGCTCAAATGGGGACTGGTCATTTAAATGCTTTTCGGGCTTATCAACAATTTAGCGCGGGTCAGTGGGAACCGACAAAAGCTGTTTCCGCAGTTGGTTGGGATTATCGCCAAGTCACGGCGGGAAATGCGGTTGATTATCAGTTAACTAAACCGTTGAAGCAAGGAAGTTTTGTTTCGATTACACTGGCTTGGGATAGATTAGTTGAGTTGAGCGATCGCAATCAAAACCAAGTGTTTGATATTGGCGAAAGTTTTAGCGATAAAGGTTTGAATAATCTTGACCTGTATCTAGTCAAAGCGGATGCGAAAAACTCTGAAACTGCTGCTGTTTGTTCTTCTATAAGTCCAATTGATAGTGTAGAACATATTTTTTGTCCCGTGCCGACAAATGGTAATTACAAAATTCGTGTGCAGTTTCGTCAACAAGTCAACCTCCCCACTCAACCTTATGCTTTGGCTTGGTGGACGGTGAATTGAGGTGTGAAGTATTAAGACTAATAATTAGGTTGTGTAGAGACGTTGTATACAACGTCTCTATGGCAATCCTATCTAAGCAGGACTTACGCAAAAGGATGAAAAAACGAACCGCAAAGGACGCATAGACGCGATAGCGGCTTCCCGCAGGGTAGGACACAAAGAAGGAGAAGAAAGGGAAGAAAGAGAAGAAAGAGAATTTCACCAATGATTTAGGATGGCTGTACTACTTCAGTTTTTCCCGCCTGCTATCCGTGAACGTAAACGTTCCACATCTTTCACTGGTGGCGCACCGAACATCCGAGAATATTCACGGCTGAATTGTGATGGGCTTTCATAACCGACTTGATAAGCCGCATTCGTCGCGGCGGAGTTTTCAACAAGCATCAGACGACGTGCTTCCAAGAGTCTTAAATGCTTTTGATATTGCAGTGGACTCATGGAAGTGACTTTCTTGAAATGGTGATGGAAAGACGAAACCGACATACTCGCCTGTTCTGCTAAATCTTCGATTCGCATCGGTTTGGTATATTCAGTTTTGATCAGTTTAATTACCTCAGCAATGCGCTGCATATTACTACCAGATGTGGCTATTTGGCGTACAGCTTCTCCTTGTTCACCCATTAATAGCCTGTAATAAATTTCTCGCATCATCATGGGTGCGAGGATGGGAATATCTTGGGGTGTATCTAAAAGCTTTGTGAGTCTGATGGCGCAATCAAGTAAAGATGCTGAAGCATTACTGATGAACAAACCTCTGACAGAGTGTTCTTTTTTCGTGGTATTTGGTTTAGTTTGGGTAATAATTTCACAGAGTTGAACTGGGTCTAAATTCAGCTTGAATCCTAAATAGGGTTTATCTGGTGTTGCTTCTACAACAAATCCATTAATAGGCAAATCAACGGAGACAACCAGATATTGACCTTCGCCATAAAAATAGCTTTCTTCACCCAGCAGCGCCTTTTTTTTACCTTGAAGCACGATCGCTAAAATTGGTTGATAAACAGTGCAGATTGCTGTATTGGGTGACGACAGGAATCAAATAATATCCGCGTCACGACAATTTCTCCTGGTGTAGTTGAGACTGAACTTGGTTCTGATATTACCCAAGAGTCAGGCAAAGATGCGTTAAAAGCATTCCGCAGAATTTCACTGCAACCAGATGCGATCGCTCAAGCAGTATTGTATGCTGTGTCTCAACCTGATTATGTGGATATTAATGAAGTAATTGTCCGACCAACAGCCAGCCCTGTGTAAAGTTTATTTCCCAATACAAAAGCGGCTAAAAATGCGATCTAAAACCGACTCGGTAACTTCTTCGCCAGTAATTTCTCCTAATGCTTGAATTGCACCACGCAAATCAATTGTCCAAAAGTCGAGGGGTAATTGTTGATCAATTGTGGCTTGTACTTGTTCTAAAGAAATTTTAGCTTGGGTTAAAGCCGCCGCTTGTCTTTGATTAATGGCTAAATCCATATCAGCCGCTTGAAGTTTACCGAGTTGAACTTTTTCTAAAATCGCCGTTTCTAAATCATCAATTCCGCGATTTTGTGAGGCGGCGGTGAGAATTTTGGATTTTGGATTTTGGATTTTAGATTGTAGAAGTTGGCTTGTAGTTTCATCAACTAAATCAACTTTATTAATGACTAAAATTAGGGGACGGTCTTGTACTTGTTCGTAAATTTCTTGGTCGCCTTCAGTCCAACCGGTACTCGCATCGATGGTGAATAATACCAAATCGGCTGCATTTGCAGCACGCCGCGATCGCTCTACGCCGATTTTTTCAACTTGGTCGGCGGTTTCTCGAATACCTGCTGTATCTAGGACTTGTACAGGAATGCCGCCCACCACTAACTGCGATTCCACCACATCGCGGGTTGTGCCGGGTAAATCGGTGACAATGGCGCGATCGCTCCGACTCCAAGCATTCAACAAGCTGGATTTCCCCACATTCGGACGACCGACAATTGCCACTTTTAACCCTGTACGCAACAATTCCCCTTTATCTCTAGTTGTTAATAAATGAGTAATTTCTGCGGCAATTTTTTCTATTGCTGATATGATGCCTTTATCATCCAACGGGGGTAAATCTTCCTCAAAATCAATTCGCGCTTCAATTTCTGCCAAAATATCCAAACAGTTGGCGCGTAACTGGCGGATGGGATGAGCTAATTTTCCTTGTAAACCAGCTAAGGCAGTTTGGGCGGCTTGGGGAGACTTCGCCCCGACTAAATCCGCAATACTTTCGGCTTGGGTTAAATCGAGTCTGCCATTTAAAAATGCCCGTAAGGTAAATTCTCCTGGCTGTGCTAATCTTGCGCCATTTTCTAGACATAATTGCAAAACCTGTTGGACAGCAATAATTCCACCATGACAATGAAATTCCACCACATCTTCGCGGGTGTAGGAACGTGGTGCTTTCATTACTAGGAGTAAAGCTTCATCTACAAGTTTTTGCGTCTGGGGATGACGAATGTAACCGTAGAGAATGCGATGACTTTCCCAAACTTGCTTTCCTGGGGCGTGAAATAATGTTTGGGCAATAGCCATTGCTTGGGAACCAGAGACGCGCACAATACTAACGCTACCTTGTTGGGGGACAACAGCAGTAGCGATCGCGGCGATGGTTCCAGTGGTGGCAAATATTTCGGGCATTGTTTATTTATCTCACGCAGAGGCGCAAAGGCGCAAAGGTATTGTGGAGAGTTAATTTTTAAGTGCCAAGGTCAAGCCGTCGGCGATGGGAATTAAACTGAGGGTGATGCGGGAATCTTGGTGGAGTTTTTGGTTGAAAGCGCGGATTTTTTTAGTGCGATTGTCTTGAACTTCGGGATCTGCAACTCTACCCGACCATAAAACATTATCAATGGCAATTAATCCACCCGGACGGACTAATTTTAGCGATCGCTCATAATAATTATCATAGTTACTTTTGTCGGCATCGATGAAGGCAAAATCAAAGGTGTCGGCTTCACCACTGGCTAACAATCTATCCAATGTTTCCAGTGCTGGGGCGAGATGTAAGTCTATTTTCTCGGCGACTCCGGCTTGTTGCCAATAACGACGAGCGATCGCAGTAAACTCTTCACTAATATCACAAGCTACGACTTTGCCTGTTTTTGGTAGTGCTAATGCCACAACCAAAGTACTATAGCCCGTAAACACACCAATTTCTAAAGTTTTCTGCGCTCCCATTAACTTTACCAGCAAAGACATCAACTGCCCTTGTTCTGGTGCAATTTGCATTCTTCCCATTGGATGTTGGGCGGTTTCTTGGCGTAATTGCGTTAATACTTCTGGTTCCTGCACAGAAACAGATAGCAAATATTCATATAAATTTTCTGCTAAACCCAATGTTTTAGTAGTCATCAAGATAAAAGGTGTTGTACTTGATAATACATAGCAATTTTAAATCACTGAGGAATAAGCTCCAAGATTGTCAGTTGAAACTGAATATAAATATCCTAAATCATTTACAAACATCTCTCCCTTGTCTCCCTTGTCTCCCTTATCTCAAATATAACTGCATAACTGCGATCATTTCACTCTTCAGATTGAGTTAGCAGATAATCGCTTTCCATCTAGAGATTGATTAATACTCCTAACTTAATAGATACCTTAAAAACAGATAAAGAGACTTTAATTCTTTATCGATAAGTAGAGTTGTGTACTTTGTTTTCCGTGGTCAGAATAAGAGCATTTTTAGGGTGTGGGGAGAATTAATGTCAGTTGAATATATTTGGCTAATATCCGGGGTAAAAATGCACCAACTTACTATATGTAAGTGAAAGCAAAATCTATCAGTAAACCTTGGCTTGAGTTATCGACCCAAGGTTTATTCATAGGCATTTTTGATCGCAGAAACACAACAATAATATCAGGAAAAATTTCATGCCAGCATCAACACAAAAAGAAAAATTACAACCACCACAGCAGCAACAACCACCAGGTAAAGAATCTGAGATGCAGCCAAGACCGAAAGCTGAAGATGAACAGTATCGCGGTAGTGGGAAATTAAAAAATAAAGTTGCATTAATTACAGGTGGAGATAGTGGTATTGGTCGGGCTGTAGCGATCGCATTTGCTAAAGAAGGTGCAGATGTAGCGATTGTTTACCTGAATGAACATGGGGATGCGACAGAAACAAAAAACTTGGTAGAAAAACAAGGTAGACGCGCCTTAGCTATAGCGGGTGATATTACCGATGAAACTGTTTGCCAAAACGCTATTAAACAAACATTAGGTGAATTTGGTAAACTAGATATTTTGGTAAATAACGCTGCTGAACAACACCCGCAAAAAAGCATTGAAGATATTACCAAAGAACAGTTAGAAAGAACTTTTCGCACGAATATTTTTTCAATGTTTTACCTGATAAAAGCAGCATTAAAACATTTGAAACAAGGCAGTGTCATTATCAACACTACCTCAGTAACTGCTTATAAAGGTAGTCCCCAACTATTAGATTACTCTGCTACCAAAGGTGCGATCGTTGCTTTTACTCGTTCGTTATCTCAAAATTTGGTCGAGAAGAAAATTCGAGTCAATGCAGTAGCACCCGGCCCCATTTGGACACCATTAATTCCCTCAACTTTTCCTGAAGAAAAGGTCGAGACTTTTGGTAAACAAGTCCCCATGCAAAGACCAGGACAACCAGAAGAAGTCGCACCCAGTTATGTATTTTTAGCTTCTGATGATGCTTCTTACATATCTGGTCAAGTCATTCATGTAAATGGCGGAGAAGTGATTAACGGTTAATTTCAGTAGAACTTACGCATAAAAACGAAAAATCAAGGGTTTTGGCAAGGGTGTAGGGGTACACTGACAGGTGTAGGTTTTTTACGTTCTGCCCCAAAAACCTTGGTTCAGGGTGAAAGGGTATGGGGTGTCAGGGTTTTGAATACTTACACCCTTACACCTTCATACCCCTGCACCCTGTTCTAAAACCTTATTTTTTCGTTTTTTTGCATAAGTCCTACCGTAGATTCTTCACAGACAATCTTTTTCTGAACTCAGAATTACTTAGGCCAAGTGTTGTTGGACTTTGGCGACTAATTCATTTGTCCAATGTTGGGCGAGTTCCGCATCAGCCGCTTCCACCATGACTCTAATGACTGGTTCTGTACCGGAGGCGCGGACTAAAATTCTACCAGTATTACCCATTGCGGTTTCGGCTTGTGCGATCGCATCTTGAATTGGTTGACATTCTTGCCAAGCCAAACGGCGATCGCGGTCTACAACTCTGACATTCTTTAATAATTGGGGATAAGTCTGGAAGCTTTGGTCAACTAATTCACCCAAGGAAACACCAGTTTGTTTGACTAAGTTGGCTATGTGCAAGGCGGTTAATAAACCATCGCCAGTCAAGCCATAGTGTCTACACAAAATATGACCAGATTGTTCGCCGCCTAGCATTCCACCAGTCCGCAACATTTCGGCTTGCACATATTGATCACCAACGGCGGTGCGAATCAATTTACCACCTTGTTGTTGCCAAGCGCGTTCAAACCCTAAGTTTGCCATGACGGTGGAAACTATCAAGTTATCGGGGAGTTGTTGCTGTTGTTGCAAATGACGACCCCACAAATAAAGAATATAGTCGCCATTGACTTGTCTACCTGTATTATCTACAGCTAACACGCGATCGGCATCACCATCAAAGGCAAAACCTACATCAGCTTGATGTTCTTTGACTGCGGCTTGCAAAATATCCAGGTGAGTAGAACCACAATCAACGTTGATGCGATCGCCATCTGCGGCATTATGTAAGCAGATAATTTCTGCGCCCATTTCCCTAAATACTTGTGGTGCTAAACCAACGGCTGCACCCCAAGCCAAGTCTAAAACAATCTTCATTCCTTGCAGATTTCCCTGACGCTGCAATGGTTGTTTTAAAGCTTGGCTATAATCACTCACTAACTGCTGCCGAGAATAATGTCTACCGCAATTCATCCCGCCTGTAACTGGCAATTTACCACGCAATCCAGCTTCAATTTCTGCTTGTAATGCTTGTGGTAACTTCCCTCCATCAGCACCAAAAACTTTAATCCCGTTGTCTTCCGGTGGGTTGTGACTGGCAGAAATCATCACGCCGCCGATCGCTTCACTCATGCTGGTAAGATAGGAAACGCAAGGAGTAGGACATAAGCCCAAATACCAAACTTCAATGCCTGCGGCTGTTAACCCCGCACTCAAAGCCATTGCCAACATATCGCTAGAGTTGCGCGAATCTTGTCCCAGAATTACTGGTCTTGTTTCACCTGCATAATTCCGTAAAACTACACCTGTCCAGAAACCTATTTGTAAAGCCAAAGGCGCATTCAGTAATTCTCCTACCTTACCCCGAATCCCATCTGTCCCAAACAGGGGAGTCGCTGGTAATGGTATCAAACTAAACGCCAAATTTTTGTTCAGTTCCGTTTCTCCATGATTAGATTCTACAACCGCAAGACCTTGGATGTTGCCTTGAGTTCGAGTTATTGATGACACCATAATATTTAAACACCCCACACCATAACACTGGAAAATTTTACTTTACTTTTTAATTGAACAAGTTTAGGGAGAGGCTAGTACAAAAAGGCAAAAGTAAAAAGTCAAAAGGAAAAACAAGGAATAGTCATACCACAAGCCTTTTAGTAGTTCCTTATGGTCTGTTTATTTACACCAACTTGTACTAGAGGTTAGAGGTTAGTATTTTTACTCCAAACTCATTACTCCGCACTTTAAATATATACTCATTTTTCTTTTGAGAAATCTATTACCACTAGACCTATTTAAGTGAAAATCTCTAAAATTTTTCTGAGCTTTGTAAAGTTTTTATACAGAATTTTTAGCGATCGCCATACCTGATCATAGATTTTAACCTTGATGATGAATAGAGTGGTTACTATTTTGCGGTCTGGCAGAGTGTTACAAAAGTATACAATCTGTTTGCTTAAAAATTTTTAATATAAATTCTCATCAAATAGTTTTAATGTAACTTTTTAATGACCTTTCTTAGCCGTTCGTAAATCGGAACCTCGGTACATCCTTTTTCAAGGTGAGAAATTTTAATATGAGCAGCAATTTAGCCAGCAAGTTACGTGTCGGCACAAAAAAAGCCCACACGATGGCAGAAAATGTAGGTTTTGTCAAGTGCTTTTTAAAAGGAGTGGTAGAAAAAAGTTCCTACCGGAAATTAGTGGCTAACTTTTACTTCGTCTACTCGGCAATGGAAGAGGAGATGGAAAAGCATCGCCAACACCCCATCGTTTCTAAAATTAATTTCCCCCAACTGCACCGCAAGCGGACTTTAGAGCAAGACTTAAGCTACTATTACGGTGCCAACTGGCGCGAACAAATCAAACTATCGCCAGCCGGTGAAGCTTATGTGCAACGCATCCGCGAAATTTCCGCAACCGAACCAGAATTATTAATTGCTCATTCTTACACTCGTTACTTGGGTGACTTATCCGGGGGACAGATTCTCAAGAACATTGCCGTGACAGCAATGAATTTGAGCGATGGACAAGGAACCGCCTTTTATGAATTTGCCGAAATTCCTGATGAAAAGGGATTTAAAGCAAAGTATCGTCAAACATTAGATGAACTACCCATTGATGATGCCACAGGCGATCGCATCGTGGATGAAGCCAATGCAGCCTTTGGGACGAACATGAAAATGTTCCAAGAATTAGAAGGCAACTTAATCAAAGCGATCGGTATGATGTTGTACAACAGCCTCACCCGCCGCAAGACACGCGGTAGCACTGAACTAGCTACGGCTGAGTAAATTAGAGAGGCTAGTATTTTCCTCAGCACTCCAGACTCAGTAATCAAATTAAAAATAGGGACAATGTTCCTATGATTGCTTTCTAGATGAAAGTAACCACAGGAAGATTGTCCCTAAATTTTGTTTATTTGATACCAATAGACAATTAAGGTTCTCAAGAAAGGTGTATGTGTTTAAAACCCTTACACGCCTATACCCTTGGTTCCCTTGGTTACTATGGGAATCATATTTGATTTCTGCGAAGCTAGGTAAACCTTGTAGCGATCGCATTTTGTAAGATAATCGAGAAAGCGATCGCACTTCCTCTTATTAGCGTTTATATTCGGCTGCGTGGTGTTCGCACAGCCAAAGGTAATGTCCTTCTGGTGTTAATACTTTCTTGAGGCCGCCCCAATGTTGTTGGGGGTCTTTTTCTTCTAACAGTTGGCGTAAAGCACGCAAGGCTGCACCGTCGGCGCGTTCGGGATCTAAATCTTCACCTCTGGCAATTTTATCTGCTAATTCTAAATCTGCGGCATCTTGAATTTCTGGTAATTTCTCGGCTAGTTCTTTAAATAATTCCAAATCATTTTTATAAATTGCTTCGTATTCTTTAGGGTCTACTACACCCAGCCAAGGGCCAATTATGGGTGCAGCAAATCTCAAGACTTTGAATAATTTACCAATATAAGGTGCAGTTGCTCTCAGCCATTTGGCAGGTTCATCGATTTCATATAAACCGCCTGTTTGGGTAGGATGCCAACAGCCTGGGGCTTGGCAATAAAGTTGTAAATCTATTTTTTGTCCGGCTAGGGCTTTTTGCCAAGATTTACCAGTACGGGGACGCAGAACAAAAATATTCGGGCAATGAGAATCGATTTTGGCTTGTTCGCGGCGGAATATATTAGTAAATTCTCGTTGAGAAAGTTCGCGCAGATTTTTGATTTCGTCGATAATAGTTGCTTGTTTATCAATGACTTTTGTTTCTAATTCATCAATACGTTCTAAAACCGCATTTTGGGTATGAAAATTTAAGCCATACAAAAGTTCAGCAACTGATACATCTTCTATGGCTTCGGGACATTCAATGGTTGATTTCTTTTTTTCCCAACGTTTGGATAATTGGTGATAGTCAAATTCGTGGGTGCAGGGTTCACCATTATGACCAAGACAGGGGATAGTGCGTTGAATATCTAAGCCGGGAAATCTGGAGAGAGTTACTTCAATGCCATCTCGTAATAGGACGAAGAAATTTAACGGGTTAGCACCGCGTACTGTTAGTTTAATATAGCGATCGCCTTTCGCAGCTTCTACCAAAGCTAAATGTTCTTGTTCATAAGCCAACAATGCCCCGTTGCGCCAATGGGTATTAGTTGTAAAGCGGTGTTGACGCGCAATAAACCAAGTCGGAATCCCCGCCGGAATAGTATTGAGTTTGAATTTCATCGAGATTTCATGGCAATTTGCTTTAGCTTTGATTTGCTGCCATTGCTGTTCATAATTCGGCGGGTCAAAAGGCAACCGTTCCACAATTAAACTAATATCTCGATTTTCTAAAGTGCGGTAGGAAAGGTCAAACCGTTCCATCAGCCTGAGAAAATGGTCACGCAGTGATGGGGCTAAATCTTGCCAGAGTTTATCCATTTCCTGGCGGGTGAAGATGCCAAATTTGTTAATTACTTCTTCGCTTTCCAAAACTTTGCTGATATATTCTGTCACCCACTGCGGTTTGAGGATGACTGTATCGTTGAGTTCTTCATTGTCTTGGAAATAGAGAATTTCGCCTAATTCATGCAGCCATCGCGCCAGCACTTCTTGACTCATGTCCGCAACTCCAGACTCAGCCATGATTTTCCACAATTGCTGCGGCGTGATGTACTTTTCTGGCTGGGAACGAATAGTGTTGGCAGCATTTAACCAAGTCGTAGGCCAGAGTTCACCCATTAAGGGCAGTTTAGCAGCAGTGTCGGCAATTGCTTGGCGGAGTTCTTCAATACCAAGGCTGATTTTAGAACTAATTTTGCAATGTTCAACAATTTGCGGGTATTTGTCGCGTAACTCTTTGAGGGGAAGGTCAGCGTCGCGTTCGTCGATGTGAGTGGCGACAAGTAAAATGGGTGATTCTGGGGCTAAGGCTTTGATAGTATCTAGCCAATAGTAAAGTTTACCTTGCTCAAATCCTAGTCGCGCATTCCAGGCGAGTAAGAACAGGGAACGGTTGGTGAGGAAGAATTGATGAGTAGCGTGATAAATTTCTTGTCCGCCAAAATCCCAGGTGTTCAGCTGCATGGTGACATCTGGTTTTGCAGGATGGGTTAATGGGAGAGATTTAATTTCAATACCGTGGGTGGTTGATTCTTGGGTGTCGAATTCTTCACCGCGTAACGCTCTTAATAAGGATGTTTTGCCTACACCACCTTCACCAACTACTAACAGTTTAGAAACCCATTGGCGTTGGCTATCTTCTAACTTTTCTTGCAGATAAGTCAAAATTGCCTGGGTTCCTTGTTCGATAATTTCGGGTGGTGGCGAGGTTAAGGGGTTGTTATCGAGGTACAGCGTTGTCAAGTTGGCAAGTTGGCCGATTTCTGGTGGCAGACTTCTGAGTTGATTTTTATCGAGGAATAGCGTTGTCAAGTTGGAGAGTTGGCTGATTTCTGGCGGTAGGGTGCTGAGTTTATTGTGATCAAGGTATAGCCGCGTCAAGTTGGAGAATTCACAGATTTTTGGGGGTAGAGTGCTGAGTTGGTTTTCATGAAGGTATAGCCACCGTAAGTTGGAGAGTTGGCTGATTTCTGGCGGTAGGCTGCTGAGTTTATTGTCATTAAGGTACAGCTCTGTCAAGTTGAAGAGTTGGCAGATTTCTGGTGGCAGACAGCTTAGTTGATTGTTAGAGAGGTGTAGCTTTTTCAAGTTGGAGAGTTGGTAGATTTCTGAGGGCAGGCTCACCAGTTGATTGTCAGAGAGGGATAACTCCGTCAATTTGGAGAGTTGGCAAATTTCTGAGGGCAGGCTGACCAGTTGATTGTCAAAAAGCTCTAGCAGCGTCAAGTTAGAGAGTTGGTAGATTTCTGAGGGCAGGCTGATTAGTTGATTTCTAGAGAGGGATAGCGATGTCAAGTTAGAGAGTTGGCAGATTTCTAGGGGCAGGCTGACCAGTTGATTGTTATGGAGGGATAGCTTTGTCAACTTGGAGAGTTGGTAGATTTCTGAGGGCAGGCTGACCAGTTGATTGTTATGGAGGGATAGCGATGTCAAGTTAGAGAGTTGGCAGATTTCTAGGGGCAAGCTGATCAGTTGATTGTATGAGAGTTCTAGCAGCGTCAAGTTGGAGAGTTGGCAGATTTCTGGCGGTAGACTGCTGAGATATTTGTTAAATAGGTCTAGCTCTGTTACCTTTTCCTTCGCAGCTTTTTCAATAATTTGCAACAGTTCTTCGTGTGTCACCAGAAAACCTCACCAATTCTGTAGCGATATTTACCAGAATAGTTTACTGCAAGTTCACTTGTACGCCTGTGTATATTAATCCTTAATTCGTAGTTCGTAATCAGGCTCGCAAACTTGTTATAGCAGTCCTAAATCATTCATAAACCAAAAGATCCCCGACTTCTTCAAGAAGTCGGGGATCTGAGCCTCTCGATTTTCACCAATCAAATACGATTGATATCACAATGATTCAGGCTTGTCGGTAGTGGCTACTCTTGGTTGGTCTAAATAGCCATAAACTATACGAGAAACTTGATTAATAAAATCTCTCGCTTTCAAATCATTAAAAGGTCTTCTAACAAAAATTCCGGCTAAGTACCGCTTACCAGAGGGCATTTGAATAATTCCCGCATCACCTAGTACAATGCCTAAAGTTCCGGTTTTATGAGCAATCACGGCACCTTTCCCTAGACCAGCCGGTAATAATTTGGTATTGCGGACACGCTGCATAATATTTAAGACACGGCCACGACTCGAATCACTCAACAAGCGATTATTCGCAACCAACGCTGACAGCCTGACTAAATCTTTGGCGCTGGTTGTATTCGTACCCTTGAAGTCGCCGAGTAAATTCCGTACAACAGTGTTTTGCAGTCCCCAACTACGAAAACGCGGATTTAACTTAGCCTTACCACCTAAGCGGTCAATAATCATGTTGGTAGCAGTATTATCACTGATGGTAATCATCTTAGTTGCTGTTTCTAACAGACTAAAACGAGTTCCAGCACGCTTGTATTGAAATTCTCCTGAACCACCAGTGATTAAGTCACGCCGCATTACCAAGGTTTCATTTAGTTTGATTCTACCTGCATCAATTTCTTGAAATAAGGCAATCAAAATTGGAAACTTAATAGTACTAGCGGCGGGAAAAACTTTCTCACCATTGAAATCGAGATAGTTACCTGTATCTAAATCTAAAAAAAACAATCCTGGGTCAAGGGAACGATACCGAGATGCTAATGCTTGTACCCGCGATCGCAATTGTGGTATTTCCTTACCTAAAGGTACAACTCCTGCAAACAAAGAAACATCACTAACAGCAACAGGAATTTGTTCTTCGCTGCTAGAAGCAGAAACATTATCATCATTGGGATTTTGAACCCGTTCCACTGAGGGGAATTTTACTATCCAATGAGTTGAAGAATCACCTTGAACCAATAACTTAGCAGGGTCTACGGTGTATCCTGGTGCTAGTTCAACTACTAGTCTAGTTGTGTTATCGTCAACCTTACCAACACGGATTTCCCGGACTGTCGCACCATAGTTTTTCCGAATTGTATTTGTATTCAGTTTTGTACCCGGAAGATCAATAACTAACCTTGTGGGATTTTGTATTAAAAATGCTCTAGGCTTCACACCAGAGACAGTAGTAATGTTAAGTTGATTTTGGGCTGTATCAAAACTCCAAGATTCTAAGCGAGAGGCTTTTGCTGGAGAAGAAAGCAGGAAAATACTGACAACGCCAAGTAGAAATAAGCGTAATCTCATGCGTGTGATTATTTAGAGCGACAGTTGAATTTACTTGCACTAATTTTCGAGACCGTACCGGTTGATCCGGAATAAACTCGAATCATAATTCGTAGCAAATCATTACGTCAAGACACGCACACCATATAATAGTTCCTTCACCATAAATTTAATCATGAATATCAGCCAAAAAGGCAACTAATAGATAGAGATTTTTGCCGATATTTGGGATAAATCACCGCATTAGCTAACCCAAAATCATAAATTCTCTGGATAAAGGTTATTTTTGACAAAAGTCCACAGTAAATAGTTAAAAATCTAGCCTTTTAGACTCTGGATAATTGACAATAAATTTCTGATTGTGGATTTTTGGGCGCGGTTTAAATAGAAATCGATGCAATGCTAATTTTGCCTAAACATACAACAGATTCCCCGCGATTGGAATACAGCATTTATAAAGTCAAAACTCAGTATCTAGCACAACAAGGCAAAAGTAAAAAGGCAAAAGTAAAAGGAAATAATAACGATACCACAAGCCTTTTAGCAATTCCAGATAGTCGGTTTATTTACGCCGACCTGTACTAGCTTGTTTTTAGTCTGTATTCTGACTGCTGACTCCTGCATTCTGCTGTAATTGACTCAAAGGTGTGGGTAAACCATCAATGCTGATGCTGTTTTTTTGTTGTTGATATTCTCTCACTCCCTGTTCCCCTTTTTTAATTGCCCAATTAACTAGTGTTTGGCGTTGACCTTGATATTCATAAAGAGGAACACCAAAACCACAAGAACTTTGCACAATCTCAATATCAGCGACGATAATTTGTCTAGCCCCTGGTATCTGAGGAAACACCGAAGATAACGAGTCCCATTCAGCATAATTCGGTAAAACTACGTATCCTTTACCATAAAGTCGTAAAATTCTTGGTGGTTCGACAAAGGCGCAAAACATAAAGGTAATGCGACCATTTTCTTGCAGATGGGCGGAAGTTTCGTTACCGCTACCTGTCAGGTCGAGGTATGCTACTCGGTGAGGTGACAAGATTCGCAAGCAATCAAGACCTTTGGGGGATAAATTAACGTGACCCATAGAACTCAGAGGTGCAGTCCCTACAAAAAACAGGTTTTGGGCTGCAATGAACTCTTGCAGTTCTTCGGTTATCGAGTCAAATAGTTTAGCCATAGATGCACAAGAATAAACAGTACGTCAACAAATTTGATTTATAAACCACTTGTAGAAGTAGGTCATGAGGAGTGAGGAAGAGATTTATGGGTAATCTCAGAATTTGTTGCAAGTTCTTATTAGTTATTGATCCCAGTTAAAACTAGCTGTCGTCAAAGTCAAGCAATTCATTACCAAAAAGCCTGAGTCCACTGTTATCTACAGCGTCCTTGAAAAATCCTTGATTTATAGGGTTTTTAGCTAATTAAAATTGGAGGCGATATGAATGATTATGTCAGCAAAAGAAAATTTAACTTGATGAAGCTTTTGATTTTTTTAGTTACTTATTGATAAGATATATCATTTAGTGCTGTAAACTATTAATCTAACTGTAACGTTGTCCATTTAGTTCTTTAGAGATATTGCCCATGTATGAATTGTTTGTAGCAGGTGGCGTAGTGATGTGGCCACTGCTGGCGTTTAGTGTGGTGGGAATCGCATTAATTATCGAGCGAGTGCGCTTTTGGTATCGGGTTAATACTCGGCAAAATCGTGTAGTCCGCGAAGTTTTGAATCTCTACCGCCTGGATAATGTGGTTGGTGCGTTGGATAAGTTGCAAAAGAATGCAGACTTGCCAGTAGCCCGCATTTTTTTAGCTGCACTGCAACTAGAAGAACCCACCCCGGAAGAATTTCGTCTGGCTTTAGAAAGTGAAGCCCAAGCCGAAATTCCGGTTCTCAAACGCTTTCAAAATATGTTTGATACAATTATTGGATTAGCGCCACTTTTAGGTTTATTAGGTACTGTATTGGGTTTGATTGTGTCTTTTGCATCTTTAAACTTGGGTGATGTGGGGGGTACAAAAACCACCGGAGTGACCGCAGGTATTAGTGAGGCGCTGGTTTCCACAGCTTCAGGATTAATTGTAGCTATTTTTACACTCTTATTTGCTAACACCTTTCGGGGTTTATATCAACGCCAAATTGCCGCTATGCAAGAATATGGTGGACAATTAGAACTGCTCTATCGCCGCCGCTATGAACGAGGAGACAGAACCTATGCGTCTACAAGATGAGCCAGATTTACCACCGCAAATCAACATCGTACCGATGATTGATGTGATATTTGCGATTTTGACATTTTTTATTATGTCAACCTTATTTTTAACTCGCTCAGAAGGTTTGCCAGTTAACTTACCCAAAGCAGCAACAGCCAAACAGCAGCAAGTTCCTGCCAAAATTACTGTGACAGTTGATAAAGATGGAGTGGTGAGTGTCAACCGTCAACCCACCACCGTTGATGCTTTAGCCGGACAATTGCGGACTTTAGTTGGCGATAACCAAGAAGCATTAGTGGTTGTGAATGCGGATGAAACAGTCACACATGGTAAGGTGGTGGCGGTGATGGATCAAGTCAGACAAGTCCAAGGGGCAAAATTAGCGATCGCCACCCAAAAACCTTAGCCCACAAAACATTGATTATGCTTGTTAGGACTTACGCTGGATTTTTCATCTTATGGCGTAAGTCCTATTGTTGTTGAATTGGAATTTGAATGACAAATTCTGTGCCTTTACCGGGTGTGGAAAAACACTCTAGCTTACCGTGATGTTTTTCAGTCACAATTTGATGGCTAATTGACATTCCCAAGCCTGTACCTTTACTTACGGGTTTTGTGGTAAAAAATGGCTCAAAAATTTGTTTGAGAACATTGTCAGGAATCCCGGTACCATTATCAGCGATCGCAATTTGTACCCATTCAGAATTGATGACTGAAGTGCGAATGGTGATTTGGTAAAAACGCTCTGCAAAACTTTGCTCAGTTTGCTGAAGATTGAGTTCTTCAATGGCATCTATGGCGTTTGCCAAGATATTCATAAACATCTGATTCAGTTGTCCAGCGTAGCACTCCACCAAAGGTAATTGCTGATAATCTTTGACTATGTTAATGGCTGGACGTTCTGATGAAGCCTTTAAACGATGTTGCAAAATCAACAATGTACTATCAATCCCATCATGAATATCGACCAGGGAATATTCAGCTTGATCCACGCGGGAGAAATTACGCAGCGACAGTACAATTTCCATAATGCGACTAGTACCGATTTTCATCGATTCCATTATCTTGGGTAAATCTTCTTGCAAAAATGCCAAATCGATTTCCGGGTTTTGCTTGGGAATTTGCGCCCCGGAATTTTGGTAAAGCTGTACAACTTTCAGCAAATTGTGGCTATGTTCTTCTAAATATTGGAGGTTGCCATAAATAAAGTTAATGGGATTATTGATTTCGTGGGCGACTCCAGCCACCAGTTGACCGAGACTTGACATTTTCTCAGTTTGAATCAGTTGCAATTGTGATTCCTGAAGTTGCGTCAAAGCCAAAGAAAGCTCTCTAGTGCGGTCAATAACTTTTGTTTCCGAAGAAGTTACCAGTGCCAAACCTAAAATCGAAAAGATGACAGCACTAATCAACGAAGAAAGCCAAGTGGTGTTGAGTGCCGGAAAATCCCCAGATAATGGTCTAATGCTGTGAACATCGATCGCCGCCATACTTGTATAGTGCATCATCGGTACAGCTATGCCCATTAATGTTGCTGCGATGAGTTTCTGCCACCAGATAACGACTTCTTGATTGTGCAAATAATGGGTTAACCATAAACCAATTAGTGATACTGTGACTGCAATGATGATGGAAAGTACGACTAATCCGAGATTATAGTGAGCGATCGCAGGCGATCGCATTGCCGCCATCCCGGTATAGTGCATCATCGTAATACCCATCCCCATAATAAAACTCGCACCTAACAAGCTGGGAAGCGCCAGTATTTTGCGGCTAGAAATCCACAAGGCAAACCCTGATGAGAAAATTGCAGGCAAGACAGAAACTAAAACAATCAAAAAGTTATAACTGATAGGTACAGTTAGATTAAATGCCAACATCCCAACAAAGTGCATCGACCAAATGCCCAGTCCAAAGGAACTCGCACCACCAATTAACCAAGCAATCCAAGCACACCCTTTAGCCTTTGCAATTCTTTCTGTTAAATCTAGAGATGTATAAGCTGAGATAATCGCAATGATTATTGAGAGAACTACTAGATTTAAATCATAAGAAACAAGCATAGTTAGTTGATCAATCCTAAAATCTAAATTTGTGGGCAAGAGTTGGGAAATATAGCAGTTGCGGCATAGATGAGGACTATGTTAATGGCTGAAACTCCTGAAAATACTACATTTATACTCAGTAATCAGCAATTTGCTATACTCTTTCTCTAGTAATCTACACTTAGTATTCCCTGACTTTCTGTTGATTTAACTATTAACGTGACAAGTAATCGCACCTAAAATCTAGTTTTATTTGTTACTAACATGACTTCATCAATAACGAATGTCATTTGTTGGGAGAGCAAGTTAATATATAATCGATAAAATTCATCTCATGACTCTCGTAGTTTTCTAAAAGGGTGTTTGAAAAGTGGTTGGTTGTGATGGCTACCAACAATAAGACTTTTAAAACATCCTCTAAGCTTGAAGAAAACTGATGAGCATTTACCAAAATTAACTATATAATTAATTCCCCACTCCCCATCACCAGAGGGATCTACCATAAATTCGAGAGAGTCAATAGTAATTAAGGGAAATATCGGGGTTAACTTAGTAAAAATTTTTATGCAGTCGCGCCTGTCAGATAATGATCTGCTGCTTAAATCCCGATTGCCCAAATCCCCTAAATCCCAAAGGCAAGCAGTTATGCCAGACTTGTGGCACTCCCTTAGTACCACTGTTACGAAATCGCTTCCGGGTGATTCGGGTGCTTTCCGATGAAGGGGGATTTGGCAGAACTTATTTATCAGAAGATACCGATAAACTCAATGAACTTTGTGTAATCAAGCAATTAGCACCAAAATTTCAAGGAACTTGGTCGCAAAAAAAAGCAATGGAGTTGTTTGCAGAAGAAGCAAAACGACTGCAAGAACTTGGCGAACATCCCCAAATTCCCACACTAATTGCTTACTTTGAGCAAGATAAATGCCTGTATTTAGTCCAACAATTTATAAATGGGCAGAACTTGTTAAAAGAATTACAACAACGCCGAGTTTATAAAGCCAATGAAATTCAAGCTATTTTACTTGATTTATTACCTGTACTTAAATTTATTCACGATCGCGGTGTAATTCACCGTGACATTAAACCAGAAAATTTAATTCGCTGTCGGTATGATGGGCGACTCAGTTTGATTGATTTTGGTTCTTCTAAACAATTAACCGAAAAAGTCAAAAATAAAAGTGGCACATCCATTGGTTCGCATGGTTATTCCCCACTAGAACAAATTCGAGACGGCAAAGCTTATCCAGCCAGTGATTTGTTTAGTTTGGGGGCTACTTGTTTTCATTTGCTAACAGGAACATCCCCGTTTCAATTGTGGATGGAACATGGTTATGGCTGGGCAAACAGTTGGCGACAATATTTGCGGAGTCCCTTGTCGCCAGAATTAGATAACGTCATGAATAAGTTGTTGCAAAAAGACTTAAGTCAACGCTATCAGTCAGCCGATGAAGTGATTAAAGATTTAATTCCCGCCTTACCACGCGCCTTACCAGCAGCAGGTCAATCATCAGGCAAATTTACCGTAACTCAACCAAAATCAACTTTCTCATTTCACTACGCTGTTGTAAAAATCTTAGTTTTAGCAGCAGCTTTTGTTTTATTATTTGGATTTAGTGATACTTGGTATCAACAATATCGCCAAATTCAAGCAATTTTATTATCAAAACTCAAGCCAACCAATTATAGTCATTCTCAAAATGAAGTTGTTTTTGGTCAATCACCGAATATTCCAGTTAAAAATATTGCCTTAGCTAATACTCTC
Organism: Anabaena sp. FACHB-83; assembly: GCF_014697485.1. NCBI lineage: Bacteria > Bacillati > Cyanobacteriota > Cyanophyceae > Nostocales > Nostocaceae > Anabaena > Anabaena sp. FACHB-83. The sequence continues at coordinate 8,329 of NZ_JACJRY010000042.1, read as the reverse complement.
CAAGGTACAGCAAAATCTGTTGTCTCTGTGGCCATTAGTCCCGATGGCAAAACAATTGCCAGCAGTGGCGAAGGGGAGAAGATAATTAATATGTGGAATATTGCCACAGGAAAAGAAATTTTAACCCTGAATGGACATTCGCAAAAAGTTAATGCTGTGGCTATTAGTCCTGATGGCAAAATCTTGGTGAGTGGGAGTGATGATAAAACTATTAAAGTTTGGAATTTGACAACAGGTAAAATCGTTTACACCTTAGAAGGACATACCGATTCAATTCAGGCATTAGCTATTAGTCCCAATGGCAAAACTTTGGTCAGTGGTAGCGATGATAACACCCTCAAAGTTTGGAATTTAGGCACAGGAAAACTGATTCGCACCCTGAAAGGACATAAATTTTGGGTGCGTTCTGTTGCTATTAGTCCCGATGGGCGTAACTTAGCTAGTGGGAGTTTTGATAAAACCATTAAACTTTGGCATCTTTACCAAGATGACCCAGCCCGCACCCTCAAGGGTAATACGAATACAATCACATCAGTTGCCTTTAGTCCTGATAGTACCACCTTAGCCAGTACCAGCCGCGATCGCACCATTAAACTTTGGGACGTTGCATCCGGCGAAGTGCTTCGCAGCTTTACAGGCCATGCTAATACCGTTACCTGTGTGGCTTTTAGCCCAGATGGGATGATCTTAGCCAGTGCCAGCCGCGATCGTACCATCAAACTTTGGAATTTAGCCACAGGGGAAGTGATGAATACCTTGACAGGCCATGCAGATACCGTGACATCTGTTGGTTTTACTGCTGATGGTAAGACAATTGTCAGTGGTAGCGAGGATAATACCATCAAAATTTGGCGTGTAGCACAGTAATTAAAGGCAGGAGGCGGTGGTTCGGCTACGCTCACCAACCAGAGGCAGGAGGTAATTTATACTTGAAGCCTCAGCCTTTGAACATGAACATCCCTCTAACGCTCTTCTTTGCGCCTTTGCGCGATACAAAAATAGAACCCGTGATTTATCTACCAAAGATTTCATTGACCGTAATTGTGACATCAGAAAACCCTGGAATTGATAAAATTTCTCCACCAGAAAACTTTTGTATATGCTGATATCCTGTAGCTGTTGGTTGTTGATAAACTTCCACAACTTGCTCATTAATATCTATTAACCAAACCGCAATTATATTGGCTTCTGCATATAAAGGAATCTTTTCTTCCCTGTCATAAATTATTGTCGAATCAGCCACTTCAATTAATAATAAAATATCTTGAGGCTGGGGGTGTGCATCTGCATAAAAATCATCACGAGGTTTGAGTAATGCCACATCTGGCTGTGGTTGTGAATTATCATTTAGTTCCACAGGGTCTTGAATAGCAATGAGAACTCTATCCCTTAACTTAGTAGACAAGATTTTATTTAAACACTTTACACAAGCAGCGTGTTTTGTCCCAATAGGCGACATCTCAACAATTTCTCCTCGGATCAGTTGCACCCGGTCATCTTCTGTGAGAATACCCGACTCAATCATTTTATGATATTGCGGCACTGTAAATTTATGTCTTAATAACTGCATAGTCATGAGCGCCTCCACTGTCTCTTGTATTTTAATTATGGAATATCACTGACTGGGGCAAGCTGAAATACTCCTGAATCTATCAGCGTTGTATTTCTTTATGTCATCGAGAATTGATATAACCATTGGGGCGATCGCACAACACCAGCAAATCTACCTGTATTAGTCCGATATAATATTGTGTCATTCTTTGTTTTCCTAACTGGAGAAACCAATGGGTCGCGCCAAAAAGGTTGTCTTAGCATATTCAGGTGGTGTAGATACTTCTGTGTGCATTCCTTACCTCAAGCAAGAGTGGGGTGTGGAAGAGGTGATAACTCTCGCCGCAGATTTAGGCCAGGGAGATGAATTAGAGCCAATCAAAGAAAAGGCTCTCAAGTCGGGTGCTAGTGAGTCTCTGGTAATTGATGTCAAAGACAGCTTTGTGAAAGATTACGCTTTCCCGGCGATTCAAGCCAATGCACTTTATGAAAATCGCTATCCCCTGGGAACGGCGCTGGCTCGTCCCTTGATTGCCAAAATATTAGTAGAAGCAGCAGAGAAGTATGGTGCTGATGCGATCGCACATGGTTGTACTGGTAAGGGTAATGATCAGGTACGCTTTGACGTTTCCTGTGCTGCCTTAAATCCCAGTCTCAAAATTTTAGCACCCGCGCGGGAATGGGGCATGAGCCGGGAAGAAACCATCGCCTACGGGGAAAAGTTCGGTATTCCTGCACCTGTGAAAAAGTCTTCGCCTTACAGTATTGATAAAAACTTGCTCGGTCGCAGTATTGAAGCGGGTGTGTTGGAAGATCCAGCCGCCGAACCCCCGGAAGAAATTTATCAGATGACAAAAGCGATCACTGATACCCCCAATGAGCCAGAATATATTGAAATTGGTTTTACTAAGGGTATCCCTACCACTGTCAACGGTACAGCTAAAAACCCCGTTGAATTAATTGAAACACTCAACGAATTAGCAGGCAATCATGGCATCGGTCGCATTGACATGATTGAAAATCGCTTGGTAGGAATCAAATCACGGGAAATCTACGAATCACCAGCAATGTTGGTGTTAATTCACGCACACCGCGATTTAGAAAGCTTAACTTTAACCGCAGATGTCTCCCAATATAAGCGCGGTATTGAAGATACTTACACCAAATTGGTTTACAACGGTTTGTGGTACAGTCCCCTCAAAGCTGCTTTGGATGCGTTCATTCAAAAAACTCAAGAACGTGTCTCAGGAACTGTGCGGGTGAAGTTGTTCAAAGGTAACGCCACGATAGTTGGTCGTTGGAGTGACAACACCCTTTATACACCCGACTTAGCTACCTACGGCGCTGAAGACCAATTTGACCACAAAGCCGCCGAAGGCTTTATCTATGTTTGGGGTCTTCCCACCCGGATTTGGGCGCAACAAGATAGATAATTATTGTTCTAACAGGATTTCGATCCCCCCTAACCCCCTTAAAAAGCTACGGTGTACACACAAGTCTGATAAAGGTGCTTAGTAGCATTTCGATCCCCCCTAACCCCCCTTAAAAAGGGGGGAACTAGAATCAAAGTCCCCCTTGAAAAGGGGATTTAGGGGGATCTAATGACAGGATGATATTTCAAACATCCTGTCATTAAGTCTTTCACTTTACATCTTGCACCCAACGCTATTCATGTATACATATAAATACTTGGCTGTATTCAGAAAAATAGCTATTTAGTAGCATTGCCAAAGAAACTTCGCCTGTTGTTGGCATACTGAACACACAAAGCCATATCCAGAACCAGAATCACCAAAATTGAATGCGGTACTGGGTTCCAACTGAACTACAAACTTCATCCTAGCTCCACAACTACAAATCGGAGTTTCATCATCTTGAATCCACAGAGGTTCACCACCAATTTTGCCGCATATTTGATATTGAAATTGGTTCAAAATATCACAATAAGTGTCTGCCGAATCGTCGCACTCATCCAGTGTTAACAAAATTTCTTCTGAAAGAAACTCTTCTTGATCACAAGGTGGTTCAAGACTTGTCAGGTTAGTTTTAGAAACTAGTATTGCTGCATTACCTCCCAAATCAGCATCCCATTCATCACACATTCCAGGGTTATTACTACACATAAATAGAAGGAGTAGCTGTTTGCGATCGCAAATCTCTTTTATGATCGTTGCTTCTAAGTCAATCTGACCAAGAAACTGCATCCACGCACCACATACACGACAACTCACCCATTCAGTATTTAAAGGCGCAAAGGGTTTCCCACTGATCTTTGTCAACTGATGAAGGGGAGCTTGATTAGATTCCCGCATTAACAAAGCCATTATTTTCTCTGTCTCAAAGTTAGCTAGAAATTAAATATTAACAACCGAGAGTAAGTAGATGTTTTAAAAGTAAATCCGAAATTATCAGTACAGCATACTCTGATTTTAAACACATCGGTGTTGAAATCTATGCTTTTTGTTACGGAAATCTGGTCAAAAAAATAAGTTATGTATGATATGTTAGGGATTTTAAATTATGCCAATAAATATTAACATTTAAAACGTGATACCCTTGCTGTGAGAGATTTACAAAGAATATTCTGAGTTAAAAATAATGCTGGAAAACAGCAATAATTGATACAACTACCAAATTTTGAAAACTAGTCTTCATTACAACTTTAAAAATGATTTAGTCGCACAATGGGGGCAGAGAAAGATTATTAAAAACTTGCGCTCGGAGACGAATAATGGTAGCGATCGCAGAAAATGTTCAGCATCGGCTTACTGTCCAAACTGTAGAAATTGCCCCAAACACCACGGCGATTCGCTGTCTTGACTGGGATCGCGATCGCTTCGATATCGAATTCGGATTGCAAAACGGTACGACTTACAATTCTTATTTAATTCGGGGCGAACAAACAGTTTTAATTGACACTTCCCACCAGAAGTTTCGCCAACTTTATTTAGACACTCTCAAAAGTATCGTCAACCCCAAGACCATTGATTACATTATTGTTAGCCACACAGAGCCAGACCATAGCGGCTTAGTGGAAGATGTATTGCAATTAGCACCGCGAGCCACAGTTTTAGCTTCTAAAATTGCATTGCAATTCTTGGAAGGTTTGGTGCATGATCCTTTTTCCAAGCGAATTGTCAAAAGTGGCGATCGCATTGATATTGGCAAAGGTCACGAAATAGAATTTGTGAGTGCGCCTAATTTGCATTGGCCTGACACCATTTTTAGTTTTGATCGCAAAACCCAAACTCTCTATACTTGCGATGCCTTTGGGATGCACTTTTGTGACGATCGCACCTTTGATGAAGATTTAGAAGCGATCGAAGCTGACTTTAGATTTTATTATGACTGTCTGATGGGGCCAAATGCGCGATCGCTGTTGAATGCGATGAAGCGGATGGGCGAACTCGGCAAGATTAAAATCATCGCTAACGGTCACGGGCCTTTACTTTATCATCATCTAGATATTCTCACCGAGTGTTACCAAAACTGGAGCCAAAGACAAGCCACAGCCCTCACCACTGTTGGTTTATTCTACACTTCTGAGTATGGTTATAGCGATCGCCTCGGTCAAGCCATCTCCGAAGGTATTCAAAAAACTGGTGTGGGTGTAGAAATGCTTGACCTCAGCACCGCCGAAGCCCAAGAAATTCAAGAACTCGCAGGTAGAGCAGCAGGTATTATCATTGGGATGCCTCCTTCTACCTCAGTTGCGGCGCAAGCTGGTATTAGTTCTTTAATTTCCGTTGCTAAAGATAAACAATTCTTTGGCTTATTTGAATGCTTTGGTGGCGATGATGAACCAATCGATACCCTCCGCCGGAAATTTCTCGACTCCGGTGTGAAAGAAGCCTTCCCAGCCATTCGGATTAAAGAAGCCCCCACCGCCTCTACCTATCAATTGTGTACAGAAGCCGGCACAGATTTAGGACAAGCTGTCACCCGCGAACGTAACATCAAGCAAATCAAAGCTCTTGATGTGAACATGGAAAAAGCCCTAGGCAGAATTAGCAACGGACTGTATATCGTCACCGCCAAAAAAGGTGATGTTAGCAGTGCGATGTTAGCTTCTTGGGTTAGTCAAGCCAGCTTGCAACCATTAGGATTTACAATTGCTGTTGCCAAAGACCGCGCCATTGATGCTTTAATGCAGGTAGGCGATCGCTTCGTGCTGAACGTTTTAGAAGAAGGCAACTATCAAGAACTAAAAAAGCACTTCCTCAAGCGTCTACATCCCGGTGCTGATAGATTTGCAGGTGTGAAAACCCAAACCGCCAAAAACGGTTCACCCATTTTGACAGATGCCCTTGCATATATGGAATGTGAAGTGCAGAGTAGTATGGAGTGCAGCGACCACTGGATTTTATACTGCACAGTCCAAGACGGTCGTGTTTCTAAACCCGATGGCTTAACCGCAGTCCGCCATCGCAAAGTCGGGAACTATTACTAAATCAAGTCTGAAGTCTGAAAGAGGGAACAGGTAACAGGTGACAGGTTACAGGGAATAGACTTTTCTTCTGAAAAGTGGTATCTAATTCACCTCCAATCTGCTGTCTCAATAATGTTTCATATTTCAGACTTCACACTTCATACTTCATACTTCACACTTCATACTTCATCATGTCTTTTACAGATTTTATTCAATCCGTTAAAGCTCGGTTTTTGCCCTTTTTATCTCCACATCAACCAACACCTATGAGCGATTCCAAACCCCGTGACGTACAGGTTTCTCCCATTGCGACCAACATCAAAGTTCTCAGAGCGCGTAGTAAGTCACGTCTGCGGTTTGAAATTGAATACGCATTAGAACGAGGTACAACCTCTAATTGTTATCTGATTGAAGGTGATAAAACGGCGATTATTGACCCACCTGCTGATACTTTCACACCAATTTTTTTGGAAGCATTACAGCAGAACATTAATTTGAAAAAATTAGATTACGTCATCCTGGGACATTTTAGCCCCAACCGGGTAGGAACTTTAAAAACATTGCTGGAAGTAGCTCCACAAATTACCTTTGTTTGTTCTCTTCCTGGTGCAGCTAATTTAAAGGCAGCTTTCCCTGATGATAGTTTAAATATTTTGGTAATGCGGGGGAAAGAAACCCTCGATTTAGGTAAGGGTCATGTGTTGAAATCCTTCCCCACACCTAACCCTCGTTGGCCAGAACACCTCTGCACTTATGACCAGCAAACCCAAATTTTGTTCACTGATAAACTTTTCGGCGCACATATCTGCGGTGAGGATGTTTTTGATGACCATTGGGAACAAATCAAAGAAGACCAACGCTACTATTACAACTGTTTGATGGCTTCCCAAGCGAAGCATGTCGAATCGGCTTTGGAAAAAATTTCTGATTTCCAAGTGCGGATGTATGCAGTTGGTCACGGGCCGATTGTTCGCAGTAGTTTAATTGAACTGACCAAAGCATATAGCGACTGGAGCCGTTCGCAACGAAATCGAGAAATTTCGGTGGCTTTACTATACGCTTCAGCTTACGGCAATACTGCCACTTTAGCACGAGCGATCGCCCTCGGATTAACCAAAGGCGGTGTAGAAGTTCAATCAATCAACTGCGAATTTGCTACCCCCGAAGAAATCCAAGCCGCAGTCGAAAAATCAGATGGTTTTATTATCGGTTCCCCTACTATCGGCGGTCATGCACCTACACCTATTCACACCGCTTTAGGTATTGTCTTGAAAGTTGGCGATAACAACAAAGTTGCGGGTGTCTTCGGTTCCTACGGCTGGAGTGGTGAAGCTGTCGAAATGATTGAAGGTAAATTGCGCGATGCTGGCTATCGCCTGGGTTTTGAAACTTTAAAAGTTAAGTTCAAACCCGACGATGTTACCCTCAAATTCTGCGAAGAACTCGGTACAGATTTCGCCCAAAACTTGAAAAAGGCGAAAAAAATCCGCGTACCCCAACAAGCTGCAACCCCTATAGAACAAGCTGTAGGCCGCATTGTGGGTTCAGTTTGCGTGATTACTGCCAAGCAAGGCGATGTTTCTACCGGAATGTTGGGTGCTTGGGTATCGCAAGCCACCTTTAACCCACCGGGTTTAACTGTAGCGATCGCCAAAGAACGCGCCATAGAATCTTTGATGTATCCTGGCGGTAAGTTTGCCTTAAATATCCTGGCGGAAGGCAATCAACAAGAATACATGAAGCATTTCCGCAAGAATTTCGCCCCCGGTGAAGATAGATTTGCCATTTTCGGCACTACTCCTGCTGATAATGGCTGTCCCGTTCTGACCGATGCTCTTGCTTACGTCGAATGTTCCGTTGAACAACGTATGGAATGCGGCGACCACTGGGTAGTTTACGCCACTGTTGACAACGGTAAATTAATCAAGCCAGATGCAGTCACAGCAATTAATCACCGCAAAACAGGTACTCATTACTAACAAATTTCCCTTTCCCTAACCGCCCTGCGGATATATACAACTAAAGCTGGTGCTGAAATTATTCTGGACAGCACTAGCTTTTTTTTATCTATACACATATCTTGCACCTAGTAGTCCACCAACCCAATATTGCTGTGTAGACCCTGTAAGGGAGCAGGGGAGCAGGGGGAGCAGGGGGGAATGAAGGTACTCTCTCCCCTGCCCCTCTGCCCCTCTGCCCCTCTGCCAGCCACCACACAAAGTTCTCTTGGCAGACTACTAGTAGTCTGCCAACTCAACTTTGCTAGGTAAGATAGGTGGATATAAGCGTCCCATCTTCTTACGTGCATCAGTAGTCTTAAATCGCCAATTTACACTTTCCTTCCTTGAA
>NZ_JACJRY010000041.1:0-54785 GCF_014697485.1 Anabaena sp. FACHB-83 | reverse complement strand
TTCTCAATCACCTTCCGATTCATCTTCATCGCTGGAGTTCTTTTCCTTCTACTCCTGTTGACGATTTCTTCTGCTTTAACTCCTCCTAATTGTAAAAAACCTACACCTGTCAGCTCCCCACTCCCCACTCCCCACTCCCAACTCCCCACTCCCCACTCCCCACTCCCTGACTGGTGTAGGTTTTTTACGTTATGCCCCAAAAACCTTGATTTAGGGTGTAGGGGTGGAACTCTGATTAAATCGTGATTTTTAGAGTCGCTACTCATCACTCTGTTAAAAACCTACCCTTGAAAGGGAGTTGGGAGTTGGGAAGATGAATTATTGTTCCATGTATATACATGAGGTTAAATTTTCCATGTATATACATTATTTGGCAACGGGAAAAAACTTTTTTCCCATCTCCCCTACTCCCGATTCCCTACTCCCCACTCCCTTTCTCGGTTGCTTTGACGGGCGAAGATTTCAATCATTTCACTACGGGTAAGGTTATTTTCAGTCGCTAATTCTGCGAGTTTTTCCCAGGCTGTATCTGTGAGTCGAATCGACCTTAACTGTTTAGGTTCTGATTTGTAATCTGTTTGAAATTTGCCGGAGGATGTGCGTTTGCGTCTTGGTGTTTTCTGTCTTGTACCAGTATATTTATCTGCGAGTTCAGTTTTAGGCGTTAGGTTAATGGTGATTAATTTAACTAAGTTATCAATTAGGCGATCGCGCTCCATTGGCACAATTTCTTGACCATGTAGCATATACTGAAGAATCATAAAATGTACTAATGCACCAATAAATATACGTGCAGCTACTAAAGGATCAGGTAATTGCAGTTCTGGATGGGCGGTAAAATATTCACTCAACGAATCGAAACCGGGTTTTTCGATATGTTTGAGGAAAATTTGCGCTAAGGAAGGAAATCGCCCAGATTCCCCAATAATTAATCTCACGAAGTTTAGTGCTTCTTGTTCACTAGTCCCTTTATCTAAGACATTGATGGCTAAACGCCGCAACAAAATTTGTGGGTCGTCTTGGTAAAATTGCGGGTCTTGATAGTTAAATAGTGGCAGAATTTTTTCCCGTGCTAATTGCTCTACAAGGGCTGCAAATAAAGTTTCTTTATCTCGAAAGTAGCTGTAGATAGTTGTTTTTGATACTCCTGCTGCGGCTGCAACTTTATCCATTGTTGTCGCTGCATAGCCGTTTTTGAGAAACTCTTGCATTGCTCCAGCGAGAATAGCATCAATTTTTTCATTGCTCATTGGTCATTTCGCCTAAAAATTTTCGAGTGACTCTTGACATTACTGGAATGAACAGTTTAGTTTAGTAATATCAAAACTAAACATTCTAGTTTAGTAAGAATTTAAACCAAAAGGGAGCTTACGGTGAGTAATGCCGCAGCAAAAGATTCCGCATACTTTAAGCCTAACTCTCGCCAACTGATAATTTTGGCAGCTGCTTTAGGTATTGCGATCGCAGGTTATAAATTTTGGCAAGTGCAATCAACGCCCACTCAGAATACAGCCACAACTGAGGTGAGTTTACCGCAAATTAAGACGGTGACAGCGTTAGGGAGACTAGAACCCAAGGGAGAGATCATTAAACTTTCGGCTCCGGCGGCTAGTCAAACTAGTCGAGTTGAGAAACTGTTGGTAAAAGAAGGCGATACAGTCAAAGCTGGGCAATTAATTGCCATTTTAGATAACCGCGATCGCCTCCAGGCAGCTTGGCAAGAAGCTCAAGAAGCTGTAAAAGTAGCGAGGATAAATTTAGCGAAAGTGCAAGCGGGTGCGAAACAAGGCGAAATTACTGCCCAAAAAGCCGAAGTTGCCCGTTTACAAGCCCAAAGTTTAGGTCAAGAAACCGAACAAAGGCAAACTATTGCGCGGTTAGAAGCACAATGGCAAGGTGACACGACTGCTCAACAGGCAACAATTAAAAGATTAGCCGCCGAATTAAAAAATGCTGAAACCGAATTTGGTCGTTATCAGCAACTGTATTCCGAAGGTGCAATTTCCCTTTCTACCTTTGACAGTAAACGCTTGAGTGTAGATACCATCACCCAGCAGTTGAGCGAAGCCAAAGCCAATTTGAACCGCATAGATAGTACTGGTAGCAAACAAATTAGTGAAGCCAAGGCAGTTTTAGCTCGAATTACGGCAACAGGTAGCAAACAAGTCCAGTCAGCCGCAGGCAGCTTAAATAGTATTGCCGAAGTCCGCCCCGTGGATGTGCAAGCCGCGAAGGCAGAAATTGAGCGAGCAGTTGCCGCCGCCAGCCAAGCCAAGGCAAACTTAGAGCAAGCTTATGTGCGATCGCCCCAAGATGGTGTAGTCTTCGATATTCATACACGTTCTGGTGAATTAGTATCTAGCGATGGCATCGTGGAAATTGGACAAACTAACCAGATGTATGCAGTCGTAGAAGTTTATCAAAGCGACGTTAGCAAAATTCGTCCACAACAAAAAGTGCAAATATCCAGCAACTCTCTCCCTAGCAACTTGTCGGGAACAGTAGATTGGATTGGCTGGAAAGTCCAACGCCAAAATGTCATCAACACAGATCCCAGCGAAAATATTGACTCTAGAGTCGTGGAAGTTCATGTGCAACTAGATGAAGCTTCCAGCACCAAAGCCGCCAAATTTACCAATTTACAAGTCAAAGCGGTAATTGAACTATGACAGGAATGATCCAAGAACTGCAACGCCGCACACCTTTGGGATGGCTGCAACTCAGTCATCACAAAAGCCGCTTGTTAGTTGCATTAGCTGGTATTGCCTTTGCTGATGTGCTGATTTTTATGCAGCTAGGTTTTCAAAATGCACTGTATGACAGCAACACCCGCCTGAATCGCGCCCTGGTTGCAGACATTATTTTGCTCAGTCCCCAAAGCCGGAATATGCAGAATTTAGCGACATTTTCTCGGCGGCGACTGTTGCAAGCCGCAGATGTACCCGGTGTGAAATCAGCTACAGCCATGTATATCGGTTTATTGACTTGGAAAAATCCCCAAACCCGCAGCAAAACCTCCATGCAAGCCATTGGTTTTAACCCGGAACAATCCGCCTTAAACATTCCCGGAGTTCAAAGCCAATTAGACAAAATTAAACTACCAGATACCTTCATTTTTGATCGCGCATCCAGAGGTGAATATCAAAAAGTTGTTCAGCAACTGGATGCAGGTAAAACTGTCACCACAGAAGTAGATAAACACACGATTAATCTGAGTGGTGGATTTACATTAGGTGCATCATTTGGCGCTGATGGTACATTAGTTTCTAGTGATGAAAACTTTCTACGCTTATTTCCGAAACGACAAGTAGGCAGTATTAATCTCGGTTTAATTAATATTCAACCAGGTTATGATGTCCAACAAGTTGCAGCAGCATTAAAATTACATCTCCAAAGTGAAGATATCAAAGTATTAACCCGCGCAGAATACATCAAATTTGAAGAAGATTATTGGAAAACCGAAAGTCCCATTGGTTTTATCTTCAGTTTGGGTGTATCAATGGGTGTGATTGTAGGTGTGATTATTGTTTATCAAGTCTTATCAACTGATGTGAATGCCCATATTAAAGAATATGCCACATTCAAAGCAATGGGCTATCGCAATTCCTACTTACTCGGAGTCATTTTTGAAGAAGCAATTATATTAGCCGTCTTGGGGTTTATTCCTGGCTTCATCTTCCCATTAGGACTTTATCAATTAGCTGCCACGGCGACAAATCTACCCATATATATGACAGCAAGTCGGGCATTATTTGTGTTGATTTTAACAATAATGATGTGTAGTTTATCTGGAGCGATCGCCACTCGCAAACTCCAATCCGCCGACCCCGCCGATATGTTTTAAAAACTCATCACTCTCCGCGTCTCTGCGTCTCTGCGTGAGGTAAAAAAAATCGATATGGAAACTAATTACTCCTCTAAACCTGTTATATCCATCCAAAATCTTGACCATTACTTTGGTCAAGGGCAACTGCGGAAACAAGTATTATTTAATATTAACCTCACCATTAACGCTGGTGAAATTATCATTATGACTGGCCCTTCGGGTTCTGGTAAAACTACATTATTAACCTTAGTAGGTGGCTTGCGTTCTGCCCAATCTGGTAGTTTACAAGTATTAAATCGGGAACTTTGTCATGCTAGTAGTGAAGAATTAACCCAAGCTCGACGCAGTAATGGATATATTTTCCAAGCTCATAACTTGCATGGTAGTTTAACAGCAATTCAGAATGTGCGTATGGGTTTAGAAGTGCATCGTGGAATTGCACCCCAAGAAATGCTGACACGTTCCCAAGCAATGTTAGCCGCAGTTGGGTTAGAACATCGCCTGAATTACTATCCTGATAGCTTATCGGGTGGACAAAAACAACGGGTAGCGATCGCTCGTGCCTTAGTAAATCAGCCTAAAATAGTCTTGGCAGATGAACCAACAGCCGCCCTGGATAAACAATCTGGGCGCGATGTCGTGGAGTTAATGCAAAAACTTGCCAAAGAGCAAGGCTGTACAATTTTGCTAGTCACCCACGACAACCGCATTTTAGATATTGCTGACCGAATTATTTACATGGAAGATGGACATCTGGTGAGGGATGGGGTAAGTGCTGTAGCTATGGAGAAGTGATATCGTTTCTTGATGAAGATGCAATTAATAGCGACTGTCGCCTGAAACTTTCCTATATTCTAAGAGGATGTTTTAAAAGTCCTATTGTTGGTAGCCAAACATTTTAGATCCGATCCCCCTAAATCCCCCTTAAAAAGCTACGGTGTACACACAAGTGTTAGCTGCAAGGGTTTCAGACGTTATAGCCTCCTTAAATTGTCATTACGAGCGCAGTGATAACGGAGCGAAGTAATCGCATAATCTCGTAGTTTTGGCGATTGCTTCGTCGTTCCTCCTCGCAATGACAGGTTTTCAGAGCGATCGCAAAACCGAAAGCTAGATTGACGAAACCAAACGATAGGTAGGATTTCAAGACTTGTGTGTACACGGTAGCCTTAAAAAGGGGGACTTTAAGAGGCTCTTAGCCCCCCTTTTTAAGGGGGGTTGGGGGGATCTGTAAGTGCCGATATACACAACAAACCACTTTTAAAACAACCTCTAAAACGCAATGTGCAACTTATTTTTGTAACCTCTCTCCAAACCTCTCACGCCAGTCGCTACAACGGAGGGAACCTCCGCAACGCGCTTGCTCCCCGAAGCGGAGAGGACTCGTGAACGAGTCTCAAAAACTCTCGCGTGAGTATTAAAGACTCGTCCGCGAATATCAAAGACTCATTCACGAGTATTAAAGACTCGTCCGCGAATATCAAAGACTCATTCACGAGTATTAAAGACTCGTCCGTGAATATCAAAGACTCTCGCACGAGTATCCAAGACTCGTCCGCGAATATTAAAGACTCTCGCGCGAGTATCAAAGACTCTCGCGCGAATATCAAAGACTCGTCCGCGAATATTAAAGACTCACGCGCGAATATCAAAGACTCATTCACGAATATCAAAGACTCATTCACGAGTTTTAACTATTCGCCTGCTATTTGCAAATTTACAATGATAAATTCTTTATCACAATTACGTAAAATCTATTACTACTCATGTAGTGTGATATTTCAGGGGGAATTGCTCTGAGATTGTCTAGCCAATCAGGGGCATAAAATCATAATTATCGTTGATAGGTGAACCTCAGTATGGCAAAAACGCCTCAACGTTTCTTTAACAAAATTCAAGAAACGAAAGAGAAAAAGCTTAAAGAACTAGACTTAAGCAATGATTGGAATACTGACGACAAGGAAAAGTTAACAGAGATTCCGGCTGAGGTGTTTGAACTGGAATGGTTAGAGGTTTTGAATTTAAGCGACAACAGAATCACCACACTGCCAGAAGCAATTACCCGTCTGTCACAACTCACCACCCTGAATTTAAGCTACAACCAAATCACGACACTGCCAGAAGCAATTACCCGTCTGTCACAACTCACCACCCTGAATTTAAGCTACAACAAAATCACGACACTGCCAGAAGCAATTACCCGTCTGTCACGACTCACCACCCTGGATTTAAACGACAACCAAATCACCAGACTGCCAGAAGCAATTATCCGTTTGCCACAACTCATCATCCTGAATTTAAGCAACAACCAAATCACCAGACTGCCAGAGGCAATTACCCGTCTGTCACAACTCACCATCCTGTATTTAAGCAACAACCAAATCACCAGACTGCCAGAGGCAATTACCCGTCTGTCACAACTCACCATCCTGTATTTAAACGACAACCAAATCACCAGACTGCCAGAAGCAATTACCCGTTTGCCACAACTCAAATACTTGGATTTAAGGGACAACCCCATCGAAACGCCACCGCTAGAAATTGCTGCGAAAGGTATTGCAGCGATTAGAGATTATTTCCGCCAACTGGAGGAAGGTACAGATAATCTGTACGAAGCCAAGTTACTCATTGTTGGTGAAGGCGGCGCAGGTAAGACAACACTAGCCAGTAAAATTAAAGACCAAAATTACCAACTTCAAAAAGACGACTCAACTAAGGGAATTGAGGTGATCCGGTGGGATTTCCCAATGGAAAACGGGCGAGAATTTCGAGTCAACATCTGGGATTTCGGTGGACAAGAAATTTACCATGCCACCCACCAATTTTTCCTCACTAAACGTTCTCTCTATGTTTTAGTTGCAGATAATCGCAAAGAAGACACTGATTTTTACTACTGGCTAAATGTGGTGGAATTGCTCAGTGAAAGTAGCCCAGTGCTAATCATTAAAAATGAGAAGAATGATAGAACCCGCGAAATTAATGAACCACAATTAAAAGGGCAATTTAATAACCTCAAGGAAACCTTAGCAACCAACCTCGCTCAAAATGACCAACGTTTAAATAACGTCATCAAAGAAATTAAGCATCAAATTACGTCTTTACCTCACCTGGGTACACCACTACCTAAAACTTGGGTAAAAGTGAGAGAAACTTTAGAAAATAATCCACGTAATTACATCAGTTTGGATGAATATCTCCACATCTGCCAGCAAAATGGTTTTACCAGACATGAAGATAAATTGCAGCTAAGTGGTTATCTCCATGATTTAGGAGTTTGCTTACACTTTCAAGATGATCCCATCTTGTACAATACTCTCATCCTCAAACCCAAGTGGGGTACTGATGCAGTTTACAGAGTTTTGGATAATTCGCAGGTAATTAAAGATTTGGGCAAATTTACCTGGCAAAAGCTTAAAGAAATTTGGCACGAGCAAGAATATGCCGAAAAGCAAAGAGAACTTTTGCAATTGATGATCAATTTCAAGCTATGTTACGAAATTCCTAATAATCCCAAAACATATATTGCACCACAACTTTTAACAGCAAAACAACCGCAATATGAATGGTATGAAACGAATAACCTCATCCTCCGCTACACTTACGAATTCATGCCCAAAGGTATCATCACTCAGTTTATTGTTGCTATACACAACTTAATTGATGTGATGGACAAACAACAAATTGTCTGGAAAACAGGTGTCATTATCAGCCAAGAAGAAACAAAAGCTGAAGTAATTGAATATTACGACAAGCGAGAAATTAAAATCCGAATTGCAGGTAAATTTAAAAGAGATTTGATGACAAAAGTCACATACGAACTAGATAAAATTCATCAATCTTATAAACGACTCAAATACGACAAGTTAATTCCCTGCAACTGTCTTACCTGCAAAGATAAGCAAGACCCTCACTTTTATCTTTCAGAAAAATTGCGCCAGTTCATAGTTGATCAACAACACCAGATTCAATGCCAAAAGAAACCTTATCAAATGGTCAATGTCTTGAGCTTAATTGACGATGTAATGGATAGAAGAGAATTAGAAAAGGACAAAAGCAGAGATTTTATGTATCCTTCCTCCTTCACCTTTGCCGGAAATATCGAAAGAGTTGTAATTCAACATTCAACCGAAGGGAATAATAATATGACAGAGCCACAAAAACCAGATGAGTCTTCTAAATCAGAAGTTCAAGTTACATTACCTTGGGCTTTTAGAAATGGCATGTTTTACTTATTTGTATTTGTAGTTGTATTCACATTTATTGCAGCTTTAGGTGGTTTCCTACCGTTTCATTATTTAGCTTTAAGTATTATTGGTACAGCTATATTTATTATCTTAATTGGCGTTCTACAACTGCGACAAGATGACCGTCTCTCTGAGGAAAATTTTGTAGAGTTAACAGTAAGAGTAATAAAACAGTTTCCGTTAATTGGCAACCTGATTGAGTCACTTAAAGGGAATAAATAATCCAAATTTTATCCCCCCTAAATTCCCCAAGCCCTCATTACCCCAGAGGAAAAGTTTTTTGCCGGACGTAAACTTGATGATGCCATTGCTAATCCCTCATTCAAAGGCTATAGAATAATCGGAGATAAGCTAATCATGCTTTGCTTAAGGTAAAGAAGTATTTAGCTGGGCGACAGGTGAATTATGGAATGCAATCAAAATCAGGCTGACACATTGGCGGCGTTACAAGAATTAATTGATGTGGTGGCAAAATTGCGATCGCCTAAAAGGATGTTTGGAAAGTCTAAATTATTACTCACCGGGCGATTGGAAATCGCGGCTACACAGACGAAACTCACACTTCGACAAGCTCAGTGACCGCCTACGTGGGTTGAAAATCTTGATTTTGTGTTAGTCCACTTAGACTGTCACTGAGCTTGCGATGCCCTGAGCTTGTCGTTCGCGTAGCGTCTCTGGCAGGAGAAGAGTCGAAGTGTGGACTTTGTTTGTGTAGTAGCGAATTTTATTCGCCCAATACTTTTCAAACATTCTCTAAAATATAGACATAAAGCAAATTATATTAAGTAAACGTAGTAACTACAAACTAAAAAAGTCAAGTAAAATCTGCTGACTAACATCAAAATATGGAACACAATACAACAACAGATCCGAACTTTTTCTTGGTGTGTGGACTGGGAAATTTAGGACAATATTGTGTATCTGTGCTGAAGGAGTTTGGTGTTAAGGTCAATGCCATTGAACAGGTAAATACTCACACTTGGGAAATTGCAGAATTACCAGAGTTAATCGATAAGTTGGTGATTGGTGATTGTCGGCAACCGAAAATATTAGAACAAGCAGGGATAAAACATTGTCGGGCAATTTTGATTGTAACAAGTGATGAGCGAGTGAATATAGCGGCGGCATTTGCGGCGCGATCGCTTAATCCTCATGTACGTTTAGTTATCCGTTCCGCCCAAAATAATCTCAACGATTTACTCCAAGACAGTTTGGGTAACTTTATCGCCTTTGAAGCCACCCAATTACCAGCCCACAGTTTAGCCTTAGCCGCATTAGGCTGTGAAACCAGAGGATTTTTTAATTTAGAAAACCATTTACTCCAAGTTTTTGCAGTATCTATCCATGCTTCCCATCGCTGGAGTCATTGTTGTCTTTCGCAAATTAACACTAGCCAACGCCGTGTACTTATCCACATCACAGCCGGTCAACCAGTACCCAAAGGTTTCTATCAATGGAAACCAGATGCAAAAATTCTCCCCGGAGACTCTATCTTTTACATTGAAGTCAGCGAAAATCTCAAGACTTCCCCCAAACAAATGAACAGCTTTGGGCAATTTTGGCATGAAATGGTGACAGAAATATCATGGCAAAATCTCCGCCACAAATTAACGCAGTTTTGGGAAGACAGTGGTCAAACCCGCCGCGTCGCTTTAGTTGGGGCATTATTGTTAGTGAGTTTATTCTTATTAGGAACACTGCTTTTCAAAGCACAGTATCCTGACCTTTCTTGGCAAGATGCGCTAAATGTAGCTTTGGTATTGAGTCTCGGCGGTTACGGTGATGTGTTTGGGGGACAGCAAAAAATATCTTTTCCTCTGACATGGTGGCTGCATCTATTTAGTATTACCACGAGTGTCACTAGTACGCTGTTTGTTGGTATTCTCTATGCCTTAATGACGGAACGTGTCTTATCTGCAAGATTTCAGTTTTCTAAACGTCGTCCCCGCATCCCCAAAGCCGACCATGTAGTATTAGTGGGGATGGGGAGAGTTGGTAGAAGTGTCGCCCAGTTGTTGCAAGAACTCAAACAACCATTGGTAGGCGTAAATACCAAAGACCTGGAATCAGGAATGTTACCCCAAATGCCCTTAGTTTTGGGAAATCTCAACCATGCTTTAACAAAAGTCAATCTTTCAACAGCAAAAAGTGTTGTGGTTGTCACCGATGATGAAGTGACAAATTTGGAAATTGCTTTAAAAGCACGCACTGTCAACCCAAAAGCTAACTTAGTTATTCGTACCTTTGACCCTTGTTTTAGCGAAAATATCGGACTGCTGCTACCTCACGCCAGAATTATGGGAGTTTACGCCTTAGCCGCCGAAGCATTTGCAGGTGCAGCATTTGGGGAAAATATTTTAAATTTATTTCGTTTGCATAACCAAACAATATTAGTTACCGAATATCAAATTGAAGCTGATGACACCCTCAATGGCAAATTAATCGCTGATATCGCCTATGGTTATCGAGTAGTACCAATTTTTCATCTGAGAGCTAAACAGCATACACCCAAGTTTATGCCTGCTGATGATATCAAATTAATTGTAGGCGATCGCTTGGTCGTCTTAGCCACCATCGAAGGACTGCAAGCCGTCGAACGCGGAACCATCAAACCCGGACACTGCTTAGTGCGAGTCGAAAAAACAATTTCCGCAGAAGCCACATTTGAAGGCGCAGCCATAATTTCACGAGTTACTGGTTGTGATATGCACTTAGCCAGAACTTTAATGAATCAATTACCAGCCACTCTCCAACATCCCCTATACTTGCACCAAGCACATCGTTTAGTGCAGGAGTTGAGTAAATCCCAGGTTTCGGCTCATCTTGAATAGAAATCCCGACGAATGGAATGAGACGTACTTAAATTTTAATTGCATACATATTTAATAGTGGTGAAAAATCTGTGTCAGGATGATAGCGATCGCTATTTTTATCTGGGCGTTGCTGAATCGAGGTATGAATTTAAATGTAGAGACGTTTCATGAAACGTCTCTACAAGGGTTTTATCAGAAAACAAAATGATTTTCGACACCACTCACCAAATCGCCAAAACCCTATATTTTGCGTTGAGTGGTGTCGATTGCTTACTGGGCAAGGATTTGAGCTATGTACTTGGTTAAATTTCGCCCAACATTTATAATGTTATTCAGAGTGGTGTCGATTTGGCGGCTGAAACCCTTACAGGGCAAAGGCTCCTAGACGAACTCTTTACCGATTAACTCAAATCGGAATTATTGGAAACCCGAAGATATCGGCGGCTTCGTCGCAGTAACTGTCGACTTTACCGATTAACTCAAATCGGAATTATTGGAAACGCGCCGTGTCCTGAGACATATTTAATTTTTCCGTCCTTTACCGATTAACTCAAATCGGAATAATTGAAAACACATCTACTGGCTGTTGTAGCGATATATCTCGCCGAAAGTTGTTGGATTCTTAAAATCAGAATTTGAGCGGTTCTCAGTTGGATGAAGTACATTTCAACCCCACCCCCAACCCCTCCCCGCACGCGGGGAGGGGAGCGTTTGCGTTAGCAAATGCGGGGTGGGGTTCCGACTGTATTACAAGCAAGTAATACTATTTTGGATTTTAGATTTTAGATTTTGGATTGGGAAATTGCTTACTGGTGAGCTTTTCAGTAACCCATTTGTCGCAATCATTTTTCAAATTGGTATAAGAACCGCTATCACCAAAACATCAAAAAGAAACCCGACTTTAAATAAAGTCGGGTTTTTAATAGTTGAAATAACTTATCGCATCAAAATCATGCGGATTAAAATACTCTAGGACTTACGCATTGACAGACAAACCAAAATAACAGGTAGGGTTTTTAAGGTTTATAGCTAGATTTTTCAATGATATTTTAGCGATCGCACCTAATCTAGAGTGATTGATCAAAGGCTGAAACAACGTATTTCCGTTGATACACAAGATAGTTATTTTGTACAGTGCGTAAGTCAGAGTAAACTTTTTTATCAGCTTTCAATATTTCTGTGGTAAATCATAATTCTCATAGAGAACTTTCATGTGTCGGCTAAACTGTTCTTCTAAAAAATAGCTACTAGAAAATTCACTTGCAAAAGAAACCTGATGAAAATGATAATCTAAATTTAGCAGGTTGTAGACAAGCCTCAAAAAATAATCATCTATCCAGAAATCTACATCAAACAATGAAATGCCATATTTTCCTTCCAACCTGCGATTTAAAGTTTTTAGTAACCAAGACCATTGAGGTTTGAGTGTCGGATCAATACGATTACCAAATACAGGATTAAAAAACTGATTTATTTGGTTTTTTCTCACATCAATCACTTTAGTTAATAAATCTGTTGCCTGAATTGGGGATGAATTAAACCAATAGTTAGCAACTAGTAAATCATGTAAATAAGCTACAACAATTTTCGGGTTTTCTTTAATAAACTGCGAACGACAAACAATTCCTCTAATTGATGGAATTCTTAAACTATCTGTTTGAGATAGAGGTAGTTTTCTGACAAAAGCATATCCTTCTAAAATTGACGCAAAAGTGTGACAACACACGTAGGCATCTATAGTTTTGTTAGCGAGACTCCTACTAGCCCTTTGTGGATCTTCATTTACTAATTTACAATCTTTACTCACATCCATATTATAGAGGTCAAACAGAGTAATGATGAATCGATGAGCATTGGAACCAAATAACGTAGAAATTCGCTTGCCTTTAAGTTCCTGGACAGTATTTATGGCAGAATCTTTATGGAGAACAATGTTCACATCCTGACCCAAAAGATTATACGAAGCAATCCCAATCAATTTAGAACCAAAACTTAAATCATCAAAGAATTGACTCCCATTATTCAAGAGAGAAATATCATCTAAAATACAAATATCTAGTTCTCCCCTTTTCATTTGATGGTTCATTTCTTCTCCAGAAGAACAGGGCAGAATTTGTAGCTCGAAATCTCGATTAATTTCAATATTTTTAAAAATAGGCTGTTCAATTAATGAGGATGATCTCTGTAAATCAGAAATATACTTGGTTCCATATCCTGCAATAAATTGTCCTATGGAATCACGCTGAATACCTATTCTTAGAACATTTTCCTCTTTAGCAGAAGAGCTACCTAAAATTAAATTTACATTAGGCACACTTTCCAAGTTATTTTGTTCGAGTCTAAAACTTCTGACTAAACCCTCTGCGGAGATTAATAATTCACTAAAGCGGGGAACATGAATATAAATTCCATATTCATTAACATCTTGTATAGTCAGGGTTAAAACTTGGTATTGAGATATGATATCAGCTTCACAAAAGTCAGGTAAAATAGTTAATTTTTGATTTTCTGAAGCATATTTGAGGACATCTTGATAGCTTGATAGTATATTGACTCCACTTAATTGATGCAACAAAATTCCATTTTTAGATAGTTCTCGATGAACTTCATCTAAAAGTAAGACTTCATCCCAATCAATCTCATTTGTTTTAATCAAGCGATACTCATTGAAATATTTATTTTTCCCAAAAGAGAACAACACCATTTTATGAGTTGTTAATCTAGTACAGTGATGTTCTTCCTTATATCCAGAGCAACTGTTGAGCAGTAAATCTATATCTAAGAGTTGAGAATGTGAGAAAAAACTACTATTTTGAGCCTGAATTTCTTTGATATTTCTACCGGGAAAACAAAGCTGAAATCGCTGCAAATATTGTTTTAACCAGACTTCTAAAATTAAACTAGTCGCCCCCAATATCAAATCTTCACCCTCGGCGCTAAATGTTGCGTGAAATTCTTCTCGTAGATTTTCTACAGTTTCAACGACATTAAGTGTTTGAGAAATCAATTTTTTGCCTTTATTAGTTAAGCAGATAGAGCCAGGAGAACGATTTAACAGAACTACTCCGAAAAAATCCTCGGCTTGCTTTACTTTTTTACTAATTAGTGCTTGACTATATCCTAGTTTTTGGGCTGCTTTCGAGAAGCTACCACAGTCATCTACCGCTTTTAAAATTTTGAGGTGATTGAGGGTAATATCTTCGAGTTTAATCTTATTCATGCTGTCTAGGGCAAGATTTTTAATTACAACCTAACTAAGTTATTTTGCTGTTTGTATTCGGAAATAACTAGTTTGTGGAAGCGAATAGTATCTTCCAACATCGATTCAAATTTGAGTATGATTAAATCAACGCCAACAGTTTCGTATTCTTTGAGACGTTGAATAATTGTATAGCGATCGCCTACCAGTTGAGCAGATAAACCGAGATTCGCTTCAATGGTTTGGCTGATATCTAGTTTGTTGTGGGCAACTACGTTAGGATCGATTTGCTCTTGAAAGTATTTAATCTGCTGCTGATCCGCAGAACGATAAATTGCAGCTAGTCTAGCTTCAGCTTCGGCTGTATGTTCACGAACGATCGCAAAAGCACTCATGGCTACTCTAATATTACGACCGTAGCGAGCGATCGCCAATTTTTTCACCTTCTGCACCAATGCTGCTGTTTTTTCTGGTTCATCAGCATTGATAAATAAATAATCTCCGTGACGGGCTGCTAAATTAATTGCCCGGTCTGATTCGCCAGCAATGAAAATAGGTGGTTTTGGTGTAGGTTTATCAGTGATAATACCATTTTCAATAGTGTAATATTTACCAACATAATTAAAGTCATCGACTGTCCACAGCCCCTTGATGACATCAATATACTCTTCTAATCGGGCGTATCTCTCACTATGGGGTAGCCAAACATCTCCATAACTTTCTACTTCTAACTTCCACCATCCAGCAATCCCACTCAGGGCAAATCTGCCGTTACTAAGTTGATTTTGAATGTTTGCACTTACATTAGCTACCACCGCAGGTAGTTTAAAACCGGGTTGTACAGCCGCAACAATCTTGATGTTCTTGGTGTTCAAACTGGCTAAAGCTGCTGTAATCCAACCATCTGCAACATGATATTTCGGGCCATGAATAGCATTCAAGTAATGTTCAGGAATGTAATAGAAGTCATAACCTAACTTGTCTGCTTCAACTGCCAGTTTTACTAAATCTTGCGTAGATACATTAGCCTCATGATTCACAACCCGCAACCATCCACCACAGACAGGCGACCAAATTCCAAACTGAAGTGGCATAAATATTTCTCCTGTGCTTTTTCTCTAAGGTATTAAACCTCTCCCTCCCAGCCTCCCTCTCTGAAACGGAAAGGGAGGAGAAAAATTAGTTTTTTGCTCCCCTCTCCGCGTCGGAGAGGGGCTGGGGGAGAGGTCAAAAAAAGATTTGTCGGACTTACGTTACTTAAACCACGGTATTTTTATCTTGCCACCGTAGTTTAGTAGTTCACACTACCATATTTATTTCTGCTGTGTATAGTTGCAGATGAGAGATGCAAAGCATTCACTTATCACGATCTGGAATAGTAGCCATCCTTTGTTGAGTCCTGGATTTCGGGTCTCGTTGACATCATCAGGATGATAACTAGCAAATATAAAAGAATAATTAAATATTCCGCAAACGTTAGCAGTATTCCAAAATGGAATACAGAAATGGAATTTAAGTATATGCAGTCACGACATCGGAAAAATTGTCGTGATAAAGTCTGATCCATGAAAATACGGTAGCTCAATCGGGTTATGATATATTGCCAATATCAAATCCTGAGATTGTCTACTTGTAAACTCAGAGGACTTTGCAGCCGCTATCAAGCTTTAGATTTTTTGGGTCAAATTTTAAGTGATTTGTCTAGTGATGACAAATTCGGACTTGTTGCATCACAAGCAAACTTCCACCAATAACCAAGCTGTTTCATTCTCAAACACACAATTATGGTAGATATTAAGTTCGCATACTGGATTCCCAACGTCAGTGGTGGGTTAGTAGTTAGTAAAATTCCCCAACGAACAAACTGGACTTACGACTATAATGCTCAACTAGCTCAAACTGCTGAAGAGGTTGGCTTTGAATATGCTCTAGCACAAGCTAGATTTATCGCCAGCTATGGGGCTGAGTACCAGCTAGAAGCATTTACAACCGTATCAGCCCTCGCACCCGTTACCAAAAAATTGAAGTTGATTGCGGCGGTTCATCCTGGATTATGGCATCCAGGAGTAGTTGCCAAAATCGGAGCCAGTATTGATTTTCTCTCTAACGGACGATTTGCTTTGAATATAGTTAGCGGCTGGTTCAAAGATGAATTCACTATCTATGGCGAACATTGGTTAGACCATGACGAACGCTATCGTCGTTCCGAAGAATTTATCCGTGTCCTCAAAGGCTTATGGACTGAGGATGAGTTTCACTTTAAAGGCGACTTTTACCGGATTAACGGCGGTTGGGTCAAGCCTAGACCGGTGAATCAGAATCCCCACCCAGAGATATTCCAAGGTGGTAACTCCAAAGCAGCCCGGCGCATGGCTGGCCGTGTCTCTGATTGGTATTTCATGAATGGTAATACCCTAGAAGGTGTGAAAGAGCAGATTGCTGAAGTGTCTGAATTAGCTCGTCGAGAAGGACGCACAATTAAGTTTGGGCTAAATTCCTTTATCATCGTGCGAGATACGGAAGCAGAAGCCTATGAAGTATTGCGCGACATTATTGCTCAAGCCGATGTAGAAGCAGTCAAAGGATTTGGCGAAGCTGTCAAACAAGCTGGCGCTGCAACTCGTGAACGTGAGGGAATGTGGGCAAATTCCAATTTTGAAGATTTAGTACAGTATAACGATGGCTTCAAGTCAGGTTTGATTGGTACTGCTGAACAAGTAGCGGAAAAGATTCGCCAATTCCATGAAGCGGGAGTTGATTTAATTCTCGGCGGCTTCTTACACTACACAGATGATTTGCCCGCATTTGGTAAGAACGTAATCCCCATTGTGCGCGAACTTAAATCTCATCGTCGGACTGCTAATGAGTTGGCTGTGGTGTAGATTCACAGTCACATAAGTAGTTAAACATAATTAATTACACAAAGTCATTGCGAATGGAGCGAAGCGAAATGAAGCAATCGCAAGGGCTGGGATTGCTTCGCTTCGCTCGCAATGACTGTAATTAATTTTGCGTGGTTACTTATCTTGTAGAAGTGGGTTTTGTAGAGCCAAGCTGTTGCGATCGCAGCTAAACCCGCTTCTACAGCAACAGGCAAATACTACGCAGATATCACAATTTTTACGTAACCAAATCATCTTCCTCATTGCCCAAATTTCCTAGCAGATTCAATTTGGGATAACTCTGCGTACCTCTGCGTTTAAACACGATCAATCACAATTGAGAAGTTTTATTATGACATCACTAATCAATACAGAACAGAAGGCACATATTATTCGGGATGACAAAGAAGCGATCGCGATCGCCCACGAATTAGCGGCGGAGTTTGCTAAGGGTGACTCAGAACGCGACCAAACTCGGCGTTTACCTGCCGAAGAAGTGCAGAAGTTTTCTCAAAGCGGATTGTGGGGAATTACAGTCCCGAAAGAATATGGCGGTGCTTTTGTCTCAAATGTCACCCTAGCAGAAGTAATTAAAATCATCTCCGAAGCCGATTCTAGCCTCGGTCAAATTCCCCAAAATCACCTCTACATGGTGGAAGCAGTCAGGTTGGATGGCACGCATGATCAAAAAAAGTTCTTCTTTGATTTAGTTCTACAAGGTAAACGCTTTGGTAACGCCTTCTCGGAAATTGGTACTAAATCTGTCACCGATGTGCAAACCAAGTTACAACCAGATGGTTCTGACTACGTACTCAATGGACGCAAATACTACTCGGCTGGCGCATTATTAGCACATTGGGTTCCTGTGATTGCCAGCAACCCCGATGGTAAAACAGTAGTGGCATTTGTTGAAAGAGATGCCGAAGGACTAACTTTACTTGATGACTGGACAAGCTTCGGACAGCGCACCACAGCTAGTGGTACTACCATTATTGAAAATGTCAAAGTTAAGGCAGAACACGTCATACCGCACTATTTAGCCTTTGAGAGAGCAACACCAATGGGTGCGATCGCTCAAATCATCCAAGCCGCCGTAGACGTGGGAATTGCCAAAGCCGCAGTCCGTGACACGATTCACTTTGTCCGTAAATATACGCGCCCTTGGGTTGACAGCAATTTAGAAAAAGGCTACGAAGACCCCCTGACACTATATGAATTTGGTAACGTGCAGATTCAAGTCCACGCTGCCGAAGCTTTGCTGCGTCGGGCAGGCGAATTTCTTGACATCGCCAACGAGTCAGGCTTAGAAGAACCCAAGGTAGTTGAAGCCTCGATTGCAGTTGCAGAAGTCAAAGCCTTAGCCACCGAAGCCGCAATCCTCGCTACTAACAAGTTATTTGAACTAGCAGGTACTAAATCTACATTGGAAGAATTCAACTACAATCGCCACTGGCGAAATGCCCGCGCTCACACACTCCACGATCCTGTGCGTTGGAAATACTACGCTGTTGGTAACTACTTCCTGAATGGTGTTTATCCCCCGCGCCATCCTTGGCTGTAATGGCCTAATTCTCTATTGGGGTAAAGCATTCAGAGGGAATTTTTACAGAATGTTTTGCCCCTAATCAACCAATATTATTCAAGTTGATCCTATGAGTGTTGCAAACCCAACCCAGAGGCGGAGTATTTGGAAAAAACAGCCATTTAAGGGGCTGCTTTTTATTGCTGTAATTGCTGTTATTAGCTACATTTTTGAACTCATCTTTGGTCAAATTATGCAGCTAAATGTAGGCACAAAATTGACGTATATCACTATATGTTTCGTCTGGTGGTGGCATCTCGGTTTTTCCCTCAACGGCTATCCAGGTTCCCGCTTTTCTTCTACCCGATTGGGGAGAGGAACAGTGAATTTAGTAGTGCTGTTGGCACTAGTTTATCTAACTGGAGAAGTTTGGAAATTCATTTCTGCAAAACCAATTCTCACTGATACACCTGTTGGTTTGTGGGGACAAACAGCGATTATTGCCGCCGCCGCCAGTTTGTTCTTTTTTGACAACACTATTGTCACAACTGATAAAGTCCGCGAATGGCATCCCATTAGCGGCTTTCTCAATATCTTTTTTGCCGTCTTTTTTATTGCCCCTGCCTTCACCTTTTTGCCACAAATGTGGGGGCTTCAACCTTTTTATATCCCTTGGTATTGGTATCCTTGCTCAACAGTATTCGGTAGTTTCTTTGAACGTTGGCCTTTAAACAAATTAGAACTAGGAATGCCACGTTTGGGGTTACTTCATACGGGGATTATTTTATTCCTGACTCTAATTACACAATTGTTCCTCAAACAGCTAGGACTGGATTTGTTTACCACAACTACAGGCCCAACCTTTGCAGCTATTTGGACAACTGTTGGTTTAGGATTTGTTTGGCAATTCAATATGTGGCCTTTTACAAAACTATCACAGCCAATAAAAGGCATAGTTGCATCTGTTGTGAGTTTAGTAGTTTCCGTCTTGCTGTACCTAGTGACAGTATCTCTAGTAGGTCAGGACAATATTATCCAAGGGCTTTACTGGTGGTTCAATATCCTTTGGGTTCAAGTATTCTTAATGGCTCCAGGACTATACGACGGAATTAGCCTTTGGCAGGATATACCGCCACTAATTGAAGAACAACAACCCCTAAGCTTGAATCGTAATTCGTAATTTTTAGCTCTTGCAAAGTGCTGTATGCCTGAAAAAAATTTACTTTTCAATCAGCAACGCCAAAACTTGTGACGTTGCTGAGATTGTTTAAAATGTGAAGGTTGTTCTCACCGTGCCAATTACAGCATCCTGATTATCATTGTTTTGAGCCGGAGCCGTAATCCAAATTACGCCAGGGGTGATGGCAATGTTATCTGTCAACTGATACTTGTAAAAGCCTTCAATATGTAGGGAGAAATCGTTTGCAGGTGCAGGATTTCCACCCCGATAAGGCTCTGCGCCCACAATAATACCACCAAGGTTCCCTTGCTTACCTAAATCCGGGAATGCCAAGCCCAAAGCATAGTACCAAATATCTGCACTACCACTACCTGCTAGATTTTTGGCGTTAGTGTAGCCAAAAAAACCATTGACTGCAAATCGAGGACTAAATTTATAAAAAGCTTCTACTCCGTAGGAGTTGGTAATCATCCTCTCAAATGGCCTATTAGCTTGTTCTGTTCCCACAAGTGTAAAACTACTACCCAAGTCAAATATTGCTCCTCGATTTTGGTAGGCATTTACATAGGTCAAACCAATACCAGAGTTATTGTTGGGGTTCCATGTTATTTGTCCAAATGCGCTGTATTGACCATTAAAAAAGCCTCTATCTGGTTGAGGACTAGCATGATCTCCGGCTAAGTAACCCAAGCTCAATAGCAAGTTGTCATTCAATCGATAATTGATTCCTCCACCTGCACCACCACCAATACGGTAGATAGGGCTAGAAGAAGCAAACTCTGTCAAAGCACGACCACCCCCTGATGCACTATCCAAATAAGGACTGAGAGTCGGAACAAAGTCATAAATTACTCCGTTGACGGCTCCTATATAAGCATTGATGTTGTGGCTAATTGGGAAGTAATAAGACAGCCAATCTAAAGACACGTTATTGTTACTCGGCGCAAGATTAAAAGTTTGCAAACCTTCGGCTGTACCACCAGGAAACTGTAAAAGATTAGCGTTACCAGTGCTTATCCGAGTATTTAAATTATCTCTACCTGTAAAACTACTTTTGAAAACAAGGCGGACTCTATCTTGAAAAACTGTGTTGCTACCATTAACTGAGCCACTAAAGGCATTTGTGACAGCAAAGATAACTTCTCCTACTAGCTTTGTGGTTGGAGAAAACTGATTAGCTTCTAGTTCCCCAGTCCGAGATTCTAAACTATCAACGCGACCCCGTAGAGTTGCTAGTTCAGTAGTAAATTCTGCTTGCAGTCTTTGTATGGTAGTTAAATCTTCTTTGGTAACTAAGTCAGATGTAGCTGTGGCAATTAGCTCGTTAATTCGAGATAAACAAGCATTTAAGCCTGCTGCAAATTCATAGCGAGTTATGGCGCGGTTTCCCTGATAAGTGCCATTCGGATAACCTGCAATACATCCATAACGTTCAACTAAAGACTGGAGTGCGCCAAAAGCCCAATCAGTTGGCTGTACATCAGAAAACTGCGATACAGATGTTACCTGAGACATACTATTTGTCTGTTCAAGGCTTTCATCATTATTGATTGCCGGAATTTGAGGTGTTTGTGCAATGGTTATAGTCACTAAATTACTATCTTCAGCATAAGCTGATGTGCTGGTTAGTAAAGTAGTCCCCAAAATCATCGATTCCATAAATAAATTATGAAATGAACGATTGAACATTTCTCGTACTCCTTATATTGGTGGTTGCAAAAATTTAGTGTAAATAATCAGTATTTCCCTGATTTGCCAAGGCGAAATTTTATGCCTGATTAGGGTAAATCTTGACTTTATCTAACACTCAAAAATTTTCATTAATATCGCTAAACTTCTAGATATATCAGTATCTTTCCAGCAGTTAAATACGTTT
The DNA here is from genome assembly GCF_014697485.1 of Anabaena sp. FACHB-83. Taxonomy (NCBI): domain Bacteria; kingdom Bacillati; phylum Cyanobacteriota; class Cyanophyceae; order Nostocales; family Nostocaceae; genus Anabaena; species Anabaena sp. FACHB-83. Next base: position 33,243 of record NZ_JACJRY010000041.1, on the reverse strand, counting down.
AGCGAATTTAATTTAATAATATTGCATACATAACCTACAAAAACAAGTAAATAAAAAAATATTATTAAAGGTTCAATTTTTAGTTTTTCCTGAAAAAATATTTTTTATGTAGTAACAACGATGTGTAATTTTGAAAAAAATATTTTTATTCAAGCTTGATTTATTGGCCCGTATATGTAATACTAACTTCGTAGCAAAAAGATGGATTAAAAAAATACTCCGAATCTTTTTTTAGAAAAATTATATTTACCCCTCAACATAGTATTCGCAGGAGAAGTTGCGAAGTATGCAATTAATCAAAACTAAAGAGTCTCAAAATTATCTGGATCTAGCTAAATCTTTAGCGCAGGAATTTGCTGCTACTGCTGTAGAACGCGATGTCCAAGGGGGAACACCAAAACATGAACGCGATCGCCTGCGCCAAAGCAACTTGCTAAAATTGATCGTACCAACAGAGTACGGTGGTTTAGGAGAAAGCTGGATTACCGTTTTCAGAATTACCCGCGAGTTTGCCAAGGTTGATAGTTCTATTGCTCACGTCTTTTCTTACCACCATCTAGGGGTAGTAGTTCCGCATATATTTGGTTCAACAGAGCAGAAGCAGCGATATTATGCAGAAACTATTCACAACAATTGGTTTTGGTGCAATGCTCTCAACCCTTTAGATAAAAGAACTACTTTAATACCGGAAAATGATTATTTCCGTCTTCATGGCAGCAAAAGCTTTTGCTCTGGCTCCCAAGACTCGGATATATTACCGATCACCGCTACTGATCAAAAAACTGGTGAATTGAAAATTCTGGCAATTCCTACCCAACGCCAAGGTGTGACTGTTCATGATGATTGGGATAACATAGGGCAACGTCAGACAGATAGCGGTACTGTGACATTTGAAAATGTGCTGGTATATCCAGACGAAATTCTGGGTATTAGAGATAAACCCAGTCAACCCTTCACCACGATTCGCGCCTGCTTAACTCAATTGAATCTGGCTAATATTTACCTGGGAATTGCCCAAGGAGCATTTGAAGCTGCTAAAACCTATACTCACACTAATACTAAACCTTGGCTGACATCAGGTGTAGAAAGTGCTACCCAAGATCCATACATTATCCAGCATTACGGCAATTTCTGGGTTGAGCTTCAGACTGCTACTTGTTTAGTTGACCAAGCAGGAGAATTGTTACAACAAGCTTGGGAAAAAGAATGGTCACTTACCGCAGAACAACGGGGAGAATGTGCGCTGTTTATCGCTACAGCCAAAGTCGTCGCTACTAGAGTCGGCTTAGATATCACCAACCGCATCTTTGAAGTGATGGGCGCACGCGCTACTAATGCCAAGTATGGTTTTGACCGCTATTGGCGGAATCTCCGCACGTTCACTCTCCATGATCCTGTTGATTATAAAATCAGAGATATAGGAAATTGGGCGTTAAATGATCAACTGCCAAAACCCAACTTTTATTCTTAGAAAGACAAGACTGATAAAGTTGGCAGGAGATGGGTAGCATTATAGTAGGAGGCAGTGGTTCGACTACGTGGTAATTGAGCGGTCATTGTGAATTGCGAATTGGTATTAGTCGTTTGGTACAAAATGTGAATATAATCAAATTTCTTTCCTACTCCCCACTCTCCAATTTTGAAACGACGCACATTTATTACCACCTGTGGTTTCACCGCTTTAGCTACACAGATACCTCTGGCTAAGGTTCAAGGTCAACTATCGCCAAACACCATTATCAAGCCACCCCGCCTCCAAGCGGGAGATACGGTAGGATTAATTTCTCCGGCTGGTGTCATTGATGCGGAAGATTTAGCCAATGCCAAGCGATCGCTCACCGAGTTAGGATTAAAAATTAAATTAGGCAACCATATTTTAGATAGGTACGGCTATTTAGCTGGTACAGATGCTAACCGCGCCAACGATGTAAACGCGATGTTTGCAGATAATTCCGTCAACGCCATTATGACTATGCGCGGCGGTTGGGGTTGTAATCGCATTTTACCTTTACTGAACTATCCCCAGATTCGCGCTCATCCTAAAATTATCATGGGGTTTAGTGATATTACTGCTTTGGTGTTGGCTATTTATGCCCGTAGTCGAGTCCTGACTTTTCACGGGCCAAATGCCACATCTACTTGGAATGAGTTTACAGTAGATTATGCCAAGCGCATCTTATTTGATGGCGAAGCAGTCACAATGGAAAATCTTAAAACTGAAGATGTCCAATTTGAGACAATTGCATCAGGAAAAGCCACAGGTAAATTAATAGGTGGTAACTTATCAGTGATAGCAGCAATGGTAGGTTCACCTTATCTACCTGCTTGGTACAAAAGCATTTTATTTGTGGAAGATGTCAGAGAAGATGTTTATCGCATCGACCGAATGTTAACTCAGCTAAAAAACGCTGGAATACTCAATCAAATTTCTGGTTTGATATTTGGTAGATGCACTGACTGTAGTATTGGTGATGAACCATCTTTTAAATTAACTCAAGTCTTACGCGAACATATTATTCCCTTAAAAGTTCCCGCTTGGTATGGTTCAATGATTGGTCATATTAAAGATAAATTTACATTGCCAATTGGTTTAAATGTCGAAATAGATGCCGATGCTGGCACAATTAAAATGTTGGAATCGGCTGTGGTAATAAGGGATAGGTGACAGGTGTAGGTTGGGTGGAGGAACGGAACCCAACATTCTCAAGAATTTGTTGGGTTACGCTATCGCTACACCCAACCTACTATTCTCTTAACTGAACTTAATTCTCTAAAATCAGACAACAGAATAAAATCAATTTGTAGCGATCGCAAAACCACACAAAGTCTACATCCCCTTGTCTCCCTTGTCCCCCAAATCACCGCTTAATTCCCTTAAACCGTTCTTTCGCTGCTTGAAACTCGGCTTGCATCACAGATTGGATTTTTTGCGGATCAGGTTTTTTGCCACCGATAACATCGCCAAAATAAACACAAGCTGCTTCACCTAAAGACCAAGTATAAGCCGCCGCCCAAGAAGCCGCGATCGCACTGCCAAAACCAGGGATAATTTTCACTAACTCCCGTCCTATGGCTTGGGCGAAAAATCCGCCGGCGATCGCACTCACAATTCCGCCTGCTTGCGATGGTGTGATGGTTTGCCCGTATAATTTACCTAACAGTCCTACCATCGATACTTGCAATGCTGTTAACACAGGCATGGTTGCAAATGGTAAAGGTATGGCTGCTAATGTTGCTGCCATTACAGCAAAAGTTAACATATACCGCCTTCCCGCATCACGGTAGATATTCCCAATTTGTTGACCTATTCCCTGTGATAATAACTGATTAATGGCGCGGGCTTCGGCTTCGGGTAACAATTCCGCTAAAGCATCTCGAAACTCTTCTAAACCATAAAATACCGGATTGTAACCATCTTCTTCTAAAGTAAAGTCAATCAGCACAGCGCGATCGCACAATCCACTAAAAGCTTGCTGAATTTCTGCAAAAGCCCGTTGAACTGCTTCATACTCTGGTGGATAAACTGGATGATCTACCACATCAATAGGATAAACTTCGTGTAAGCAAGTCACCGCCAGTAAACAAGGAATATCAGGATATTGTTGACGTAGGTTTTGGGCAATTTTTCGCAACGTATCCGTGGCAAAATCGTTAATCTTGACTGTGAGAATTAACACCCTCGCACCACGACTAGCCTTTTGCAAATCACCCAACAACTCTTGGATAATAATTTGAGTTTCTTGATTAACATCTCCTAACCCCACCGTATCGGTAAAAATCAGCAACGGTAAATCACCAGAAGGATAGGCGTAGCGTTCAGTATGTTGGGTATGGGGACGAAAACCTTGTCCGATAATTTCTGCTGAAACTCCAGTCAGTCCCCGCACAATCGAACTTTTACCAGCTTGGGGTTTACCAATTAACAAAGCTTCTGTAGTTGGCAGTTCAGCACGGACAGCTTCTAAAATCTCTGCTACCTGAGCTTCGCTGACACTATACCATTCAACCACAGTCTGCGATACTTGTTCCACAGGTAGCAACTGCATCAAACTAGATGTAGCTTTTTGCCAGATTCCTGTAATGCGGTTTTTCCAATTGTTATTAACCGACTGCGTTTGACCTCCAGACGGTTCATTGGTAGATTGAGAATCTGCTGATGGCAAATTAGTATTAGGTTGCTCAGTCATGGTAATCAAAACAGCAGATAGATGGCAGTTTGAGTTGAGAGGTTGTTTTAAAAGTCTGCTTGTTGGTAGCAAAATATTTTAGATCCCCCTAAATCCACGACACTTGCTACAACGGGGGGAACCCCGCAACGCAGTGTCTCCCCTTAAAAAGGGGGACTTTGAGATTAATTCCCCCCTTTTTAAGCTACGGTGTACACACAAGTCGAAAATTTGCTCTATGAAACCGCATCCCGCCTGGAACTTTAGTTCCAGGCTCATAGCCAAAGTCCACTCAAGTGGACTGAAATGAACTTTTGCTTGAGTCCTCTTGAGAGGACTTGCGCTATGAGACTCGGAATTGATTCCGAGGCGGGATAGATGCACTCAACCCGGATTTGTGTGTACACCGCAGCCTTTTTAAGGGGGGCTAGAGGGGATCAACGAGTACTTAAAACTACGAATAAATACTTTTCAAACATCCTCTGAAATACTCACTGGCCATTTTAGATGATTAACCACTCACCTAACCTGCACCTTTATAGCAATCTTCCAATTAACAAAAATCACACCGGAGATTATATAGGACTCATATTTAGATTTATGAAAAAAATCAGGTGTAGGTTGGGTGGAGGAACGGAACCCAACATTCACGCATACTTTGTTGGGTTACGCTATCGCTACACCCAACCTACTATTCTCTTAACTGAACCGTATTGGATTATATGGGACTCATATTTGATTTATGAAAAAATCATTACACCCAGATAAACCTGGATTTCTCACAAGAGAGAAATCTAGGTGTGTGGGAGGATAGTAAAGAAATCTTTCCCCCCTCTCTTCCCACACTCCCCACACCCCCCACACAAATAGATTCAACAATCACACCGGATGATTATATGAGTTACTCCATTGCAGAGTTAGCCATTACTAGCAGTCAAGATTTAGTGAGTTTATTACAATTTCCCTTTATGCAACGGGCGCTGATTGGTGCTGTGTTGATGGGCATACTGGGAGGGTTACTGGGTAGTTTTGTCACTTTACGACAATTATCGTTTTTTAGCCATGCCGTTGGTCATGCGGCTTTAGTTGGTGTCGCCTTGGGTGTCCTGCTACAGTTAAATCCTACTTGGATGCTGTTACCCTTTACCTTGGTTTTTGGCGTTATCGTTCTTTACTTTGTTGATAAGACCGATTTAGGCAGTGATAGCGTACTTAGTATAGTTCTCTCTGGTGCCTTGGCGATCGGTGTCATTCTTTCTAGCTTGATTCAAGGATATCGGGGTAACCTGATGGCTGTGCTGTTTGGCGATATTCTCGCTATTGATACCACCGATTTGATTTTAACCCTACTCATCCTTGTAGGCGGCGCTATATTCTTATTCTCGACTTTGCGCCAGCAAATTTTACTCACCCTCAATCCTGATGTTGCTAAAGTCCAAGGTATTCCCGTGGAATTATATCGTTACGCCTTTGTGGTGCTGCTGTCACTAGCCGTTGCAGTGGCGATTAAAGCTGTGGGAGTTTTACTAGTTAACGCCTTCTTAGTGATCCCCGCCGCGACAGCCAAGCTGATGAGTCAGCATTTTAGCCGCTTTTTGTGGATGTCGGTAATTGTAGGTTCAATTAGCAGCATTGTAGGTATTCTGGTTTCAGGGATTTTTAACATCGCTTCTGGCCCTAGTATTGTGCTGGTTCAGTTCTTGCTATTCATTGCTGTGTTCGTGGTCATTAAGCTGGGTTGGCAAACTGCATAACTTTTTTTTAGATGACCCTTGCAGAATCATTTTTCGTTTGCTAAGATTATAAATCGTGGCGCAAAAACAAAGCACCCGCCGGGATAGCTCAGTTGGTAGAGCAGAGGACTGAAAATCCTCGTGTCACGAGTTCAAGTCTCGTTCCTGGCATACCACTAAACCCCTGGAAATCTAACGATTCCAAGGGGTTTTGCCTTTATTAGTACATAACTTACGCACGCCGTTTTTTTATTGAGAATGGGTGTAATACTAATTCACGAAATTACTGATACAAATCACTTCCTCTGCAACTCGGCTTCCGGTCGCCGAGCGTTCGCGCAGCGTCTCCGTCAGGAGAAGTCGAAGCGATGCTTTCATATCCATATCATTTTTAAAGTGAAATGGTGTAAGAGTGATGAAAATTTACACCATTTCAAAAGCAAACTACAAAATATTTTGTATTTAAGTATTTACAGGTATAATTTTATACATTAACATAGGATTAAGAAAGGCGATCGCCCTCCGCCAAGAGCTTGCGATCGCCTTTCCCTAAACCCCCTTTCTGGGAGATAATTTCTATCATGGCACAAGTCAAAAAGTTTGCACGACATCAACGTTTTGCCCAATCACAATTACAACAATTTTTAGAGGGCGAAATGTTAAATACACCTGTTCACAATTTAGCTTTTCAAAATCCATCATCTAAGCGAGAACGCATTAAACACATACTCATGGGTTCTCCCCAAGCTGTTAGCAATACTATTCACCACCTGCACGTTATTGGCTACGCCAGCACTGGTGACTGGAGTCCACTTTTACCCACTGCTAATCCAGATGAGGTGATGAGTATTTTAATCCGCATGATTTTGATCCGATAAGTTATTTCCACTATTAAAAACCCGACTTTAAATAAAGTCGGGTTTCTTTTTGCTGTTTTGGTGATAGCGGTTCTTACTTGCTTGTAATACAGTCGGAACCCCACCCCCAACACCTCCCCGCACGCGGGGAGGGGTTGGGGGTGGGGTTGAAATGTACTTCATCCAACTGAGAACCGCTCAAATTCTGATTTGAGGAATCAAAACACTTTCGGCGAGATATATCGCCACAACAGCCAGTAGAAGTGTTTTCAATTATTCCGATTTGAGTTAATCGGTAAAGTTTGACTTCCATTACACCGACCATCGTGGTCTACCAGGCGTTTCCAATAATTCCGATTTGAGTTAATCGGTAAAGCGCAGCCACACAACACGCTCAGGAAAGAGATGATGTTTCCAATAATTCCGCCCCTAAAGAATAGAAGCGGCTGTATCTCACGAGGTTGTTTCACCAGGAACCGCAAATTTCCAATAATTCCGCCCCTAAAGAATAGAAGCGGCCGGGGATGTCTAAACTCTCTAACCACTCTTTACACAATTTCCAATAATTCCGCCCCTAAAGAATAAAAGCGGCTTTGTGGGATGAAATAGCCAGTCATCCAGATATGAGTAATTTCCAATAATTCCGCCCCTAAAGAATAGAAGCGGCTGAATCTAGGCATCATCAACACGTTGGTCAATATCATTTCCAATAATTCCGCCCCTAAAGAATAGAAGCGGCTCAGGAAATACAAATCAACCTAAATGCACCACTTATTTCCAATAATTCCGCCCCTAAAGAATAGAAGCGGCGTTAATAGCAAAAAGATGTTTTTAGGTAAATTAAAATTTCCAATAATTCCGCCCCTAAAGAATAGAAGCGGCGTTTTATATGTTGTTTTTTGTCTTTGCAAATCCTATTTCCAATAATTCCGCCCCTAAAGAATAGAAGCGGCCTGTTCCTGCAAAGTCAGGTGGCAAGTGGGGACAATTTCCAATAATTCCGCCCCTAAAGAATAGAAGCGGCCGTAGTGCTTGTGTATATTCAGTTAATACGTTGTGTATTTCCAATAATTCCGCCCCTAAAGAATAGAAGCGGCGGATCACTGCCAACCAAACTTATTTTCTATTGCTATTTCCAATAATTCCGCCCCTAAAGAATAGAAGCGGCTTCTAATCATGTTATTGCTGTACTAGATGCGGTCAAGTCAAATTTCCAATAATTCCGCCCCTAAAGAATAGAAGCGGCTGCGGGCTTCTGAAACCTTGATATTGCAAAGGTTTTAAAGCCACTTTGCGCGGGACTAGAAAGAAAGTAGCATTTTAGCCGTTGGCTCGTCAAGACATCACCTTTGTAAATTGCCTCAAAAGCATAACAGGCAAAGCTTCTAGGAATTGCGCGGAACTCCATATTGTAGCCATCCACCTCAAAGCTATACGACATAAGCCTTTGAACCACAAAAATTGCCTCAAATTCTTAAACACCCACTCATCCGCGCCAGTGAGTATGTCAACTGTGCAGTCAGATTACAGATAAAAATAGCGATCGCTATCATCCTGATACCAATTTAATGTGAAGTTGTACATATTTCGATCCCCCTAAATCCCCCCTTTCCAAGCTATCCATTAGTCACATCTTTCTTAACAAAAGCTGAAAGCTAATTGAAGAGATGATTTGAGAAGAGGATAGCAATAGGAGGACTAGACAAAAGGCAGAAAGTATGTGTGTTAAGTTTGATGTGCTAATTTCCAAGTGGCAGCAATATCGTGTAATCGCCGCAACCCTTTCCAAATAGTTTTCACTCCAGGTTCACCATCACCTTGACGACCAAGAAAACCGCCGAGGCTGGCAATCATACGTACTGCTTGTCTTAATGTTGGTGGTGTCTTGGGTGGAATTGGATTGTGACTCACAGTGACACACAAAGACTGCCATTCAAAAGTACTTAAAACAGTCTCACAACAGATATCTGGATTTGCCCTGGCTTCGTAAGTGAGCCATAGTAATCGCCATGCCACAATAGAATATGTTGCTAATGCCATTTCCAGTCTTGTGGCGGTTTTAACGGTACACTACTTGTTGGTTGTGCTGCCAAGTCTTCTACTAACTTGATCAGCCGCTTGTTTCTTCGCCCATCTCCCAAATTTACATACCTCAATTCTGATGCTGCCCACCTTTCCATTTTTTACTCCCCTCTTTTTTCTCCTCCTCAAAACTATATCTATCAACCTTTTCAGCTTTTTTTAAGTCTTTTTACTTTTTGTTGAGAAAGATCCGGGTAATGGATAGGCTTCGGAGAGGGGTTGGGGAGAGGTTAATCGAATTTGCGTAATTTATGAAGGCGATCGCGGCCAGAGTTTCTGAAAACCTTTGGCTTGATTTTGCTGGGAATTTAGAAACTTGACAAACTGTTTTGATTCAGGAGAATCATCGGGAAACAGTGTCAGCAGTTCTAAATAGCCGGCGGTGGTTTTGGGCAGTGGTTTATTAGGATTTTTGGGATCTCTGACTAAACGAACAAGCGGGTACATTCGATGCCAAAGTCTACCGATTTGCCCCATCTGCCCGGTAATTGACGAACGGTAGATTGAACCTTCTGGCTGCGTTCTCGAAATTGCTTCTTGGTAAGGGCCATGCAGCCAAAAAATAGCTTCACTGTCTTCTTTGTCATTGGCTTGTCGTCCCCAGACTTGCACGTTTTGGGGATGCCATGCTTCGCGCCAAGTAGTTGGTTGTTTGGGGCTGGGGGTGATGCCTTGCAACTGCATCCATTCTTGGGCAGTTTGCCGCACTTTATCGATAAATTCACCCACCTGCTCTAGTTTACGCACTTGCACGTCTCGAATGAGCGATCGCTCTCCCAACCATTGCCAGTGACAACCAATTAGCGGTTTGTATCCCTCTTCGTAGTATTCTTCATAAAATAGGCGATGATCTGCCCGTCGCCAAGATTTGCCAAAACCACCTAACACAACAGCGAACCGCGTTAAATCAGCTACCAATTTTTTCAAAGCTTCTTCTTGTTGAGAATCAGCCAGTTTACTAGCCAGTAACCAAACTAATTCACCCTCAACATTATAAGTAGGTTGGGCGTAAGAACCTCTGCCAAAGCTGTCTATCTCTAAGTGAGAATCTCGAAAACTCATCCCCAAAAGCCCGATATTTCCCTTACCTTGGACACTACCAAACAGCTGATTGACAATTTGCTCTGCCATGTCTGCATTCGTCAACCCGCCAAAAATTCGCAAAGCATGACCCCGCAAACCAGCCCGAAAAATATTAGCGCGAAACTCCCCTGTGCCATCAATTAACTTCGCTGCTTGTCCCTGGCCTTTAATGCGTCCTTGGTAAAGAATATTGCCCTTGTGTTGTTCTGGTTGCCCGTAGCCAGCACACACACGACAACCAATGCCTGTAGAAAGTGCTTTTTCCCATATTTCCCAGACTGTCTGCCAATCTGAATCTTTCAAAGGGATGTTACTAGAAATGCCAAATTGCAGTTCTGGTTTATACAAAGAAATTTGGATAAACGCCCCTGATTCTTTATTGCCATTCTTAACTTGCCAATTCTGCTGCGGATGCACAATGTCTACTAAATTTTCCGTCCAGGCGGTATCAGTAGGATAACCACCATGAAAACGTAAAATTCCTGGTTGCAATTCTCCATCAGCCGAAATTGTGCCGCAATACAATGCTGCTTGTTCTTTGGTGCAAGCGCGACGAAAAATCCCCTTCATACTGCTACCGGGATAAAACGGCCAGCCCCTCGCGCCAATCACCGGGCGAATTACACCATCATCTTGACCGCTATTGGTAATAAATCGCCAAGTTAAGGTGTAAGTCCGAGTTTGAACTTCAGTCCCAGGTTCGGGAAGGTTGGGATAAGCTTTGTCTACCCATTCATCAGCCCAACGTGTAGCGTCTTGTTCTTCCGCACCAGGAACCAGCCTTTGGATTTGGCAACGTCCATTAATCTGCGCCCGAAACATCATCGGGACTTTTTTCGCGGGGTCGGGAATGACTGTCATGATTTTTCCCCTTTATATCGTTGCGTCCACCAAACAATACAGTCACATAGTTGTGTCAGCACTGCTAACGCTACCCGTTGGTCATTGATATCCAATTGCCAGAGTTTATCCGACATTTTTTGAATCTGCTCAACATTATTGAGGTTGACAGGATCGTTAGGAATTGTGACTCCCGCCTTTGCCATAATTTCAGCTAAAGCATTCCAGGTTGCTTTCCAATATTCAGCTTTCTCCGGTTCTTTAGCTTTTAAACGCAGATGTTCTCCCCAAAAACGTTCCAACCCGTAAGCAACAGACATCCGCATTTTGTAAGATTGGTTGAGAGACTTTTCATCTCGCTTTTTAGCATTTATTACCAATTGTTGTGCTATTCGGTCTAGTCCGTAAGATTTCCAACCGTTTTTTTCTTGTTTGTCAGATGTCTCAGTCATTATTTATATGCTCCCCCTAAAGTAACTTGACAACGACCAAAGCCAATTGACTCTAGTCCACCAAAATAAAGTTCATCAGACGCATCATTTCCAAAGGGTTGCCAACCTTTTTGTTTCAAGGCAATTGGAAAAATTAAGATACTTCCTTCTGGTAAAGCTTCGACGTTAAAAAATGCACCGCCTTCTACTTTCTTTTCGTTGTCTGCAAGTTTGACTCGGCTTTGGCGGTAAAGTGCCATGTCGTGCAGCATAGCAATATCATTGTTATCAACTACAACTAAGTTGTTTGGATTCAAGTTAGATCCGGTTGGTATCCAATCTGAGAGGTCTTCATCTTTCTGGATTTTGATAAAGCCTAAGTTAAAAAACAAAACTTTACAGTTAGTGTCAACTTGACGACCTTGCAAAGCTTTGGGTGCTGTGTAAGGGTCTGGTAGAGTTGCAGAGATTCCAGTAATTTGCTTGTAACGTTTGAGTAACCAAGGACAAGTTACCCAAACAATGGGTTGACCAGGACAGAAAACAGGTAGCCAGACTAAGGAGGCATATTCAAACTTAACTAAGGCTTCGGTGGTGGTGTTTTCTTCACCTAATACAGCTTCGTGACCATACCATTTTCTTTCCGTACCTTGTTCATGCGATCGCATATCTGCCCGAAATCTACCACGAATTGAACTACCAGGAATAATCCCAGTTTGGGTAAATTGGTCACGGAAAATTAAGTTCAAATTCCCGGTTTCTTCTCCCGCACTTGCACCGACGTGCAGAGGTGCTAAGGTTTCGATGATGCCGTAGGCTTTTTTGTACATTGATATTACTCCATATTGATAACTGTTAACTGATAACTGCTAACTGTTAAGCGATCGCACTTGGTAAGGGTAGTGCTAGTCCGCTTCCCCAGCGTTGGAAGGACGGGCCTTCTTTGGGGAACCATTCAGGGTTCCATGTTTGCCAAGCTTTCAGGGGTGTTTTCATGACATAAACGGTTCCCGCCGGAATTGCATAGCGTCCTCGTGATAGGCGTTTGGTTTTGCCTTCACCACCGAGTCGATAGCGGGAAGGGTGGGGACGTTCAGTCAACAGGGTGTCTAAATACAGTTCGCTATCCCACGCCTCTGGATAGCGAGTTGATAGGCGATTTGACCCCCAAATTGCTGGGGTAATTAAGGCGAAACTCTTGCCAACATCTTGTGTGAGCAGATTTTTGATAGATTCATCCAATGGCAGACATCGCACATCTACTATATGTCCCTCACCGCCAAAGCGATACCAACCATCATTAACTTTGTCATTGCAGAGATAAACTAAGCAGTAATCGGGGTCTAGTTGAACTCCGTTTTCTAAAAATAAACTGCCTCTTTCGCTGCCGTCTTCTAGTTTTTCTATCTTGGCGCACCGTTCATCTTCTCTTAGTTGGGGGTGCAATTGTGGAACTGGTTTCCAAGGTGATTTTTTGACTTTTGGCGGGTTACTCCAATCAATTGATGTTAATTTTTCCCAGTCTTCTATTGCTAACCAATGGCTACTTTCAAATTTATCTGATGGTGATTCTTCATTTTGATTTTGCCATTTGGCTCCATTCCAACTTAATTGATATGAAATTTTTGCTTCTCCTTTCTTAACTAAACAATTAAAAGGTGTCGGCACATAAAAGTTCTGCGGAGAACAACTTTTTGCCCAAAAAGGGCCAGCAAAATGTAAAGGTTCGATTTTGGCTTTGCGCTTTTCTTCGTCAGATTCCTCTTGGGTATATGTAGCCGAAAATAAACCAGATAAGCTGGCTGTGCTAGGGGGAAAGCTTGTCCCAGAACGTCCTACTAAGTTGTCTGGTGATAAAAATCTGCCAGCACTGCCATATAAAAAACCTAATGGTTCAATTACTACTAAATACTTAAAAAGTGATTCTGCTGTCGAGTTACTGCTAGAATTGCTATTTGCTATTTCTACTACTGACATAATTGAAATCCTATTTTTGCAAGATTAATAACCCAGTTATTTAGCGATTCAGTAACATCCTTGCAATCAGATTCTTTATTACCAAGAATCCCTGTTTTTTCTTCTACATCCCAAAGGTGTTGTTCTAAAAGATATTTTTGGTTGGGAAAATAAATACCAAATAGTTCTTTGGCTATCTCTGTTTGATTTTTAAAAGCGTGACGAGATTCTAATATTGCCACATCTGTGTAGATATGTCCCCAGTTGGCTTTTTCGTGTGTTTTTTTGTGGCGATCGCAATATCCTTGCAATACTTCTTGCAAACACCACCAAGGACAAGCCCAATCTATATAATTACCTCCATTAAACAAGATGCGAATAGCCAGGCGATCGCGTCCTTGATTTTTGGCGATTTTCTCTACATCTCTGCAATTTTGTAATACCTCTCGTTGTGGAACACCAGGCGCAGCCCAAACAAATCCCACACTCACGCCAATTGGTTGTTTATGTTGTTTCCATAAGGCGTTCTCGTTTGCGGAATTAAAGTTATAAAACCAATCAAGGCATTCTTGAGGTTTAAGTACAGGTTCTCTAAACAATATTTCTGCTTCTTGATGCTTAAGACCTGCGTCTGCTAGTGCTTCTTTTAAAATTCCATCGCTTTTATAATTATCTTTGATGATTTGAGTAAATTCATGTCTAAGTTCAACAGAAAGTTTTACGTCTTTATGTAAACCTCTACTGTCAAATTCTTGTCGGAAAGTAGTTATTTCTTTTGCTAATTTTGGTGCGGATTTTCCTGCTTTATCATTTAAGTATGTCACTAATTTTCCGAGAAATCTTTTGTCAGGAGGAGTGCGATATAAAACACCTAAAAAATCATCACCACCTGCATAAATTATTCTACCACGACCTGTATTATTCAAGCTTTTTTTTAATATGTTTTCACCCCAAGTTATCATAGCAAGGCTAAAATTATTAGTCTCTATATCTGATAATTTTTTGAGATAGTCTCCGGCTTTATCCCCATCACCTTGAAACCAGCCAGTCCACCGATTGTCAGGTTCTAATTTGTCTTTTTTTCTCTTTGTATTCAGCCGATTTAAATCACGATATGTTTCAGGAATCTCTTGTGTAGGAATACCTATAGGAGATGCGATCGCCTCTAAAGTAATCAGACGTTTAATCAGTTCAGCAATACTCAATTCCTCATCGGGGTCAATAATACCTGAACCATATTCCCTAATGAGTTCGTCACGTTCTTGCTGACTAATTTTAGGAAATCTTTCTTCAATAAATTTAATAAATCCTTGACCATATCTCTCAACTAACCTGCTATGTATTTCTGGATTATTTTTCTTGAGTTCATTTCTAATATGCTCAATAAAATCATGACCAACTGCATAACTTAACTGCTGGTAAAACGCTTTAATTTCATTTTTTTGAGTTTCATATTTATAGGTTTTAGGATGATTACTACCCAGACTGGGAATTGCGATCGCATCTGCACCAGATAAGGTTGAACTTTCACCAGTCCAGTTAATCGCTGTCCAATTGCGCCGACGCTTGATTTGATCTAAATTACCTCGCGCGTTAGTAATTGATTCACCTTGTCCCCAAAAAAATTCCCAAGCGTAACTTGACCATAAATTCCATGTTCTTCGCCAATGATATTCACCAGGAACATGATCTTCAATCCATTGGCGACAAGTTTGTATAACTCCATCCCAAGCAGAGTCGAAAACTTCTTTAACTTCTGTTTCGGGAAAATCACCTTTAATAATTATTTGATTAGGAGTTCCTTGCGTCAAATTGATAGTAGCTGGAGAAACCACCCAAAATCCTTTATCTCTGGCTTTCCTACAAATGGTACTGGCTAGATAAGACAAGATAAAAGAACTACCGTATAAATCTCGTAACTTTCGAGATTTTTCGATAAACCCCTGAACGGGTGCAAAAGTAATTGCTGTGTAAACTTGATTAGCCATAGCTAAAGTAATCCAATTTCACAAATTGAACAATCAGATTTAAATTATGCAGAATAGAGAAAAAACGCGATATTACTTTCTAAAATAGTCGCTTTTAGCACTCAATTACATCAATTTATGATGAATTAACACTTCGTCAAATGAATTAATACCTCAGCTAAAATATTTACCATTGGACGAGTTGATAAATTTTCGCCCCGCTTTAAACCATGCACACTACCTGTAAGTAATGGTGCTGTTTCTAACAGCTTATTTGTATTTTCTTGCCAATTATGAGCTAGAAAAACTTCGTCCTTTTCTGCATCTAATTGGCTGTGAATTTTGGCAATTACTTTTAATCCTAGTTTATGACAAAATTCTTCCCACTCAGCAAATTTGTCTATTTTTCCTGATAAGATAACTGCGTGGGTTGCTGGCTGCATAATTAGCTCATTTTCTGGTGTGATTTTACCACCAACGTCAATAATATTAATTAGCTGATTAGCACTTTCAACCCAATTAGCTGCTTTTTGGGTAAATTCTGGGGTAAAATCGGCTTTATTGATGTATTTGGTAGTTTTAGCTAGTTCTTCATCATTTTCATAAGCTTCTTGATGCCATGAACCTTCGCCATCAGGACAAGCTGTAATGACATAAGGATAAGGTGCGCCTAAATTGCCTAAAATAGTCTTTTTTAGTCCATCTCGCAAACATGATTTACCAGAATTCTGCGGGCCGCACAATACCACTTTGATAGTTGAACGCACGGGTTGGGGTTCTTTAGTTTCGATTAAATCACCAACTTTGTATTCTGTGGAACCGTGGGAAATGGTGACTATATAAGTTTTGTATCCTGGTGTGCCAATTTTGGGATCTAGAACAGCGATCGCCTGATATAAATGTGATAGTTTATGCGCCATCACATAAGCTACAGGTACAGATTGCGGCCCGTCAATCAATAGGCGATTTCCCCCAGGAATTTGCCCAGAATCTATCATCTGTTCTAATAATTCTAGAGCGTCGCGCACAATGCGATCGCCCTGCGCGGGTAAAACTCGATTAAATCCCACCCGCAAAACTTCGCCTTCTAAACTGATTTGGTAGCTGTGCATAGATAATTGCGATCGTTCAACAACAGTTTTACTATTGCATACGTGTGGAAACGGTGTTTTCCCCAAAAATTCCTTTGATAAAAATCAGGCGTAATCCTTGAGATGGCAGAATATGACAACCTGTGTAAAATCCTGGCGGAAACATATCCCCGTGATTTTATCCGTTGGTTATTAAATCAAGAACCGCAAAAAATTGAAATCCTCAAAACAGAATTGAGTATCGAACCAATCCGTGCTGATTCCGTGACGTTTCTGCAAACAGAAAATCGCATCTTGCATTTAGAATTTCAGACCACAATCAAATCTCAAACACCAATCGCTCTGCGGATGCTAGATTATTACGTCAGATTAACACGTAAATATCAAGTTCCGGTCACACAAGTAGTTATTTTTCTACAAGAGACAACAGATCCAATTGCTTTTACATCAAAATATGTTAGTGAAGTTACAACCCACCGTTATCAAATTATCCGAATGTGGGAGCAAGATTCAGCATTATTTCTTAGCAATCTAGGGTTATTACCTCTAGCACCATTAACGCAAACAGATTCAGCCCCAGTGTTATTATCCCAGGTTGCTCAAGAAATTGCTAAAATTCCAGATATCGAGACTAGACAAAATACTGCTGCTTACACAGAGATTTTAGCAGGGTTAAAGTATGAACAAGGTTTAATTCTTCAATTATTACGAGAGGAGATTATGCAAGAGTCAGTAATTTATCAGCATATATTTCAGAAGGGTGAACAAAAGGGTGAAATTAAATTCTGTTTGTTATTACTAAATGAACGATTTGGTGAAATTGATTCGTCAATTATTGAGCGAATTCAAGTTTTAAATAAAGAAAAGCTATAGCAATCCTAAATGATACATGAGAGTTCAATAAGCCTCAAATGCTTATAAAACAAGGATTTTTGTCTACGTATTTTCTCACAATTGGGGTAGGATTGCTATAGAAGCTTTAGGCAGAGCTATCCTCAGATTTTCATCGCTGCCTGATTTAGTAGTTTGGTTAAATCAACAAGAAAATATTTGATTTATCAAAATATCAATAATAGATAAACAAAAGAGGTTAGATATATTAGTATCTAACCTCTTTTTTAGTTATCAGAACTACAAAATTCAAGCTTCTAATTTTGAGTTACAAACTATTCTGATTTAACCCAATCGGTAGGGGGAAAAAATCTCCAATGACGAGAATGTCAACTGGTTGTTTCCAACTATTCCGATTTGACCCAATCGGTAGGGTTTAATAGAGCATTCCAAAAAGCATTAGAGGTTTCCAACTATTCCGATTTGACCCAATCGGTAGGGTTTAATAGAGCATTCCAAAAAGCATTAGAGGTTTCCAACTATTCCGATTTGACCCAATCGGTAGGGTTCTATGGCTCGGATTCTTGATGCTTTACCTGCGGTTTCCAACTATTCCGATTTGACCCAATCGGTAGGGTTTGGAGAGGCAGTTCATCTGATTTTCAAAAGGTTTCCAACTATTCCGATTTGACCCAATCGGTAGGGAGTTCGTCTAGGAGCCTTTACCCAGTAAGAGTTTCAGCCGCCAAATCGACGCATCTCTAAAATCATTATAAATCATCAGGGAAAATTGACCAAAACACATACCTCAAACCCTTGCCCTGTAAGCAGTCGACGCATCTCAACGAAAAATATAGGGTTTCGGCGATTTGGCGAGATGCGTCGATGAACAATAAAAAACTCTGTGAAAACGCCTCAAACCTAGTAGTCCACCAACCCAATATTGCTGTGTAGACCCTGTAAGGGAGCAAGGGAGCAGGGGAGCAGGGGAGAATGAAGGTACTCTCCCCTCTGCCCCGAAGCCCCTCTGCCCCGAAGCCTCTTCTCTCTCCTCTGCCCCTCTGCCCCTCTGCCAGCCACCACGCAAAGTTATCTTGGCAGACTACTAGATATAACAGTAATTTTACAAAAATTTAGCTAATCTATTTGCGGAACTGCTGCTTGAGAGTAATTTCAATGGGGTTGAAAGAACGTCCTGTTACTTGTCCATCTTGTAATTCGGCTGGGGTGTATTGTAAGGGACTTTGTACAGATAAAGAAGCAAGTACCATACCAACACTAGCTTGGGCAGTCATCCCTGTAAAATCTGCGATCGCATCTTCCATTGTCCATCCAGAGGGCAGGCTTTTATAAATTTTTCGCACAACGTGATAAAACTCTAGAGGGTCGTAGATATCATTAACTACGATTGGTTCAGCAATTGTTAATTTAGAAAAGTCTTGTTTTAACTTTTTGGCAATATCAATTGACTGGGTAGAACAAATCAACCAGCAACATTCTAATTGTGGCAGATGATATTCTAAGGCTTTGCGACAAGGTTCATCTCGGCTGACTAATAACAAGAGTCCTTTGTGCTTTTTGGGTGGTAATTTGCCTAAATCAACTTCAGGCGATCGCATTTTAGCCAATGACTTAGCCAAAAACCACACCGAGAAAATAAAAATCAATACAGAACCCAAAGCAATTCCCACAGAGGCGTTTGTAGTCTCGCCAAAAATGTTAAATAAAATTTGGGTGAGTGCATTACCCAGCACAGATAAAAACATTGTGCCGATCTAACTACAGCCTCATTTCCTACCGCAACTGTGCTACCAATTGTTTGGGGTTCCAATAGGCGCGGGTTGTTTGAATTTTGCCGTCTTGGTTAATCTCAAAAATTGTGATTCCTTCAAAGCTGACTGATTTACCAGTTTTACTTACTCCTTGCATTGTCCACTTGACGGCTGCTTCATTAGCAGCGACAAAAATATGTTCAGTTGTTGCGGCTAGTTTCTCAAATACAGCTTGCAATTGCCCGATAAATCGGTGATAATCTTCCCGAATCTTGACTGGGGGTTCACCAACTGGGTCATGACTCACTGCATCTTCAGCAAAGTTCTCGATCCAGCCTTCTGGATTCATGGCGGTAATGTTGCTAAAGTAGTCTGCAATGATGGTTTCAATAGCGGTGCTTGACATGGCTGAGTTTTAGTAATGGAGAGGAGAAACGGATAGTTGACAATGAAAAATAGAGACAAGGGAGAGAGTTTTTCCCCACTTAGGATTGCAATAGATTATACAACCTATTATTTGCTGAACTTTATTCATTCATTAAACGGCAACATCCAGCCAAGTAAGCTGTTAAATTAAATAAAGCAAAGAATTAACGTCTGAAGATGAAGTGTAGAATTTCATCCTTCTGCCTCCCCCATCGACGGGAACCGCCAAGACGGGGACTGCCTCACCTCCTGCCTTCTACTACAACTCTGTGATTAGTGGAATATTACAATACCTGCGAACTGCCTTAACCCGAAATCAAGATTATCGTGACACCTTGACGAAGATTCACTGGTGGCGAATGGTTGTCGTCACTGGTGTGGGAGTTACCGCTTTGGTGTGGGGAATGCGGGAACTGAAGTGGTTACAACCTTGGGAGTTAAAGGCTTATGACCAAATGTTGCGATCGCGCCCTCCAGAACCACCAGATCCGCGACTATTAATAGTTACAATTACTGAAGAGGATTTGGCAAAATTCAAATGGCCATTATCTGATGCCACAATCAATCAGTTATTAACGAAACTTGAATCTTATCAACCCCGCGTTATTGGTTTAAATATTTATCGCTCAGATCAAGAAAATCTAGCGGCTGGAATTGCTAATCAGAAGAATATTGTTGCTACTTGTTTGTTAAGCAGTCAAGGTAGATCAGAAATTTCGCCACCGCCCAATTTTCCTATCGATAATGTTGGTTATAATGATTTACTTTCTGATAACCAGGAAGACCAAATTGTTCGCCGGAGTTTATTATTTGCCGACCCGACTAATAGCAATAAATGTGCAACGCAATTTTCCTTTGCGGGTTTAATGGCAATTATTTATTTAGAAAAACAAGGGATAAATGTAGATTTTGCAGAAAAATATTTCCATCTTGGTAAAACCACTTTCCCTATCCTCACTGCTAATTCTGGTAGTTATGTAGGGACAGATGCGGCTGGTTATCAAACATTATTAAATTATCGCCACCCTAATCACCTAGCGCAAACAGTTACTCTTTCTCAAGTTTTCAACAATCAAGTTAATCCCAACTGGGTCAAAGATAAGTTAGTCATTATTGGCACTACTGCTACTAGTATTTATCCTGGGGTATATACTCCCTACAGTGCTTCACCAGACCATCCCACTAGAACATCAAATTTATTTATTCATGCCCAAATAACCAGTCAAATTCTCAGTACGGTGTTAGATGGTAGACCATTAATTTGGTATTGGCCTGAGTGGCTGGAAATAATCTGGGTGTTGGCTTGGTCTTTGCTAGGTAGCTTTTTAGGCTGGCGGTGGGGACATCCCCTAATGCTGTTAGTTGTGGGAGGTGTAGTCCTCGCTTGTTTAATAGGAATTTGCGGGGGTTTATTTTTAATTGCTGCTTGGATACCCTTAATTCCCCCAGCGACGGCCTTTGTATTTAGTAGTGTGGGGATGTTGGTTTATACAGCGTACAACACCCAAAAGCAAACTAAATTAATTATTCAGCAAGTTGAACAACAACAAGAAGCGATCGCTCAATTAAATATTCTCTTACAAGAAACTACCTCCGCCGCAGAAGCGACTAAAATTATTGACCAACATACCCACGCCGCAGCCACAATTACACAACCCGAAAAAAGAACTGGTGATTTACTGTTGGGTGGACGTTACCAAATTTCCAGAGTGTTGGGCGCAGGCGGATTTGGACGTACTTATTTAGCCAAAGATACTCAACGTCCGGGTAGTCCTACTTGTGTTGTCAAACAATTAATGCCGGCACGCCGAGACCCAAAATTTTTAGAAGTCGCCCGCAGATTATTTAATACCGAAGCTGAAATTTTAGAAGCTTTAGGGAAACATCCGCAAATCCCCGCCTTGCTGGCTTATTTTGAAGACCAACAAGAATTTTATTTAGTCGAAGAATACATTGCTGGACATACACTCCACGAAGAATTAGCACCTGTATATGGCACAAAAACCGAAAATTTTGTGATTGAAATGCTCAAAGGTGTATTAGAAGTTTTAGCATTTGTCCATGAACATCGAGTAATTCACCGAGATATTAAACCACATAATATTATTAGAAGCAATCAAGATAATCGCTTAGTTTTAATTGATTTTGGTGCAGTGAAATTAATGCAGCCACCAACTAGTGAACAAACAGAATTACCCACAGTTGCTATTGGTACAAGGGGCTATGCACCACCAGAACAATTTGCCGGACATCCGCGCTTATCTAGTGATATTTATGCTTTGGGGATGATGGCAATTCAGGCGATTACTGGTATTTTGCCCCAAGAATTACAACCAGACCCAGACACAGGTAATATTATGTGGCAACCCAAAGCCCAAATCAGTGCTGAACTCAGAATAATTTTAGATAAAATGGTACGCTATCATTTTAGCGATCGCTATCAATCAGCCGCCGCAGTCCTCCAAGACTTAAACCAAATCACCGACAAATAAACTCTCTGTACCTCTCTGCATGACAGACACTTTGCTCAAGTCGGGGAACCCGCCCACGCAAGTGTCCTCCTCTGCGCCTCTGCGTCTCTGCGTGAGACAAAAAAATCCTGTTCCACCACCTGATTTCTGAATTAATATTATTTGGTTATATCTAAATTAAATTCACTATGACTCTCGAAAAAGAACCTAAAATAACAGGTATTTATGAAGTATGTATTGGGGTTCCCGACCCAATTTTTGCCATTCAATATTGGGAACAATTTGGTTATCGTATTGGGCAAGTTGGTCAATTACCTGCGGCGATAGCCTATCAATTATATGGTGTAAATTCTGCTGTGCGTTCCATTCGCTTATATCATCAAAACGCAGATCATGGGTTGATTCGGTTGATGGTTTGGCAAAATCCCACTAATCAAGGTTTGGGGTTAGCATCTATGAAAACCAAGGGAAATCGTTGGGCAACTACCCTCACCTCTGATATTTTAACAATTTTAAATCATGCCGAAGAAGCCAAAGCGGCTGGTTTCTCAGTGCGTTATAGTATTCCCTACTGGGAAGTAATTTACAACAAAGAACGCAAAAGCCGCCCTTTTATCGACCAAACTGTTGGGGTGCGAGAAATGTTACTACTGCAACCCTTAACTCGACAAGTTTTGTTTCAAAGATTTGGTTACACCATCCCAAATTACGGACATATCAACGAAGCATCGGTATTTAAAACCAGCCAATTTACTCATATAGGGATTATTGTTCAAGACGATAGCAAAACTAGCCTGAAGTTTTATGAGGAAGTTTTAGGTTTGTTGCGTGTGCGCGATGATGTGGAAACTAGCTATGATTCTTCAGCCGCAGGTCGAGATTTATTCGACCTCAAGCCAGGGGAAAAATTTATCGTCACAACCTTTGATGATCCCCGTTCTTCCCAAACTGACTTAATGGCGGCGCGGAGTGGGAGACTTTATATAATTCGCTTTCCCGAAGCGATGAACGTAGAATCACGGTTTGAAGCCGCCCAACCAGGAAGTTTAGGAATGTCGTTGTATACTTACCGTGTGCAGCACATCGATGAATACTGCGATCGCATCAAATCCAGTCAGGTGCTAAACTTTACAAATATCATCGAAAATGAGTTTCGAGAAAAAAGTTTTTCTTTCACCGCACCAGACGGCTATTTCTGGAATTTAGTAGAGAATGTGTAGACACAGAGTAGGAAAGAAGCCTTATCTACGTGTACTGATTTTTTTCATAAATCAACTATGAGTTCTAGATGATTTTTAAAATTACCATGAATTCTGAATTGTTCTTTGTAAAAAAACTGTTTTTTTCCGCCATTTTGGCAACTTGAAACTAGTCAATATTGCTATGCTAATAACAAGAAAAACATCCTAAATTAGAGCAATATTAATTTTTCCTCTGGTGACAACCGTAAAAACCAGGGGATTTTTTATAACAGGTGCAGGTTACATCTTAAAAAATGCTTCCTCCAAACCCGAATTTCTCACGTATGGGTAGCGGGTGTGGAGAGAGGGGAGTGTGGGGAGTGTGGGAAGAGAGGGGAGAGAGGGGAGTGTGGGGAGTGTGGGGAGAAAGATTTTTTCACCATCCTCCCACACTTCCCACCCCTCCCACACCCCTGGATTTCTCACAAGAGAGAAATCCAGGCAAAGCCTGAGCCTATTTTATTAGCCCAAATTTTTGCCAAGCTTACTTGATTGGGAAGTATTCATCCCATTGTTACAGGCTTGGAACCCTCGCAAATTGGCAGAGGTATTGCTAAAATAAATCATAAAGTATTCAATATCTTCATTCAAGCCAGCCAAATCTAAGTGAAATCAACACAAATGCTGCGCCTGATATCACTAAACATTTTTAAAAGACCGAGCTTCCCACCCGTCCTGTCTAATGAAGTGGAACTATTGAAGGCAGCAATCACTAACGCTAAACAAAGAGGACTCGATCCACAACATACGCCAGAAGTACAGAATATTGTTAGACGTATGATAACCTTGATGCCGTTTGTCGAGAAATTTCGAGAACTAGAACAGGTAGTATGCGTATACTCTTCTCTTAGGGAAACACAGCCATTCGATGCGCCTGAAGTTGAAGCAGCAGGGAAACGAATTAATTTAGTTAACAATGAATTGCTTACCGACAGGCGTTATCGGCGTTTTTACCAATCTCTTCAGTGTTTAGAAATATATGAGCTACCGTTTTCAAGAGAAAATACCTCTCAATAATTACTTAAACAAAAATTCCGCCAAAATGTAGGCTAAATTAGCTTTAATAAGCGGCAAATGCTCTTATGTATGCAAGTTCAAAACGGCTACTTCTCAGTCTGTACTGTCCAAAAATTTCTGTTACCAAAATTGTTACGAGCATACAGCAAACTAGTTAGTTACCGTATTATGAGATTTAGTTAAGCTCCTCATACCACACCGAAAGCCGTGCAACTTAGAATTGCATCGGCTTTTTTCTTTTCGTTACACCCTCACACCCAATACGGTTCGGATAAGAAACTTACTTGTGTAGGCAAGCAAGGGTGCAGGGGTGCAGGGGTGAAAGGGGGAACGAAGGTACGCTCTCCCCTGCACCTGAAGCTCCTCCGCCCCCCTGCTCACCTCAACAGATACATTTGTTAACCGAACCGTATTGCCTTCACACCTCTACGTAAGTCTTGTTAACGGCGAACACGAAACCCCTGTTGTCCATTAATTGCGTCAAAAAGAACATCGTATCGATCAAAAAATCCAATACCACTATTCACAAATACAGGCTGTTCAGCTTGGGTAGAAATCGCAATATTCCACAAATTAAACCCATCACGGTTGCCTGGAACTAAACTGTAATCCAAAACTTGAGGAATAGCTATTTTAACAGTGTTTTCTGGGCGTAACCTTCCGGGTTTAAGTTTGCCTGAGAGGTTTGGGGACTTCAACTCAACAAAACCACTTGTATTTCTAGAGTCAGTCACCATTCTGCTGTTACAGCTATTTTTCATCGCACTACCAGAGATAGTTAAACAGACGGCGTTAAGTCTAGAGTCCCATCTATTGCCAGGTATACCATCAATTGCAGGTTGCGCCTTCAGGGAAATCATCTTAAAACCTGCGCGATTTTTTTCGGTCAAGCCAAGGGTGAGACTACCACTATTATTAGTACCACCATTACCTGTGACGATCGCTCCGTTACTCAAATTTCCTGGTAATTTTCTCAACGGGTTATAAGGAAGTGACCGTTCAAAATAATTGACACCGATAATACCGGAAAACGCTGTACTACTTTTCGCCGAACAATTTGGTTTTTGGCTAGTACATTTGCGGCTAGTCACAACCTGTACCGGAACAGGTTCTTCAGCAGTCAGGAAACCAATTCGGAAATTGGTATAAACTAATTCTCCTTCTAAGATTGTCCCATCACTCAATACTTCCTTGACAACTTGACCTGTTTTGCGGATGGGAGCATTCCCGAAAAATTCTGGAGGTACTCTTAAACCTGCTGAACCTGTATCTAACAAAACACGTCTCGGTCGCCCGTTGGCTACAGATATTTCTAAAAAATAGCCTCGACTTGCTTGACTAACGGAACCTTTAGTATATAAAGGGACTGATATCGTATCAAAAGTAGGCTTGCGACGGGTAATTTGAGAAGTATCCCGCAACGCAGGGTTAGCAAAAACTTCTAAAAATCCAGCTTGTCGCTGCGCCACAGGTTCAGGTGCAATATCCCACAAACTTTCATAGTAGAAAAACACAGCACCCAAACCGCGTTGTTGAGCCGCCCGGACTTGAGACTGAATTTGTTGTAGAGAAACTGGGCGATTTCGCAACCCTGTCATAATACCTATGCCAGTCGGTATATATTGTTGTGTTTCAATAATTTCTGGGCGAGTAATTTGGCTGATAAAAGCTTCTAATTCGTTACGATAAACTTGCATTACTAGCTCGTCTACAATACCCAATCTCACCCAATTCAGCCAGTCTTGCAGTTGAAATTTATAAGCAAAATCATAGTAATTCGGCGAAACAGAAATAATTGCATTAGGCTTGATTTGTTTCACCGCTTGATAAAGTTGGAGCATGAATGCTGTAATTTTATCCGCCCGCCATTGCACCCATGCTTGGGCTTGAGGGTTGGGGGGAGGTGGATTGCCAGTTTCTTCGGTATATAGTTTTATCGTGTAACTGTCGTAACCAAAATCCACAGGCAAACTCATGTGGTCATCAAATTGAATCCCATCAGCGTTGTATTTGGTAATGATTTCAACTACAAGGTCAGTAATAAATTTTTGGACTTCAGGATGGAAAGGATTAAACCAAGCTACTTCACCCGCCGCAGTAATTGAAGTTTGAGTTCCATCTTGCTTTTGTGTCAGCCAATTTGGGTGAGCGGATGCTAATTCTGAAGTTAAGGGAACCATAAACCCAAATTCAAACCAAGGTATAGTGACTAATCCTTGGCGACGGCCTTGGTTAATAATGTCAGCAATAATATCTTGTCCTTCTGCACCTTTGAAGAAAAAGGGAATACCCTGCTGTTGTGCTACTGCACTGGGATATTTTGTATAACCATCATTCCAGACGACGGGATAGACTGTGTTAAAGTTCAACCGCCGCAATTGAGCCATTGTATCCTGCACTTTGGCTTGATACTTCATAATATCGAAGTCGTTATTAGTCAACCAAACTCCGCGAATTTGTTGGCGGGGTGACTCAGATATTTGAGCATTTGTCGGTGTCCAATTGCCTAAAAATACCACTATGCTGAATGAGGCGATAAACAAAACTGGTAGGAGACGCTGAATTGAGCGCCAGTTTAAAAATTGCCTAAATTTAGTCAATAACTGAGCTACCCAAGCATGAATTTTTAAGCTTTGGTATGGGAAAAATTGCAACATTAGTCAGCAGTTGTACTTAAGTTATGAAAGTTATAGCAGAAGGCTGGAGGCAGTGGTTCGGCTTCGCTCACCAACCAGGCAGGAGGAAAAGTCTTACTGTTCGTGGCATTCCAGCTTTCAAATTGTCCTAACATATCTGACTACCGCTATATTTATAACATTTAACTTGGATGCAGCAGTCAAATAACTGCACTAGTCAAACTAATGCACATTTGACGTAGTTAACAGTTTTTTTGTTCACGACTGATATGGAATTGCTAGTAATCCTACATGAGTTGTGAAAAATATAAATAAGGAAACGAACCGCCCTCCGGGTGACGCTCCTGCGTCGCTAACGCTGCGTTAACAGCAGTTCCTCATGGGGGAAACCCCCAAGACCGGACTGCTTCACCAAGAACGCCTTCGCGTAGCGTCTCGTAGAGAAGGACGCAAAGCTAAGAAAGAAGAAAGAAGAAATATAGAAATTTCATAAATGATTTAGGACTGCTATGTGATGGGGAAGAATCGCCAAACTCAACAACTTAATTCTTATTAGCAGTAATGATATAAAGTATCGGTTAATTATTCATTTTTTTTGCTGATCAATTGACTTGGAATGGACTGAATCAAATGATGATTATTCCCAGAGTATCATCAGCTTACATTTTACAAAATAAGAGTTAAAGTATTATCGATTAACGCCATAACTGCATCACAATTACTATTCAAAAAAGGAGCAGCAAAATTATATGCGGATATTAATGCTATCGTCTACATTTCCCTACCCGCCCAGTCGTGGAGGAACAGAAATTAGAACTTTTAATTTACTGCGATATCTTCAATATAACCACGACATAACGTTAATTACACAGAGTAACAAGGAAACAACATCAGCCGAGATAGAGGAATTACGGAAATATGTGAGTGAATTGATTGTTTTTCCTTTACCGCCGGAACCCCAAGAAAAAAATGCGATCGCTCGTTTAGTCGGTAAAACAGTCCGGTTTTTAGAGTCGGTACTCAAAGCCACACCGCCAAATGTACTCCATCGCTATTCTCCAGAGATTCAAGCTTGGGTTGATGAATATGTCCGCGCCAGGAAGTGCGATGTAATTACTTGTGAACATAGCGTCAATGAAATTTATATTCAGCCAGACTACCGTCATCTAGTAAATACGGTGGTTGATGTTCACAGTTCTGTTTACGGCTGGATTCGTGATCATTTAGAAATGGGTGCGGCGCAAAATGCAACGCGCGATCGCCTTTATTTGTCTCTGGTTCTCAAACGCTACGAACAGCGTTATTGTAATAAGTTTTCTAACATTGTGGTGACAACCCAAGACGATCGCCAAGAATTTCTCAAACTGCGTCCTGATCTGGAAATTAAAGTGATTCCCAACGGCGTGGATTTAGAATTGTTTCCCTGTCGTCAACAAGACCCAGGCGGACATAAATTAATTTTTGTGGGTGCTATGGATGCTTCACATAATATTGATGCAGCATGTTTTTTTGCTGTTGAAGTTTTACCGCAATTACAAAAACATTATCCAGACACCACCTTTAGTATTGTTGGTGCTAGACCAACTCCCGAAGTTTTAGAGTTAAATAATCTTCCTGGTGTGATTGTAACTGGGCGTGTGGCTTCAATGGCAGAATCTTTACACCAGTCTACAGTGTGTGTAGTCCCGCTCCGCACTGGTTTTGGCATTAAAAATAAAACCTTGGAAGCAATGGCCGCAGGTGTACCTGTTGTAGCCAGCGATCGCGGTTTGGAAGGATTAGCTGTAGATATTGCAGATCAACCACTACGCGCTTTGAGAGCTAACACTCCAGCAGAATATGTCACAGCTATTAGTCAATTATTTGATCATCCCCAACTGCGTTCAGAATTATCTGAACAAGGTAGACAATTAGTAGAAACAGAATTCACCTGGGATATTGCTGGAAAACGTTATGAACAAGTTCTGCTACAGCAGTCTTAATACAGCGTTTTTCGATTGAGTACAGGAACGGAACCCAACATTTTCAAGGCTTTGTTGGGTTACGCTATCGCTACACCCAACCTACTATTCTCTTAACTGAACCGTATTGTATTATAAATTATGTATAAATAAATAAATCCCCGACTTAATCACAAAGTCGGGGATTTGAGTTAATTAAATTCAACTTTAATTCTACTGCCGCATCGAAGGAGCCGCAAAAATTCTACTGTTGATGGGAACGCGAAATGTCGGCTGAGGCTTGGTAGGGTTATTAGTTACCGCAACTGTATTCTCAGCAGTTTCAGATACAGTTGTTGATTTAACACTTGCAGAATTGTCTGCATTATCAACTAGCGATCGCTCATCATTCGTCAATGATGTATTTTCAGATGAAACATTACTATCTAATTCAGTTGCTTTAGCTTCTGTGTTAACTTGAGCGCGACAAGGAATGCAAATAAAACTAGAGACTACACTTAAAAGTAGTGCTAGTAAAGGACAAGTATATTGTTTCATTGCAGTGGTTTAGTGTTGGTTGGACTTCAGATTAGTGTTGCGTTGTGCTATTAAATTTCCGAGTTTTATCTTCATAAATAAGACAGAATAAGTGCTGCTATTTAAAAGCAATCTTTGAAATAAAACTCATCTAAAAAACAATTAGAAAATCAACTGATAGATGCACACTGATATAATAAATATGGGATTGATTCACAACTTGGAGCAACGCAACTATCAGCAATACTAAGAGAATAGTTAGTCATCTCTGAAGAGCAAAATTACGTATTTTACTACGTCTATTAATATTTATCAGGCTGCAATTTATTCGCATATTTAAGGATTGACAGGGTATCAATATATAAAGTTTTTATCAATAATTATGTTGATTATGTTATCTACATCAAGTTTTGATTAACCATTAATCAATAGACGTATATCAGCTTGATCAAGTTTGATTAAAAGCAGAAACTTTAAAATTGGATATAAAGTCTTTATATTGAATAGCTACTCACTCAAATTTCCATTTGGCGATCGCAACCGGAGTTGAGTTATAAACATAACATCTGAATCTGCTGATTTAGACTCACAAAATAAATGTCTTTTAGTACTGCAATTTCTATTTATCTAGGAATATATGACATTGAAAAACTTCACAAAAGCCTTTGTTCTGAGTTTGGTGATTGTAAACTTTTGGTCAACCGCCCAAGCACAAACATCAACTAGTGAAACTGCTGCACTATCTCAAGAAGTGACTGTGCTGCGAAAACAGGGAAGCCAGGGATTGCAAAAATTCCTCAATACTCACAAAACTGAACTCAATACAAGTTCTTCCGGTGCAGTTGTGCCAAATCCGCAAATTCGCGCCGCCTTAGATCAACTTTGTCAACAGCGAGATTGTTATGCTTCGCGGTTGTATTGGTACACTGACTTAGAAGCAGCCAAAGCCGCCGCCAAGGCTAGTGGTAAACCTATTTTATCTCTGCGGTTGTTAGGCAGGCTAGATCAAGATTTAAGCTGTGCCAATAGTCGGTTTTTTCGTGTAGCACTATATCCCAATGCGGCAATTTCTCAAGCTTTACAAAATCGTTTTATTTTACATTGGCAATCAGTCAGACCTGTACCCAAAGTGACCATTGATTTTGGGGATGGTCGCAAACTAGAACGAACCATTACAGGCAACAGCATTCACTATATATTAGATGCTTCTGGTCGTCCGATTGATGCCATTCCGGGACTGTACGGCCCCAAAGCTTTTTTACGCCAGCTACAACAAGCTGAAGTTGCAGCCAAAGAATACAGTAAACTTCCTACTGCTCAACGTCAGGCTTTTTTAAGGAAATACCATAGCGATCGCCTAAATGCAATCCAAACTCAATGGACTGCTGATTTATCCCGCTTGGGGATTCAAACTCCTCCGAGATTAGTAGATAACCCATCACCCACAGCAGAAGTCGCAGGTTCTTTGGCGGTAACAAAAATGGCCGTCGAAACTCCGATGCTGAGTGCTTTACGTCCTGGTGCGGAAGCAAATCGCAATAACTTAGCAGCAATTACCGACCAAGAAGCTTGGAATAAAATTGCTCAACTTTATGCCACTGATGCCAAACTCGATCAAAATAGCATCGCTTTAATCAGCGCCAAAAAATTCTCATCAACCAAAACTGAATCTGAAAATTTGCAAAAAATCGTCAATCAATTTGAAAATTTGATGGCTTTAGATTCCATCAGAAATGAATATATGTTGCATAGCCAAATTCATCAATGGTTTACCCAAGAAGCCCAAACTAGTGATGTAGCCGAATTGAATGAGAAAGTTTACGCGCAACTTTTTTTGACTCCTAGTTCTGACCCCTGGTTAGGACTTTTAGCCAACGATAGCTATAGTGCTATTGATAATGATGGTTTACGGTAAGCTATTAAGCACTTAGTTTGCAGTTTAGACCGCAGGGGAGCAGAGGGGCAGAGGAGAGAGTTTAAGTCATTTATGTACAATTTCAATAGTGCAGCTTATATCCTGATTAGCTTAGTATAAGCTTGGCTATTGGTAAAGCTATACCTGCGGTAGTAGTGTGTTTATTCTTTTGATAGAAGTTAGCGATAAGATTCACAACTATCGTTGAGCTAAAGCAGTTCTACATCATTTGTAAATAACAGTATCCCCGATTTATCAACAGTCGGGGAGCTAAAATGATTATTTTGAATACTGAGAAAGTATCTCATAAATATTTATTTGTGCGATCGCAGTCTCATTTTAGCCACTTTATTACAGATTTTTGAGCCAATTCTAAACTTTTATCACAAAAGTAAAAGCAATAACTACTAGTAGGCTGTAATATAAATTTAGACTGAATCTATGTTCATGGATTATCCTAAATCCTAAAAAATGCTCAATATTAAATATATAAAAGTTCTATTTGATATGTGAACAAAAGTGACAAGATAGGCAAGGCAAAAATTGATAAATTATTTGGTAATATTATATATGAAATATGATAATTGACCTAACTTTATCAAATAGCCAAGTCTCCATAAATAAACTATCTGTAGTATCTTGATGAGCATAAATTAAAAATAATCAATTCTAATATTTCAAATAAATCTAATACTAAATATCTCTGATAAAAAGCATCATTACGCAGTTTATCAGACCAATTATGTTGGTTAATAGAATCCTTAAATTTTGATGTTCTTGATATATGCAAGCAGATAGCACAATACGGTTCAGATAAGAAACCTAAATCACCACAAAACCAAAAAATAATGACTCAACAAAAAACGAAAGAATAATTTTGGAGGGGGTTTGGGGGAGCATCCCCCAAATCTTGCTCATTATCTAATAGGTAGAGCAGAAATTGAGAAATCAAATCTCATCTCATTAACTGAACCGTATTGGCAAATAGCAGGACGACAAGATGAATATAAAATTATTTATCAAACGTTTAGAAGCCTTGCACAAACCTCTAGCAGATTTGCACCAAACTGCTAGTATTTTACCTTGGATTCCTGCCGATATGCTACCCCAGGCTTATCAAGAACTTTATAGTAATTCCAAGATGTTACAGTTAGCAGCAAAAGAACTGTATCAGCAAAATGAAGCACTTAAAGAAACACAAATTTTACTGGAAACCGAACGCCAAAATTACCAAAATTTATTTGAGTATGCGCCAGATGGCTCTTTAGTCACTGATAAAGCGGGGATTATTCAAAACGCCAACATAGCTGCAACGAAATTACTGAACATTCCCAAAAAATTTCTCATCGGCAAAGCTATAATTCAATTTGTTTGTTTAGAAGAAAGACAGCACTTTCGCCAAGAACTCCATCAGCTATATCAAGCAGATAGAACAAAAGAGTTAATTATTCGCTTGCAACAACGTCATGGCGAGTATTTTGACGCAGCTTTCACAGTCAGAGTCATCCGTAACCCGGAAGGTAAGGCTATTAATTTACTCTGGTTACTGCGGAATATTAGCGATCGCCAGCAAACAGAATTACAATCAACCGAGAGTTACAGCGAGTTCATCCAAAATCGCCCTCGATACAAATATTCTAAAGGTGAAACGATTCCTCTCAATAACTCAGTGGTTTGGTATATTTTCCAAGGTTTAGTCAAACTCAGTACATTTTGTGAAACTGGCGAAGAAATCTTGTTAGGATTGGCAAAAACACAAATGGTGTTTGGTTCTGGGATGACTTCTCTATCCATTTACCAAGCTACTGCTTTATCAGATGTGGAGTTAGTACCAATTTATCTGTCAGAACTATCAGTTACACCAGCATTGAGTCATAGTTTGTTACCCAAAATCAATCAACGATTACAACAAACAGAATCATTTTTAGTCATCTCCAAAAAGCAATTAGTCGAAGACCGTTTACAACATTTATTAGAACTTCTCAAACAGGAAATTGGTGAACCAGTAGAAGAAGGGACTCGCTTAAGCGTCCGCTTGACTCATGAAGATATAGCAAGTGCTTGCGGTACTACCAGAGTTACCATTACAAGATTGTTAGGAAAATTACAACAACAAGGTTTAATTAGTATTGATGCTAACAATACCTTCGCCAAAATAAGAGGATGAAGAGAGAGGGCTGATGTAGTAGAGTTATTGTCTTCCCAAACGACAACTCAAAAGCCACAACAAGCCCATGCCCGATATCTTATC